>NZ_JAMQQG010000316.1 GCF_023716925.1 Frankia sp. R82
CCTCAGCCGGGCGTGCGCCCGGCCGACGGAGCGGCCCACGCCGCAGCCGACGAGGCGGCCTGCCGCCCGACCGGCGAGCCGGCCCGGGATCCCGTGAACGTGATGGACGAGGCGGCCAGGGACGACGCCGTGTGCGGGATGGGTGGGGTGTGCGAATCGCACGTCGTCGGCTGACGGCAGACCGGTATCGGACAACCAGAGGATCACATCGAGAAACCACGGTGGCGTTGACACCGGACCGTCGAGATCTCGAAACTTCCGGCCGGGATAGTAACTCGTACCCCCCATCGGTGCATGATCTCCGCGGGTCGGATAGGAACAAAGGTGGGGGTACGGTCGTCCGGCGGTGGCCCGCAACGAGACGGGCACGGATGACGCGAGACGGCCGGGCACAGGGACCGAGGAGGGGTCGTGGGGGATTCGTACGGCGCGGGGTGGTCGTCGGGTGGCGGGCCCGGCGGGCCCGCGGGTGAGGCCGGTCCGCTGGGGTCGTCCGAGGCATCGCGTCCGCTGCCCACCCGGACGTCCCGCCGCAGCGGCTCCGGGGGTGCCGGCGGTCTCGGTGCCGCGCCGTCCGACGACCTCCGCGGAGTGTCACCCGGCAGTTTCGGCACGCTGACCGCGCACGATCTCGGTGCGATCCCGTCCGGCCCGGGCCTGGGAACGGGGACGCCCGGCGGCGGTGGGTTGGACGGCCTGGCCTCCGGTGGGCTGGGGGCGGTGCGGACGCGGCGACGCCGTCCGATGATCGTCGGTCTCGGCGGCACGACGCAGCCCAACTCGCTCACCCAGTGGCTGCTCGCCGGCGCGCTGGGCACGATGGCGCAGGCCGGGGCCGAGACCCTGCTGTTCGGCTCCGGCGAACTCGACCTGCCGATGTACTCCCCCGAGCGGCCCGAGCGCGGCCCCGGGGCACTGCGCCTGCTCGCCGCCGTCGAGCAGTGCGACGCGCTGGTCATCGCGACCGCCGCCCAGCACGGCCGGGTCTCCGGCCTGGTCAGCAATGCCCTCGACTATCTCGACGACCTGCGCGGCGCCCCCCGTCCCCACCTCGACGGTCGCCCGGTCGGACTCATCGTCACCGCCCCCGGCGCCGATTCGGCGGGGACGGCGCTGACCGCCCTGCGCTCGACCGTGCACTCCCTGCGTGGCTGGCCGACCCCCCAGGCCATCCTGCTCGACACCTCGGCCTCCCCCACCATCGCCGACGCCGACGGCCGCCTGACCGACCAGGCCACCGCGAGCGCCCTGGAGACCCTCGTCGACCAGATCATGGGCTTCACCTACGCCTGGTCCCAGGTGATCTGAGCGCGCCGCACCCCGTCCCGCAGTCACCCCACTGACTGCGGTCGGACCACTGCGGTCTACCGTGACGGGACCCGGTGGCGTTCACCTGTCGCCTCTCCTGATGCCCGTCCGAACGGACCATGCGGACCGCCACCGAAGCATGGCCCGGATGTCTCATCGGGAATCGCTCATACGTAGCCCAGTGGTGCTATCCGTGACGCGACTTGGGGTTTTCGAGGCTCCCAACGGAGTAACGAGATAGTCGGAGCAGTGATCCCCGCAAGGGGCTCCCCAGGCGCGTGGACCTTGCCGTCGCGCAGAGCCGGGACACGAACGAGGAGGCGGCAGGGTGCGAGGACGATGCGGGCTGGGCAGGTTTGCCATGACGGCGGTGACCGCCGTGCTCATGGCAACGCTGGCTGCCTGCGGTGGCGGTTCCGGCTCGGACAGCGCCAGCTCCGGCACGACGTCCGGCACGTCCGGCGCCTCGGGCTCGAGCAGCGCCGAGGGTAGCCCGGTCAAGCTGATGATCATCGCGCCGACGGGCACCGCCGGCACCAACTATCCCGAGATGGTCGCTGCCGCGAAGGCCGCCGTCCGCGGCGTCAACGCCCGCGGCGGTATCGGCGGGCATCCGGTCGTCCTTGAGCACTGCAACGAGGGAAACGACGCCGCCACGGCGAAGAAATGCGCCCAGCAGGCCGTGGACGAGCACGTGCTCGCGGTGGTTGGCGAGATCAGCGGGTCCGGTGGGATCATGCCCATCCTGGCCAAGGCCGGCATCCCGTCGATCGGTTCCGCCGGCGTCTCCGCGGACGGCTCCGAACTCAGCTCACCGATCAGCTTCGTCATCAGCCCACTGACCTTCTACCCGGCGGTGTGCCCGACCCTGCTCGCCAAGGCGGGCGCCCGCCACATCGGTCTGGTCGGCTACGACCTCAGCGCCAGCGACCGGCTGATCACCATGGCCGTCGGCGGTGGCCGGGCCGCGGGCCACCCGATCGACCCGAAGATCCGTATCCCGATCACGACCAGCGACTTCGCGCCGACGATCACCCAGCTCACCCGCTCCGGCGCGGACGGCGCCGTCCTCGTCGTGTTCGACCAGGCTGCCTACTCGGTCATCGGGAAGTCCGGCCAGCAGGTGCGTACCTGCCACGCCGGCGGAACCCTCTCACCGAAGTACCTCGCCACCCTCGGCCCGGCCGCCGACCGTCTCGTGGTCGCCACCGCGTTCCCCGAGTTCAGCCAGGCCGGCCAGTTCCCCGAGGTCGCCCGGATGGTGCGTGAACTGGACGCCGAGCAGGCTGCCGGGGACGCCGACGCCGCCCCCGCCCTGCGCACCAGCACGAGTACCACGGACGCCTGGCTGTCCGTGCAGATCGCCGAAAAGGTCGGCAACCAGGTCTCCGGCGGCCTGACCGCGGCGAACCTGCTCGCCCAGCTGAACAGGACCAAGCACCTGGACCTCGGCGGCATCGTCCCCCCGCTGGACCTGACCGCCACCACGCCGATCCCCGGCGCCGAGCGCATTTTCAACTCCACCCTGCGTGGGGCCCGCTGGGACAGCGCGTCGAAGTCCTTCATCTCCCTGGGCACCGACACCTACAACGGTCTCGACATCCTCCGCCGTGCTGCCGGCTGATCCGCCCGGTCAGGCCTGCCGGTCACGCCGGCTGACCCGCCGGTCGGCCGGCTGACCCGCTCGCCGCCAGCCGGCCGATCCGCCCGGCTGGCTGGCCTCGAGGGGCTCGACGGGTCCGAGGGGCTCGACGGGTCCGGGAGACTCGACGGGCTCGACGGGCTCGACGGGCAGGTAGGCGCCGAGCAGCCGGTCGCGGTCGGCGTTCGCCTCGGCGGCCGTCCCGGACCAGGCAACGACGCCGTGCCGCAGCACGTGGACCCGGTCGGCGATGGCCAGGGCGCTGCGCACGTGCTGTTCGACGAGGACGACGGCCAGTCCGGCGTCGGCCGCGGCGCGCACGGCGCCCAGGAGGCGCTGGACCACCTGGGGGGCCAGGCCCAGGGACAGTTCGTCGGCGAGCAGGATCGTGGGCCGCCGGGCGAGCGCCCGAGCGAGCGCGACCATCTGCTGCTGGCCACCGGAGAGCAGGCCGGCCCGGCGATCGAGATGCTCGCCGAGTTCGGGGAAGATCTCCAGGGCACGTGCGGGGTCGCACCGTCCGACGCGCAGGTTCTGCCGCACGGTCAGGCTCATCACGACCGAGCGTTCCTCCGGCACCAGGCTCAGACCATGCCTGGCCCGTTCGTGCAGGGGCGCCCGGGAGGCTTTCCCGTCGAGGTGGACGGCACCGCCCGTCGGGACCAGGGCGCCGGCAAGCGCCAGCAGCGTCGTCGTCTTGCCTGCCCCGTTCGGGCCCAGCAGGGTGACGACCTCGCCCGCCCTGACCTCAAGGTCAAGATCGCGCACGACCGGCCCAGCCCCGTACCCGGCCGACAGCCCACGGGCCGCCAGCACCACCGGCCGGTTGCCGACGTCCGCCGTCGCGCTTCCCCCGCCGCGAGGCATCAGATCTTCCCCACCCGAGCGGCCGTGGACGGCCTTGGTACCGCATCCGCCCCCGGAGAGGGCGGCGCTCGGTGACAGGACGGGGAGTCGGCCGCGTCCACATCGCCGAGGTAGGCGGTGCGCACCCGAGGGTCGACGGCCACCTGGGCGGGCGGTCCCTCGGCGATGAGCTCTCCGGCGTCGAGGACCACGACGCGGTCACACACTCCCATGATCACATCCATGTCGTGCTCGTTGAGCAGGATGCCGAGGCCCCAGTCGTCGGCGAGGCGACGGAGCAGGGCCGCGACCTCGGCGCTTTCGGACTCGTCCAGACCCGCGCACGGCTCGTCGAGCAACAGCACGCCGGGCCCGGCGGCGACGGCGCGGGCGATGGCCAGCAGGCGACGGCGTCCGTACGGCAGATCGGAGACCGTGCGCAACAGGTCCCCGCGCAGGTTGAAGGCGTCGATGGCGGCGAGCGCGGGCTCGGGCAGCGGGCGCGACCGGGGCAGAAACAGGTCGGTGAGGTAGGCGGCGGCGTCGCGCCGGTCGCTGGCGGCCTGGATGTTCTCCAGAACGGTGAGGTCGTCAAAGAGTTCGAGGTTCTGGAACGACCGGCTGATGCCGGCACGGGCCCGGCGGTGGGCGGCCAGACGGTCCAGCCGAATATCACCGAGCGTCATCGACCGCACGGTGGACGGCGTGTAGCCGGTGATCGCATCAATCACGGTGGTCTTGCCCGCACCGTTCGGGCCGATCATGCCGACCACCTGGCCCGGTTCGACCCGTAGGTCGACGTCACGCACCGCGGCCACCGCACCGAACCGGACCGTGAGTCCCCACACCGACAACGTTGTCGGCTCCCCCGACCGGGCCTGCCGCCCCACCGCGCCCGCAGGCTCCGGTCGGGCCGCCTGCCCCGACCGGGGGGTGGCAGTGGCACAGGGGGTGGGGCCGAGGGCGCGGTGGAGGCGGGTGGCGTCGGCGCGGCTACGGCGTTCGGCGGCACGCGGGACGAAGCGGTCATAGAGCGCAGCTGCGGTGCGGGCGTTCTCCGGCGCCATCCCACCGCCGGAACGGGACAGTACGACGACGAGGATGATGCCGCCGATCAGGGGCACGTACCGGTCGGGATGGGTCAGCACATGGCGCATCGCGCCGCTGAGCAGGGCCGCGAGGGCGGCGGCGAGAGCCGCGCCGAGCCAGGGCAGCCAGCGGCGGGCGGCTGGCCCGACCAGGCGGTGCGCATGGCCCAGGCGGTAGGCGGTACGTGGGTCGCGCTGCAGCGCCGCCGTCCCGGCCAGGCCCAGCAGGCCACCGACAGCGGCGAGGATGGCCCGTAGCAGCCAGCCGAGCCGGCCGAGCCAGCCCCCGACCGTCACCCCCGCGCGGGCCAGCAGTGCTCCGGGCGCGAGCAGGGCGCCGGTGAACGAGCCGCTGACCCAGCCGACGCCGCCGACCACCGCATAGGAGATCAGCAGAATCGACGGGAACGGCGCGAAGTTCCCACGGCCGTAGTCGATGTTGCCGTTCTCGCCGAACAGGTAGAACGCGTAGAGCACGCCACCGAAGCCGGCGATCGCCGCCGACAGCGCGAACGCGTACAGCTTGGCGCCGACAACACTTATGCCCAGGGCGGCGGCCGCCCGTTCGTTGGTGCGCACGGCGATCAGGCGGCGTCCGGCCCGGCCTCGGCGCAGGTTCGCCACAGTGAGCGCGACCAGCACGAACGCGACCACCGAGACGGTTGCGAAGCCGCGCGGATCGTTCAGCGGGTCCAGCCGCACGCCCAGGAAGCGCTGGTGACCGACGACGGTCCCCTCCGGACGGGACAGGTCCGCGAACAGCGAACCGAGCTCCCCGCCGGTCCCTTCGGGGGGTGGCGAATGGTAGCCCCGCTGGAACAGCAGCGCGTCGACGGCCGCACCGAGGCCAAGGGTGACCACGGCGAGCTGCAGCCCCCGGGTGCGCAGCGCCGGCAGCGCGAACAGCAGTCCGACCAGCGCCGTCCCGGCGACACCGACGGCCATCGCGGCCTCCAGCGGCCAGCCACGGGTGGCCACCAGCCGTCCGGCGATCAACGCGGCGATCCCGGAGAACGCCAGTTGCCCGAGGGAGAGCTGCCCGGTGAACCCGACCAGCACCACCACCGACAGGATGATCAGCGCCCACAGGGCGTTCGCGTCCAGCGCGTCCACCCAGTCGGTCGGCAGCACCCACCACACCGCGGCGAGCGTGGTCGCAAGCAGCACGGCGAGGGCACGGGGATGCACCCGTCCGCTGCCGAGCACCGGATGGCGTTCGGCGACATGGCCCCGTTCGGGCAGACCGCGACCGCGCACCGCCAGATAGAAGACGATCACGGCCAGCGGGATGGCCCGGTCGATGCCCCGCCAGAACGGGTGATGCGCGACCAGCTCGTACTGGGTCTCCACCTCGACCAGGCCGAGAACGAGCCCGCCGGCGAGCACCACGGGAAACGAGTGGAACCGGCCGATCAGCGCCACGGCGAGCGCCGGCACGATCAGCAGCAACAGGTTCGACGAGGACAGCGGGTTCTGCAGCGGCGCGAGCAGCACACCGGCGAGTCCGGCCAGGCCCGCGCCGACCCCCCAGGCCGCGGCGGCCAGTGCGTCCACCGACCAGCCGAAGGTCTCGGCCGCCCGCGGGTTCTCGGTGGCGGCGGTCGCGGCAAGCCCGAGTGTGGTGAACCGGAACACCGCCCACAGGGCTCCGACCAGCACCGCAACCGCGCCGAGCCGGGCAAGGATGCTGACCTCGATGTCCGTGGCGAACAGGGTGACGCTGCCGCCGGGCAGCACCGCCGGGGAGGTTCGTACGGCGCCGGCGAACATCAGCGTCAGCGACGACTCAAGAATGATCAGCAGCCCGAGGGTCGCCATCAGGCGCAACAGCGCCGTGGCCTCCCGCAGCGGGCGCATGACCAGAACATGGAAGGCGACCCCGATCGCCGAGGTCGAGCCCACCGCCAGCACCGCGGCCAGCGGCAGGGGCAGCCCCCACGGCCCGTGCAGCCCATGCAGGACATAGGCCGACCAGGCGACCAGCGCGCCCTGCGCCATGTTGAGAACCCCGGCCCCGCGGGCGATGACCACGACACCGGCGGCGACCAGCGCGTAGAGCGCACCGGAACCAAGACTGAGCAGGGCGAACCCCATGACGTCGTCCACGACCGGTCCACATCTGCTCCGGGCGGGCCCGCTGGCCGCGCCCCACTGTCATCCCCGGCGGTTCCCCCCACCGCCGTTTCCGGCCCCGCCCGATCGCACCAGATCTGACCTGATCATGCCCGATCGAGGGCGGCCGGTCGGGGACAGGCCAGCAAGAAACCCAGACTCCCGATCACGGCAACGGACGTGACGTTATGACCCGCCGATCGGGCTACACAAGTAAATCGCCCACAACAGCGACCACGAACGGGGGTGTCCGTGCGGGCCATCCCTGCGGGATGCACGGGAATCGGTCCGGTGGGTGTCATCGCCCGGACCGGGGATGGTGATGCCGCTCGTCACCCGGTACACCTAGAAGGGACGGACGGCGCACGCCCGGTCCGGCGGACGAGAGTAGGACGGATGACAGAACTGGTGCCCGGCGCGAACGCGCCGCTGCCCCCGGGCCCCGTCCTGGTGCGCCTGCGTGGGCCGTTCGACCTGTGCGCTCTGGTCGTGTCGGCGAACGGCAAGGTCAGGGGGGACGACGACTTCGTCTTCTACAACCAGCCGCGCACACCCGGCGTCACCCTGGCCGGTACCGAGATCACCATCGACCCGGCGGCGCTACGCCCCGGGGCCGAACGGGTCGTGCTCGCCGCCAGCCCCGAGGACGACGGTTCGTCCTTCGGCCGGTTGCCGTCCCCCGTCGTCACCCTGCACAACCTGCGGGGAACCGTGCTCGTCCACTTCACCCCGCCACCGCTGTCCCTCGAGACCGTGCTCACCCTGGTCGAGATCTATCGCCGCGGGCAGGACTGGAAGGTCCGCGCCGTCGGCCAGGGCTATGCCGACGGCCTCGCCGGCCTTGCCCGCGACTTCGGTGTCGTGGTCGACGACGACGGCCACAGCGCCGCACCATCCGTGCCCCCGCCGACGCCAGCTCCCCCACCGGCGCCAGCACCCCCACCGGCACCCACAGCTCCGCCGGCACCCGCGGCCCCGCTGTCACCGGCGGCACCACCACGACCGGCGCCGGCCCCGGCTCCGATCGTGACCCCGCCCGTTCGGACCCCCCCGGGCATGGGCATTCCAGATTCACCCGGCGCACCGGGTGGGGCACGACCGACCGTGGGGTTCAGGTCCGGTGCGGCACCCGCCTGGCACGGTGGGGCGGCGCCCTTCGGGGGCGACGGGCTTCCCCCAATGCTCGCCCAGGTCGTGACGTTGACGAACCTCGAACGTGGGCGGGTCGGCCTGCACCCGCTCAGCGTCGACCCGGTGTTGACCGCGGCCGCCGACGGGCACAGCGCCGACATGGCCCGACGTGGTTACTTCGCCCACACCAGCCCCGACGGACGCACCGTCTCCGACCGGGTGACCGCGCTCGGTTATCGCTACTCCCGCGTCGCCGAAAACATCGCCGCAGGTCAGACGTCCGCCGAGGAGGTCGTCGCCGGCTGGATGGACAGCCCCGGCCACCGCGCGAACATCCTGCTGCCGCAGCTGCGCGAGATCGGCGTCGGCCATGCCGTCGGCGGCGAGTACGGCACCTACTGGACCCAGGTCTTCGGCACGAAACTCTGACGCCGGCGACGTCAACCGGCCCGCGGAACGTCAGGCGGCGATGGGCTGGCCGCGCAGGATGACGAGGTCGGGGGCGGCGAGGACGGCCAGGTCGGCCCGGGGGTCGGCGGGGTAGAGGACGAGATCGGCGGGGGCGCCCTCGGCAAGGGCGGGATGGCCGAGCCAGGCGCGGGCCGACCAGGTGGCGGCGGCGAGCGCGGACTCGGCGGGCAGGCCGGCGCGGCGCAGTTCGGCGACTTCGGCGGCGACCAGGCCGTGCGGCAGGCTGCCACCGGCGTCGGTGCCGACGTAGATGGGGATGCCGGCGTCCCAGGCGGCGCCGATGGTGTCGTAGCGGCGAGCGTGCAGGGCGCGCATGTGCGCGGCGTAGGCGGGGAACTTGGCCTCGGCACCGCGGGCGATGTTCTCGAACGTGGCGATGTTGACGAGGGTGGGGACGATCGCGACCCGACGCTCGGCGAACAGGGGGATTGTGTCGGTGGTGAGTCCGGTGGCGTGCTCGATGCAGTCGATGCCGGCTTCGACGAGGTCGGCAAGGGCGGCCTCGGCGAAGCAGTGGGCGGTCACCCGAGCGCCGGCGGCGTGTGCGGCGTCGATCGCCGCCTTGGCAACCTCAGGCGGCCAGCAGGCGGCCAGATCGCCGAGGTCCCGGTCGATCCAGTCGCCGACAAGCTTGATCCAGCCGTCACCGCGGCCGGACTGGGTGAGGACCTCGGTGACGAGGTCGTCCGGTTCGACCTCGGCCGCGTAGTTACGGATATAGCGACGGGTGCGGGCGATGTGCCGCCCGGCCCGGATGAGTTTCGGCAGGTCGGGGCGTTCGTCGACCCACCGGGTGTCGGCCGGGGAGCCGGCGTCCCGCAACAGCAGCGCGCCGGTCGCCCGGTCGGCGAGGATCTGCTGTTCGGCGGTGGGCTGGTCGACGGCGCCGTGCCCGTCCAGACCGACGTGGCAGTGCGCGTCCACCAGGCCGGGCAACGCCCAACCGGTCACGGTCCGGATGTCGCGAGCAGCGTCGCCGGTCGGGGCGGTGAGGCTGATCCGCCCACCGACGACCCACACCTCGTCGAGAACCTCCGCCGGGCCGACGAGCACCGGCCCGCGGATGTGCAACGTCGGTCCGTCCACCGCGGTGGGCGACCCACCGCTCGATGTCGCCATCGCACCTCCTCGGCCGACCAGGAGCCTGTCGGCTCCCAGTCTGCCCGACGGAGCGGCCACGGGACGAGAAAGAAAGAGCGGAACAACTGGATGGAAGAACGGTGGGGCGAGGGAGTAGGAGAAAGGCAGCAGGGAACGGACGGCCGACCGAGAACAGGTCAGACGTCGAGCTGGGATTCGATGGTACGCAGCCGGTGCCGGGCAAGGGCAAGATTCGAGCGGCTCTTGTCAAGCACCAGATAGATGAACAGGCCGCGGCCGGAATGGCTTTGCAACAGGCGGATGAGATGGTATTGGCGACCGAGGGTGATCAGAATGTCCTCGATCGTGTCCTGCAGGCCGAGGCTCTCCATCGTGCGGAGCTTGGCTCGGATCACCTCGGTGTTTCCGGCAGCGGCCACCTCCAGGTCGAGCGAGTGGGGATTGCCGGCCGTGCCCAGGGTCATGCCGCTGGTGAAGTCGACGAGCGCGGCTCCGAGTGCGCCCCCGATCTCCAGCGTCTCCTTCAGTGCGATGTCGACACTGTTCATATCTCCTCCAGCTTGCCTAGGGTTTTTGGCTCGCCCGCCGCCGCCATCACCGGTAACCGTCACCAGCTCACGCGAACCGCGCGTCGTTACACGTCCCCGCATCACAGTCCCTCGCCGACTAGAAAACGTCCGATCCCCGACTGCCTTGGGCGAAGTGTAGCCAACGACAACCGGAGCACACCAGACCGGAGGAAAAAGAAAAAGGCCGCGCGGACAGGAGGACAACATGCCCCTCTCCGGTAGATACGGAGAGTATCGTCAAGCGATTGATCGGCTAATAGGAAAACCGAAAACATGCCGTGCTCAAAAATTAATCAGATACCTGATACAAAGCAGTTGTGGATTTCTGGGCACCCCGTGGACGGCGCAGCCAACGTGCAGGGCCGCCGCACGCCACCTTCGGGGTGATCGACCGTTTCGTGGGTAGAGGCGCCGACATGGTCGATCGGGGCGGATCACGACGGCGACCGGCAGCACCGCGGCAGGCCGGAGCACCGCGGCAGGCAGGAACGTCAGGGCGGACGGCGGCTCCACGGCGGGCTGGGGCGCGACACCGGGTGGTGTGGGCCGGCCTGCTGTTGCTCGGCGCGATGCTGGTGTGGACGGGCTGCGCCGGCGACGGTTCCTCCGGCGACCGGCCACCCGCCGAGGCTGCGGCCAAGGCCCGGCAGACGGCGGCTGCGGCGGAGGCTGCTGCGGCGAGAGCGCAGGCGAGGGCAAAGGCGGCGGCGGAAGCGTCCCAGGAGCCGATGGGTGGGCGGACGCTGCTGCCGCACTACCGGATCGTCGCGCACTACGGATCGGTCGGCGGCGGGGCGCTCGGCGTGCTCGGCGAGGGAACGCCGGAGCAGGCGGCGCAGCGGGTGCTGGCCGCGGCGGCGCCGTTCGGTGCGGGTGACCGGCCGGTGCAGCCGGCGATGGAGCTGATCGCCACGGTCGCGGCGGCGTCACCGGGCGCGGACGGGCTCTACAGCAGCATGCTGACGGACGAGGCGATCATGCCGTACCTGACCGCCGCCCGGGCCCACCGGATGCTGCTCATCCTGGATCTGCAGCCGGGCCGCGGACGATTCCTGGACCAGGCGAAACGTTATGAGCGGTTGCTGCGGGAACCCGATGTCGGGCTTGCCCTCGACCCGGAATGGAAGATGGGGCCGGCCCAGGTTCCGGGCCGGCAGATCGGCAGCAGCGACGCGGCCGCTGTCAACGAGGTCTCCGGCTGGCTCGCCGGCCTGGTGCGGCAGCACCGGCTGCCGCAGAAACTGTTCGCCGTGCACCAGTTCACCCAGTCGATGCTGCCGGACCGGGAGAACATCGTGGCCCGCCCGGAACTGGCCACCATCTTTCACATCGACGGCTTCGGCGCCCGCCAGGACAAGCTGGACAAGTACGCCCTGCTGCACGCCGAGCCGCCGTTCTTCACCGGGGTGAAACTGTTCCTCACCCAGGACGCGAACATCTTCAGTCCGGCGGAGACACTGACCTTCACGCCCCCGCCGGACCTCATCACCTACCAGTAGAACAACGACATCAGCCGCGCCACCGGGGCCGGTGCCGTCACGTGACCGTCAGACGGTCAGCCGCGCCACCAGGGGCCGGTGATGGCGACGGTGAGGCCGTCGCCCTGAATGTTGGCGTAGAGCCACTTTCCGTCGGCGGAGAAGGTGGCACCGGCCCATTCGCTGTCGCTGCCGGCGTTGCGGGCCAATGGGTGGGGTGTACCGTCCGCGGACGGGGCGACCAGGTAGTTCTCGCCGTCACCGTCTTCGCACAGGACGATTCCACCGAACGGCGAGACGGTGATGTTGTCGGGCCCGTCGAACCGGCCGCCGACCTCGAGGCGCAGCACCAGCTCGAGGGTGGCGCGCTTCGGGTCGAACCGCCACACCTGGCCGGAGTGGTCGAGTGCCGCGCCGTCGGACGTCTTCGCGTAACTCGACACCAGGTAGATGACGCCGCGCGACCAGAAGATGCCCTCGGCCTTGGGCACCCGGGTGACCTTGGCGTTGTCGAACTGGGCCCGCACCGAGACGGTGGTGGCGTCGGGGTCGGGGACGTCCACCCAGGTCACCGAGAGCCTGGTGCCCAGGTCGCGCACGGCGGACAGATCCCGCACGGCCGGGACCTGCAGCGCCTGCAGCTTCCCACCCGCCCGCAGGCTCCCCGGCCCGCCGTTCGGCCGCTTCGGCTGGAACCGGTACACCAGCCCGTAGGGCTTGGCGGCGTCCTCGGTCAGGTAGAGGGTGCCATCGCGCGGGTCGACGGCGACGGCCTCGTGCGCAAACCGGCCGAGCGCGGCCAGCGGCACCGGGGCGGCGTCGTGCAGCCGGCCGAACGGGTCGACCTCGAAGACGTACCCGTGCCTCTTGGTGAGCACCGCCTCGGTCGCCGGGGTCGCCTCGGTCTCCTCGCAGCTCAGCCAGGTGTTCCATGGGGTCCCGCCACCGGCGCAGTTGCGGTAGGTGCCGGCGAGGCTCGGGATGTGGCGCAGCAGTCTGTCACCGGCGACGGCGAGCGTCGTCGTCCCGCCCGGCGCCGCGGGGTCGTAGACCAGGCCCGGGCGCTGCGGCACGATCGGGTCCTTCGTCCCCGGCGACAACTCGTGGTTACGCACCAGGACGCTGCGCCCGGCCCCCGCCGGGAACGCCCGCATCCCGTCGTGCGAAGCCGGCACGAGGCCGCCGCCGGGCCCGTCCAACGTGTCCTTGCCCGCCCGGGAGAACACCGAGTAGCTGAACCCCTTCGGCAGGTCCACCACCTTCTTCGGGTCCGGAACAAGCTCCCCGTACCCCTTGAACGCCGCCGGGGTCCCCGCGTTCGCGGTCCCGGCGAACACCGCCTCCACCGCCCCCGCGAGCGCAAACCCGAGGCCGGCGGTCCCCGCCCCGGCCATCACCTGTCGACGGTTCACTGACATGCGTTTCCTCCTCGAGGACGCCGTTGTCCCGACGGCGCCCCGAGCGACGCTCACAGCCCCAGATGACCAGAGATCGACGCCCACCGAAACGTCAGTACACGTCCAACCATCCGATCAGCGCCGGACCCGTCACCCATCCGACCCCCACCCTTCAATCACGAACAAACCAGACACTGTCGCACGCTCAGGGAGCGCCGCCTCCCCCGTGCACGCCACCGTCTCCCCCCCGCGCACACCACCGCTCCTCCCCCGGACGCCACCGCTCCTCCCCCGGACACGACCACCCCGACTACCCGTGTAGCCGTCACCCATCCGAACATCGGCCATCTACCCCACAACGCTGCCACCCAGAGTCCCCGACAGCGGGTGCCCGGGTGCCCCGTGTCCGCCTTGGCTGGCGACCATTGCGCCAAGTCACGGATTCCTGCCGAGGCGGAGTGAAGATTCCGGCCCACCGATCCTTCACCAACCCTCGGCAAGAACAGATCATGACCGTCAGCCACCCACAACCAAGCCAGTTCCGTCACAATAAGTAGCATTTACCGCGCGAAAAGTATCGGTCGACGAGCGTCAGAGGCAGATACGCACGAGGGCATCCCGGCGGAACGTCCACCGACTCCCAGGACGGTCACACTCCGACACCTCAACACGGAACGCGATGAGACGCCTACATCTCGACGGGCCAGGAGTACCAACCGGGGCAGACCAGCGGATCATGGGGTTGTGCCACGACCGACGCATGCAACAGGAGACACGCCGGAGCACGAACAGGCCCACTGTCGGAGACCACGCACCCGGTGGCGACACAGTCTCCAGCCGGGATCGGTGCAGTCCCTCGTCCGGCCGTGTGGCGGATCGCGCGGGCATCGCCGGCCGTGTGGCGGCTCGTCTGCCGGTCAGAAGGTGCCGGGGGATGGTGGGTGCGCGCCGACGGGTGGCAGGTCGAGCCTGAGGGGGGCGGCTGCGGGGGCATCGCACTCGGGAGAGATCGCCGGGTCCGCGCCGGGGCCGCGCAGCAGGCGGGTGCCGTCGGGGAGGTTGCCGGTGGTGGCGGCGTCGCGGAGGTACTCCCACAGGACGCGTTGAAGTTCGATGGCGGCGCGGGTGGGTTCGACGTCGCGGCGGCGGGCCAGCCCGATGGTGCGCTGCAGCCCGGGTGGGGAGAACGGGGTGACGCGCATCCCCAGTCGGCGCGCCACCATGCTCGGGATGACGGCGCTGCCCAACCCGGCGGCGACGAAGCCGAGCACGGCGTCCATCTCGCCGCCCTCGATGGCGAAGTTCGGGTCGAAGCCGGCCTCGCGACACGCCGTGACGGTGGCGTCGCGCAGGTCGTAGCCGCGGCGGAACATCACCAACGGATGGTCACGCAGGTCGGCCACGTACAGCGGACGGCCGGTCACCAGTGGTGGTTCGTCCCGGGACGTCACGAGCACCAGGCTCTCGCGGATCAGCGGTGAGGTGACCAGGGCGGGGTCGGAGCTCTGCAACGGCAGGATGATCAGGGCGAGGTCGAGGTCGCCGCCGGCGAGGTCGCGGATCAGGTCGCGGGAGCCACCCTCCTCGACGAGCAGGCGGATGCCGGGGTAGCGCTGGTGGAACAGGCGCAGGACGTCGGGTAGGAAGCCGGTGCACAGGCTGGGGGTGGCACCGAGGCGGACCGTGCCGTGACGTAGGTCCAGCAGCTCATGGACGCGCTGGCGAGCCGTCTCCGTGTCGGTGAGGATACGGCGCGCGAGCGGGAGGAGAGTCTCGCCGGCGGCGGTGAGGCTGATGTTGCCGCGGGCCCGGTTGAACAGTGGTGCTCCCAACTCCTGTTCGAGTGATCGAACCTGCTGGGACAGTGAGGGTTGCGCCACATGCATGCGCTGCGCGGCCCGGGTGAAATGCCGGGTCTCGGCGACGGCGACGAAATAGGCGAGCTGGTGGAGCTGCACACCGGCCAGCGTAGCCCTCCATAGCGCCCGACTATGGACTCAAGCTTTATCATGTCTTGGACCTCTGCTGACCACGGCTCTAGGGTGCGGGCGTGGCTGTAACAACTCCGACGCGACCGGCGCCCGCACCACGCCCGGCGCGCCCCGCGCGGTCCTCCTTCGCCCCGTTGAACTTCTGGCGTTCGACGATCGGCAAGAAGACCGTGATGGCCGTCACCGGTCTGCTGATGCTGGCGTTCCTGATCGCACACATGCTCGGGAACCTGAAGATCTTCTATGGCCGTGATGATTTCGATCACTATGCCGACTGGCTCCGCACGATCGGGGAACCGGTCCTGCACGGAGCTTGGTATCTGTGGATCCAGCGGTTCGTCCTCACGCTGGCAGTCGTCCTGCACGCCGTCTCCGCGTACCAGCTCAGCCGACGTGATCTGAAGGCCCGGCCGGCCAAGTACGCCCACAAGCAAAGGGCCAAGGCCGGTTACGCCGTGCATGTCATGCGTTACGGCGGCATCACCCTGGCGTTGTTCATCATTTATCACATCCTTGACTTCACGACGCTCACACTGAACCGGCACGGGGTCGAGGGCGCCGCCTACGACAACGTCGTCTCCAGTTTCAGTGTGTGGTGGGTCACCGCCATCTACATCGTTGCAATGATCTTTCTGGGCCTGCACATCCAACATGGTTTCTGGAGTGCGGCGCAGACCCTGGGACTGAACCGGCCGAACCGTGACCGGGCCGTGCATGGCATTGCCACCGGGCTCGCCGTGCTGCTCACCGTCGGATTCCTGATCGTTCCGGTGGCAGTCCTCGCCGGCCTGGTGGACTGAGAAGAAGGCTGACATGACGTTCTTCAAGCTCGGCGACGACATCGCCGACACGCGCGCGCCGGACGTCCCGATCGAGCAGCGCTGGGACAAGCGCCGCTTCGACGCCAAGCTCGTCAACCCGGCGAACCGCCGCCGCCACTCCGTCATCATCGTGGGGACGGGCCTGGCCGGCGGGGCCGCGGGGGCGACCCTGGCCGAGCAGGGCTACCACGTCATCCAGTTCTGCTATCAGGACTCGCCGCGACGCGCCCACTCGATCGCCGCACAGGGTGGCATCAACGCGGCGAAGAACTACCGCAACGACGGCGACTCCGTCTACCGGCTGTTCTACGACACGGTCAAGGGCGGTGACTTCCGCGCCCGGGAGTCCAACGTCTACCGGCTGGCGCAGACGTCCACGCAGATCATCGACCAGTGCGTCGCGCAGGGCGTGCCGTTCGCCCGCGAGTACAGCGGTCTGCTCGACACCCGCTCGTTCGGTGGTGTGCAGGTCGCCCGCACCTTCTACGCCCGTGGTCAGACGGGTCAGCAGCTGCTGATCGGCGCCTACCAGGCGCTGTCGCGTCAGATCGACGCCGGCAACGTCGAGATGCACGAGCGCACCGAGATGCTCGATCTGATCGTCATCGACGGTCGCGCCCGCGGCATCGTCGCCCGCGACCTGGTCACCGGGCAGATCTCCACCTACCTCGCGGACGCGGTCGTGCTCGCCACCGGCGGCTACGGCAACGTGTTCTACCTGTCGACGAACGCCAAAAACTCGAACGCGAGTGCGATCTGGCGGGCACATCGGCGCGGCGCGTACTTCGCCAACCCGTGCTACACGCAGATCCACCCGACCTGTATCCCGCGTTCCGGCGACTACCAGTCGAAGCTCACTCTGATGAGCGAGTCGCTGCGTAACGACGGTCGGATCTGGGTGCCCAAGAACGCCGGTGACACCCGCTCCCCCGACCAGATCCCCGAGGCCGAGCGCGACTACTACCTCGAGCGGATCTACCCGGGCTTCGGCAACCTGGTCCCTCGCGACATCGCCTCGCGGGCCGCGAAGAACCAGTGCGACCTCGGCCGCGGCGTCGGGCCCGGGGGCCTGGGCGTCTACCTCGACTTCGCCGACGCCATCCGGCGTCTCGGCGAGGACAAGGTCCGCGAGAAGTACGGCAACCTGTTCGAGATGTACGACCGGATCACCGGCGAGGACCCGTACAAGGTCCCGATGCGGATCTACCCCGCCGTCCACTACACGATGGGCGGCCTGTGGGTGGACTACGACCTGCAGAGCACCATCCCGGGCTGCTTCGTCGTCGGTGAGGCGAACTTCTCCGACCACGGCGCCAACCGCCTGGGCGCCAGCGCGCTGATGCAGGGCCTGGCGGACGGCTACTTCGTGCTGCCGCCGATGCTCGGCAACTACATCGCCTCGAACAAGTTCGACAAGGTCACCGAGGCCCACCCCGACGTCGTCGAAACCGTCAACGAGGCGACCGGCCGGCTCACCAAGCTGCTGTCGATCAACGGCGAGCGCACGGTGGACTCGTTCCACCGCGAGCTCGGCGAGATCATGTGGGACGAGTGCGGCATGGCCCGCAGCGAGGACGGCCTGCGCAAGGCACTGGGCCGTCTGCCCGAGCTGCGCGAGGAGTTCTGGCGCTCGGTGAAGGTGCCCGGCAGCGGGTCCCAGGTGAACCAGAGCCTCGAGCGGGCGAACCGGGTCTCGGACTTCCTCGAACTCGGCGAGCTCATGTGCGTCGACGCGCTGCACCGTGAGGAGTCCTGCGGCGGCCACTTCCGGGTGGAGAGCCAGACGCCCGACGGCGAGGCCCGACGCGACGACGACCGCTTCGCCTACGCCGGCGCGTGGGAGTTCGGCGGCACCGGCGAGCAGCCCATCCTGCACAAGGAACCGCTGAACTTCGATTACGTCCACCTCGCCCAGCGCAACTACGCGTGACGACGGTCGTGCACGACGTGGCAGCGACAGACTCCCCCTTCCTACCCGACCACAACAGCGAGAGCGCGAGGAGCGGAACGTGAAGCTCACCCTGCGGATCTGGCGCCAGGCCGGCCCGGCCGACTCCGGCCGCATGGTGGCCTACGAGGTGCCCGACGCCAACCCGGACATGTCCTTCCTCGAACTGCTCGACGTGCTCAACGAGCGGCTCACCCTCGAGGGCGACGACCCGGTGACCTTCGACCACGACTGCCGCGAGGGCATCTGCGGCTCCTGCGGCGTGGTCATCAACGGACAGGCGCACGGGCCGCGCGAGCGGACCACCACCTGTCAGCTGCACATGCGCGAGTTCGCCGACGGAGACGTGATCGACGTCGAGCCGTGGCGCTCCGTGGCGTTCGGCGTGGTCAAGGACCTCATGGTCGACCGATCCGGCCTCGACCGGATCATCCGGGCCGGCGGCTACATCAGCGCCAACACCGGCAGCGCCCCCGAGGCGCATGCCACCCCCGTGCCGAAGCCGATCGCGGACACCGCCTTCGACAACGCCACCTGCATCGGCTGCGGCGCCTGCGTCGCAGCCTGCCCGAACGGCTCGGCGATGCTGTTCACCTCGGCGAAGGTGACACATCTCAACAGCCTTCCGCAGGGCGCCCCCGAGCGTGCCGACCGTGTCCTCAACCTCGTCGAGGCCATGGACGCCGAGGGCTTCGGCGGTTGCACCAACACCGGCGAGTGCACCGTGGCCTGCCCCAAGGGCATCCCCCTGGACAGCATCGCCACCCTCAACCGCGAGTACCTGCGCGCCTCCCTCGGCCGCAAGTAACCCGCACCGCACCACCGCACCACCGCACCACCGCACGGCCTCGCACCACCGCACCACCGCACCACCGCACCACCGCACGGCCTCGCACCACCGCACCACCGTCTGCCCCGAGGGACGACCGACCCGGTTGTCCCTCGGGGCAGACCCATGTCCGCCCCCGCTCCTACCACCGCCGGCGCCACCGCAGCCACCATCGACACGGACAGCACGGACGCCGTCACCACCAGCACCGACGCCGTCACCGCCAGCCCGACCGGCCGCCGCGGAGCGGTCTCAGCCAGCCATCACCGCACGAGTCCTCCGGTCGCCGCCCACATGTGGAGGGTTGTTCGGGCCCAGAGGCCGAAAACCCCGAACAACCCTCCACATGTGGGGACAGCACGAAGTGCCTTGGGCTTTGTGTCGCGGTTCTTTGGGGTTTGTGTCGTGAGCCGACGTGACATCTACCCAGATCACACCCGGTGCAGACGAACTGGTGCTGCGGCGAGGGCAGTTCCACAGCGGATGCCGGCGGGCGGGGTTCGGGCGGACAATGGTGCAGGTGGAAGGTCAAATGCACAACGCACCGGATCGGGTGGCCATCATCGGCGGGGGGATGGTCGGGCTGTGCGTGGCCTGGTTTCTACAGGAGCGGGGCGTCCGGGTCACGGTGTTCGATCGGGATCAGCTGACGTCCGGAGTCGATCCGGTGGGGGCGGGGTCGTCGTGGGGGAACGCCGGCTGGCTCACCCCGGGGCTCGCCACGCCGTTGCCGGACCCGGCGGTCCTGCGCTATGGGCTGCGGGTGCTGTGGCGGGCAGACTCGCCGGTGTACGTTCCGCCGGTGGCCGATGCGCGTCTTGCTCGGTTCGTCGCCGGGTTCGTCCGGCACAGTACGCATCGGCGCTGGCAGTTGGCGATGCGGGCGTTGGCGCCGCTGACCACCACGGCGCTCGAGGCGTTCGACGTCCTGCATGCGGGGGGTGTGCGTGTCCGCACCCGGGCGGCCGCGCCGTTTCTCGCCGGCTACCGGGAACGCGCCGACCTCGACGAGCTGCTGCGCGAGCTGGACGGGGTACGCGCGGCGGGGCAGCCGGTCGACGCCGAGGTGCTCGACCCGCTCGCCGCCCACGATCTTGAACCATTGCTGAGTCCGCAGGTCCGGCACGTCGTCCAGGTGCATGGGCAGCGGTACCTCGACCCGGGACGGTTCGTCGCCGCGCTCGCCGACGCGGTGCGGGAACGCGGCGGTCGCATCCACGAGTCCACCCCGATACACGCCATCCACGCCGCGGATGCGACGCATGCGGCGGGAGCTGCAGGCACGGGACGTGTGGTGATCAGCCGATCCACCGCGGACGGGCATGACGCGGACGGGAACGGCGCGGATCGGCCTGGCGGCGCGGACGGGCCTGGCGCGGATGAGGAGTTCGACGCGGTGGTGGTTGCCACGGGGGCATGGCTGCCGCGATTGGCCGGGTCGTTCGGGGTGCGAGTGCCGGTGCAGGCCGGGCGGGGTTACAGCTTCCAGGTGGCGACGCCGCAGGCGCCGAGTGGGCCGATCTACTTTCCGGCGTCCCGGGTGGCGTGCACACCGGTCGGGGACGGGCTGCGGGTCGCCGGGATGATGGAGTTCCGTCGGCCGGACGCGCCGGCCGACCCGCGGCGCATCCGGGCGGTGGTCGAGGCGGCCCGCGGCCTGCTGACCGGGGTTGATCTCGATGTTCGCACCCACGAATGGG
This sequence comes from Frankia sp. R82, assembly GCF_023716925.1. Taxonomy (GTDB): domain Bacteria; phylum Actinomycetota; class Actinomycetes; order Frankiales; family Frankiaceae; genus Frankia. The sequence goes on from NZ_JAMQQG010000316.1 coordinate 20,433, forward strand.
TCGGGCCGAGGCCCTGCACTTCGGACGGGCTACCGCTGATCGGCCGAACGGCCTCGCCGCGTGTGTTCGTCGCCGGTGGGCACGGAATGTGGGGCATCACGTTGGGCCCGGTCACCGGGCAGCTTCTTGCTGACGCGATCGTCAGCGGGACCCCCGCCGCGGCGCTGGCCCCCTTCGACCCGCTGCGCTGACCGGAGATCGTCCGGGCTGGCTGGCGGGTCGACCCTGCTGGGCAAAGATCCGCCATGGTGGCCGGCGATCCGCCGCACCCAACAGGATGGCCGCCCCCCACGTGATTGCGGGGGGCGGCCGGGTGGCCACCGCCGTGCGCCGCGGGACCGCAGGCTGCAGACGGCGCGACCGATGATCGGTTCGGTGCCTGGCACCGCGATGACACTGCACCGTGGTGATGGTGCCGTGGTGATGGTGCCGTGGTGATGGTGCCGTGGTGATGGTGCCGTGGTGATCGAGTGGACCTGGCCGGTCCGGGTCAGGGCCGGTCAGGGCTCGATCGTGGGCCTGGGATCAGGGCCCGGATGTCAGTAGGGCCCGGCTGTCAGTGTGGCCGAGTGGGGCTGCGAATGGGGTCAGGCCTCGGTGCGTGTGGCGGTGCCGGTGCTGGTGACGGCGGTCCGGCGCCGACGGGCGGCTACCCGCAGCAGTGCTCCGCCGCCGAGCAGGGCGACGGCGATCGAGGCCATGGCCCCGGTCTGGACTCCGGTGAAGGGCAGAGTGCTGCCGGCCGGGGTCGCGCCCGCGCCGCCGACACCACCGGCGCCACCAGCGCCACCGGCGCCGAGCACGCCGACACCGACCCCTGCGACCACGCAGTTCGGGCCACCCTGGCCGCCGCCACCCTTGTCCTTGTCCTTGTCCCAGTTCTCGTCCTTGTCCTTGCCCTTGTCCCCGTCCTTGTTCTTGTCGGAGAACCAGTCACCGATCTGGGACAGCCAGTCCCCGTCCTTGTTCTCCGCGGCCTTGTCCTCGGTTGCCTTGTCCCCAGTGAACTTGTCCTCGTTGGTCTTGTCCCCGGTGGTCTTGTCCCCGTCGAGGCCGGCGGCCTGGGCCTCCTTCAGCCCGTCCTTTCCACCGTCCTTGACATTGTTGACGTCCTTGTTGACGTCCTTGCCGTCCTTGCCGTCCTTGTTGATGCCGCCGAAGCAGCCTTCGTCGGCGCCACCGCCACCGCCGCCGCCGTGCGGATCGTCGTCGTTCCAATCGTGGTGGCGACCGTCCTTGTCAAGGAAGCCACCGATGAAGTTGGAGACCCAGGCCGGGTTGAACGGCAAACCCTCGATGCCGTTCTCACCGAAGCCGATGACGGTGACGGAGGCGTTGACGATGCGCGGGTCGACGTCGCTGCCGGTCAGGTTCTGCTGGCCGGCGGTCGGGAAGTTCACCGGCACGGCGAAGCTTCCGGTCGCGTCAGCGAGCACGGTGTTGATCAGCTGACCGTTGATCTTGATGTTGACGGGGCGTCCCGGGATGAATCCGCAGCCGCTGAACACGACGCTCTCGCCGGCGAGCACCACGGACTTGCTGACGGAGCCCGGGCCGATCAGTCCCGAGCAGTTGGTGGGTGGGTAGGGCTTGTCGTCGGTGAGGATCGGCTTGTCGAGGATCGGCTTGTCGAGGATCGGCTCGTCAGGCAGCAACTGACCGACTGCCGGCTGGGTCGACTCGGACGGACCGAGCAGTGATTGACCGGCTGCCGGCTGGACGGGAGCCGGCTGGGCGGGGCCCGGCTGACCGAAGACGGGCAGGTGGACGTCCGGCGGGGCGACGACTGGTAGGTCGAGAGCCGATGCGGAAGCCGCCGGCAGGACGGCGAGCACCATGCCGCTGCCGGCCAGCACTGCGGCTCCGAGAGGTCGGAACTTCATACAGGCACTCCCTGCGGATGATCACGTCAAGTAGATGAACGATTGACGTGACAGAGAGTAAGCATCAACTACTCTCCGTGTCTACGACCGCGGGAGCTAGTTAGTAACTCTGCGTGACCATGGCGGGACAACCTGGACCCCCTGGACGAGTAGCTGCTCGGGGACGGGCAGCGGCTGCGGGCGGACGACGAGCAGCGGACCCGCATGCGGTTCGAGCACCTTGAGTGCCAGGGTGCGCGTCTGGCCGCGGTCGAGAGTCAGGTAGGTGGAGACGACTGGTAGGCCGTTTTCACTGCCGGCGTCCATGCTGATGGCATGGCCGTCGAGACGGGCACCCGCGAACAGGCTGTCCCGTCCGGTATAGACCGACAGCCAGATGTTGTTCTGTGCCTGCGGATTGCCGTCCGGGCTGGGCCGGTCCTCGCGGTTGCGGACGTAGTCCGACAGCCCGTCCGGGGCGGCGTTCGTCAGCTTGATCACGATCGTGACGGCGCCGCCGCCACCAGGCATCCGCTGAACCTGGTAGCTCACCCCACGTCGCAGCCAGTAGTCAAGCTTGCTCGCCGCCGCATTCTGCGTCACGACGGCGAGGTACGGCTCGTTGCCGGTGGGCAGCGCGCCGCCCAGGGCCGTCCCGGAAAGAACGTCCTGCTCGTCGGCGTGGTTGCTGGACACGAGCAGCCGGCCCTCGCGGGCGGCGCGGGTCAGGGCGGTCAGCAGTTTCGGGGTGTTCCCGCTGCCCGATTCCACCGCGGCGTAGGCGGCCTGGCCGACCTCGGCGAAGAAACGGTCCCGGCCGGCCACGGTTGGTACCCGCGCATACACCTTTGACTCGACCAGGTCGACCAGGGAACCCGCGGTGACCACCTCGCCGTCCGGCAGCACCGCCGGGCGGCTCGCCGCCAGCAGATAGGCCAGCGTGGTCGGGTCGACGCTGATCGTGCCGTCCACGTCGATGCCGGTTCCGGCCCGGTACATGCTGGTGTAAAGCCGACCCACGGTCGGATAGTCCGGCGTCAGGTTCGCGTTCGCCCACACTCGGTCCGGCCAGAACGATCCGTAGCGCTCCGCAAACGGGCCGTTCAGTTCCACGGCCGGGTTCGCCTGGGTCGGCCCGCCGGGTAGCGAACCGTTTCCGGTGATGCCACTGAGTGACAGCTGGCCCCGCTGGGCGGTGAGCAGGCCGAACCCGCCGATGATTCCGCCGTTCGCCCGGGACTCGGCCGGGTTCTGCACGACCAGCAGGTAGCGCCGGGCTTCCTGCGCGCCGAGCATCGCCGGGCCGATCCGCGCCGCCAGCGCCACGCTGTCCAGCGCGTCGGACAGACTCGCGCCGCGCTCCACCACCTCGCTGCGGGCCGCATCGACGCCGCTGACCCGACCCGTCCAGCCGCAGCGCGGGGCGGCCTGCGCCGCCGCCTGCAACCCGTCGAGCGCCGCCGACGCCCGCTGCGCCGGTATTCGCGCCGCGGCCAGGGCATCCACGTTGATGGTCATCTGCTGGCGCAGTCGGGCCGGGTTCAGGTCGTTGCCGAGCTCCGCCACCGCGGGCAGGCCGGTGGCCGCCATCGCGTCGAACCCGCGCGCAAGCTGGGCGGCCGAACGCAGCGGGCAGCCCGCCCAAGGGACGTGCCCGAACGCCGACCACACCGGGTCATCGGTCAGGGAGCGCGCGGCTCGAGCCCGGTCTCCGATCGCGGCGACCTGGGCGCTCAGCTCTGCCTGCGCCGGTAGGTCGCCTGCCAGCACCTGCTGCTGCAGCACCGCGATGCGGGCCCGCGCCTGGTCGAGCTGGGTGCGGGCCAACAGGGCGCGCACCACCACCCAGCCGAGCAGGCCCACCACCACGACCAACAGCACGGCGCAGCCGCCGACCAACCCGCGCTGCCGCGCCCACCAGCCCCGGGCCGGACCGGCCGGACCGGCCTGATCCGCCGGGTCAGCCGGGTCAGCCGGTCCCGCGGGCTCCGCCAGCACGTCGGC
>NZ_JAMQQG010000317.1:0-23263 GCF_023716925.1 Frankia sp. R82
CTCCCGGTCGGCAACTTCCGGTACTACTCGGTCACCTCGAGCGTCCCCCGGCTCGGGCCGGCCGACTACCAGCTGCGGGGGGGCGGGCGGGGGGGGCGGGCGCGCCCCCCCCCCCCCCCCCCCCCCCCCGCGCGCCCCCCCCCCCCCCCCCCCCCCCCCCCCCCCACGGGGTCGGGATGTGGCGATGTCCGTCCAGGACGGGGCGGGAAACGTGGCACTGGACGGACGGTACGCACCGACAGCCGGAGGCACGGAGCGGGCGAACCGAAACGGATCGGACGCCGCCCCGCGGTGGCTGTCGTTACTGCTCGCGGCTAGCGCAGCGGGCGCTCCGGGGCGGCCTGGGCGGCCTGGGCGGCGATGGGGTCGATGTTGGAGTCGACCGACTTGCGCTCGTCCATCGGGGTGTAAGGCCGCTGGTCGTAGCCGACGTAGAGCTGCCGCGGGCGGGCGATCTTCTGCTCGGGGTCGAGCAGGCCCTCCTCCCACTGGGCGAGCCAGCCGGGCATCCGGCCGATGGCGAACAGCACCGGGAACATCTCCACGGGGAAGCCCATGGCCTGGTAGATGATGCCGGTGTAGAAGTCGACGTTCGGGTAGAGCTTGCGGGAGACGAAGTACTCGTCCGACAGCGCGATCCGCTCGAGCTCCATGGCGAGGTCCAGCAGCGGGTTCGTGCCGGTGACCTTGAAGACCTCGTCGGCGACCTGGCGGATCACCCGGGCGCGCGGGTCGTAGTTCTTGTAGACCCGGTGGCCGAAGCCCATGAGCTTCTTCTTGCCGTCCTTCACCTGGGCGATGAAGGCGGGGATGTTCTCCACCGAGCCGATCTCGGCGAGCATCCGCAGGACCTGCTCGTTCGCCCCGCCGTGCAGGGGGCCGTACAGCGCCGAGATGGCGGCGGCCGCCGCGGAGAACGGGTCGGCCTGAGAGCTGCCGACGGCGCGCATCGCGTTCGCCGAGCAGTTCTGCTCGTGGTCGGCGTGCAGGATGAACAGCACGTCAAGGGCGTGCTCGAGGTTCGGGTCCGGCTCGTAGCGGGGCTCGGTGGCCTTCCACATCATGTTGAGGAAGTTGCCGGCGTAGGACAGGTCGTTGTCCGGGTACACGTACGGGAACCCGACCGAGTGCCGGTAGGAGTACGCCGCCAGCGTCGTGATCTTGGCGATCAGTCGGACGATCTGCAGCCGGCGCAGGCCCGGGTCGTCGATCCGCTTGGCGTCCGGGTAGAAGGTCGACAGCGCGCCGACCGTGGAGACCAGCATGCCCATCGGATGGGCGTCGTGGTGGAAGCCATCCGTGAACTTCTTGATCGACTCGTGCACCAGGGTGTGGTGCGTGATCTCGTCTTCCCAGGTCGACAGCTCGTCGGCCGAGGGCAGCTCGCCAGCCAGCAACAGGTATGCGACCTCGAGGAAGCTGCTCTTCTCGGCGAGCTCCTGAATCGGGTAGCCGCGGTAACGCAGGATGCCGGCGTCGCCGTCGATGAACGTGATGGCGCTCCGACAGCTTGCTGTGTTCGTGAACGCCGGGTCGTATGTCATCAACCCGAAGTCGTCGTCGCTCGTCTTGATCGAACGAAACGCGCTCGCCCGTACCGTGCCGTCCGTGACCGGGATCTCGTACGTCTTGCCGGTTCGGTTGTCGGTGACGGTCAGGGTGCTGACCTGCTCGGACACGCCGGGCTCCTCTCGCGGTGGCGATGCCGTGTGGTACGGCCCTGGCCCCAGCCGGGGCGCGCATCCGGGTACGGAGCGCTCACGCCGGTTCGCTGGCTCACATGGTTGTTCCCAAGTCTGGCCGCTGACGCCGGCACATGCGCGTGATCGGTGAGCCTCGTCCCACGTGTGCTGCACCACCTCGATCGAGACGGCCCATGTAGCGACCGTTGCGATGCGGCGGGGCACGAAGTGTGACAGATCGACGACGTTCGGCCGCCGTCCGTTACCTACCCGATGGGGGCGGAGGCATCCGTCCTTTCGGCGGCCGGATGCGCGCCATTGCGACCGCCGGTGCCGAGGTCGCCGGAACCTCTCGGACCGGTGCTGCCGGTGCCGGGGCCACCGGGGCCGGTGCCGCCCGGCCCGAGACCTCCCGGGCCGGTGCCGGGACCACCGGGGCCGGCGCCGCCGGCGGCGCGTAGCCAGGCCAACACGGCCAGGACCCGGCGGTTGTCGTCGGTGGAGGCGGGCATTCCCAGTTTCGTGAAGACGCCGGCGATGTGGTTCTCGACGGTCTTGGGGGCCAGGTGCAGCCGGGTGCCGATGCCCTGGTTGGACCGGCCCTCGGCCATGTGCGCGAGGACTGTCCGCTCCCGCGGGGTGAGCCGGGCCAGCTCGTCGGCGTGGCGCCGGTGCGCGAGCAGACCGGCGACGATCTCCTCGTCCAGGACGAGCCGCCCCTCCGAGACCCGGCGCAGCGCGTCCAGCAGGGCGCTGACGTCGTCCACCCGGTCCTTCAGGAGGTAGCCGAGGCCACCGGAGTCGTCACCGAGCAGGCGGAGCGCATAGGGGACCTCGGCGTAGGTGGACAGCACCAGCACGGCGATTCCCCGGTGCCGGGCCCGGATCCGCTCCGCGGCGACGAGGCCCTCGTCGGTGAAGGTCGGCGGCATCCGGATGTCCACGATGACGATGTCGGGCTGGCTGCGGGCCAGCTCGTCGATCAGTTCGTCCGCGGTGGCCGCCTGGGCGACGACCTCGACCCCCGACGTGGTCAGCAGGATCGCGAGACCCTCCCGGAACAGTGTTGAGTCATCCGCGATCGCTACCCGCACAGGTTCTCCCCCTGGTGTTGCCGGACGGGACGCCTCACGGCGCCCACCAGATGTGTCGGCCGACCCGGGACCGTCAGCACGGGATGTTCGCCGTCAACCGGGTGCCACCGCCGGACGGGCTGGCGATCACCAGCGCGCCGCCGAGGGCCCGGACCCGATCCGCGAGCCCCGCCAGACCGCCGTCGTCCACCTCGACGGCGCCACCCTTGCCGTCGTCGGCGACGTCGATCCGGACGACCGCACCGAGATGACGCACCGTCACCATCGCCCGGGTTGCGCCCGCGTGCTTGACGGTGTTCGTGAGTGCCTCGCAGATCGTGTAGTAGGCGCCCGTCTCCAGGACGGCGTCGAAGCGTTCCGCGGTGACGTCCAGTTCGACCTCGACCGGCAGGGATGCTGTGACGACCTCCAACGCCGGTCGAAGCCCACCCTGGCTGAGCACGGCCGGGTGGATACCCCGGGCCAGACTGCGCAGATCGGCCAGGGCGTACCGCAGATCCTCGCGGGCGGCTTCGATGGCCAAAATCGTATCGGGATCGGTCGCCTTCGTCCGAGCAAGTCCGAGTCTGGTGGCCAGGGCGAGCAGCCGTTGCTGGGCGCCGTCGTGCAGGTCCCGTTCGAGCCGTTTGCGCTCGTGCAGGCTGGCCTCCACCAGCCGGGCCCGGGAGGCCCGTACGGCGTCGAGCTGGGCGGCCACCGTGGCGTGCAGCCGGGCGTTCTCCAGGGCCAGCACGCTCGCCTGCACGGCCGCGGCGACCAGATCGCTGTTGCGGCGCATGGCCGGTGCGGCCGTGATCACCGCGAGGGGTGCCCCCGCCGACGTCCGGACCTGCATGATCAGCTCGGCCGCGTCGGCCGGCGGTGGCGTGCGGACGTTGCCGTCCGCGTCGGCGTGGAGTTCCTGCTCGGGCAGCCAGATGAGAATCTCGGCCGAGCCGTCGTGCAGAGCGGTGCGCAGGGCCGTGCGGACCGCCTCGACAGTCGGCGGGCTCGGCAGCGTGGCGAGCAACTGGGCGATTCGGGCGCGGACGAACACCCGGCGTAGCACGGCGATCGCGAACGCCACCGGGATCGTCAGCAGGACGAGGGACACCGCGGTGAACTCGCCGCCGATGGAGTCGCTGCTCGGGCTGTACGCATAGATGTTCACCGCGGCCGCGAGCAGGAAGGCGATGAGCACCGCGAGGGCCACCGGCTGGAAGATCCGTCGGTCGAGCTCGGAGTACTGGCGCAGCCGTTCCCGCACGACCAGCAGGAACGCGCCGGCGAGCAGCAGGGTGAGCATGTCCAGTGCCCGGACGATGCCGTCGTAGGTGCCGTGATCGATCGGCGATCCGTACCACCACAGGTTCGCGGCGGTCGCATAGCCGAACCACTGCGGACGGGAGATGGCGATCAACGCGAGATTGGCCACCGGCACGACCAGCACGGCGACGACCAGCAGCGCCCGTTCGAGGTTGTTGCGCAGCCGCCCCGACGGATAACGCAGCACACCCCAGCCGATGCAGATCCAGAAATGGGAGTAGGCGAACGAGGACACCAGCGCTGACGGCCCGTCCACCCAGGTCGCCGTCCAGGACAACGACCACAGCAGACCGCCGAGTGCGAGCGCGCCGGTCACGCTGCCCAGCGACTCCTCCCCGTTGAGCATGATGGCGGTGAGGACGAAGGCCAGGGCGACGGCGACGTTGATCGCAGCGGCCAGCGGAGTGGTCCGGAAAGCGGGCGCCTGACAGGCGATGGCGAACGCGGTCGTGCCGGATCCGCCGATGGCCAGACACCAGGACCGGTGCTTGGCGGCGCAGGCGGCGATACGGCTGGGCACGCGGGGGTGGGGCACGTCAACCAACGTTATGTAGCCGGGATCTCACTCGGCAAGGGTCGCATATCGATTGCCGCGTTCGGCGGGATACCCCCGGTATCCACAGGTGGATAACCCCTGGGCAACAGGTGAGGTTGCCCCGAAGCGGCCGGCCACTGTCCGGGTGGAACCTGGAGAGGGGATCGGCACCGACGGTGATCGCACTCGTTCGGCGCGTGCCGGTCCCGCCGGGGTCGGCCGCCGCCGGGGGGCGGCCGGACCCGGCCTCGGAAGTTCCTGACGGCACGGGCATTGTGCGATCGCGGCCAATCTTCGGGGGTGGCCGGAGGTGACCATCCGGCGCCGAGTACCGTCAGACGATGGAGACCGGGACGGCGCGGGACGCCGAACTCGCGTCCGCGCTGCGGCTGTCGGTGATGCGCCTGTCCCGACGGATGCGCCAGGAGCGGTCCAGTCGGCTCACCCCCACGCAGACATCCGCCCTGGCCTCCCTGGAGCGGCGCGGGCCGATGACCCTCGGTGAGATCGCCGCGCACGAGCGGGTGCAGCCGCCCTCGATGACCCGGGTGATCGCGCATCTGGCCCTTGAGGGGTTCGTCGAGCGCCGTCCGCATCCCACCGACGGCCGGCAGGTGATCGTCGAGGTGACGGACCGGGGCCGGGACCTGCTCGCCGACGACCGGCGGCGCCGGGACGAGTGGCTGACCGCCCGGCTGGCCGAGCTGTCCAGCGAGGATCTCGCCGCACTCAACCAGGCCGCGCCGATCCTCGACGCCATCGCCGGTATCTGAGGCCTACAGCTCAACCCAGCCGCCCCGGCGGTGGGAGGCGCCGGCCGCGGCCAGCAGCCGGTTTGCGGCCAGCAGGTCGTGGAAGGTCGCCCCGCGCACGAGCCGCGGGTCCTCGAGCTCGGTGGCCCGCACGACGTCGCAGGTCGCCTCCCGCAGCCCGGGCCGGTGCGTGGTCGCCGCCGGCAGCACGAGTTCCTGGACCCCGTGCTGGTCCTGGCGACGCACCTGCTGCCCTCGCACGACCAGCCGACCCTGCTGGCCGCACACCGTGATCGTGGCGGTGTCGAGGGCCCCGTCCATCCGCTCGTTGACGAGGACGGTGGCGCCGCTCGCGGTCAGCAACGCCAGGGTCACCGGCGCGTCCGGAGTCAGCGCGGCGGCCGGCATCGCCGTGCGGTCGGCGCAGACGGCGAGGATCTCACCGCACCACCGGATCGCCAGGTCCACGATCTCGACCCGGCCGCCCGGCCCGGTCGGGGCGCCGACCACGGTCATCTGGGTCAACCGCCCCAGGGACGCCACCGTGGCGGCGACGTGGGTCGCGACCGGCCAGGCCCGTCCGTCCAGGGCGACGACATGGGCGAGGTCACCCTCCTCGGCGAGGTCGGCGACAGCCCGCAGCGCCTCGTCCGCCGGCCCGGCCGGCCCGGCGAGCAGCACGTGCAGGCCGGCCTCGGGCGCCCGCCGCGCGACGATGTCGGCGCCGGGCGGCCGAGTCTCGACGCAGACCGCCTCGATGTCGTCGGACAGCAGGGCAAGCAGATCGGGGTAGGCCCGGGCAACGCCCGCCTCGGCCGCCCAGGCCAGCGACTCCAGTGGCTCCGGTGCGAGCAGCCCGACCACGTCGACACCCGCGTCCCGCAGCACGCCCACGGTCGTGCTCTGCGACCCGTCGGTGACCAGTGCCATCGCCAGCGGCAGGTCCGGCTGGCCGCGGCGCTCCGTGCGCCGCAACTCCCGCCAGCCGACGGCCAGGTCCGGGTCACGCGCTGGTACCAACTCCGGTAGCGTTGTCACGCTCTGATAGTGCCCGGAGCCGGCGCCGACGTGACGGCGGTGGTGCTGATTGCCGCCCAGAGCGTACGGAGCCGCGGGCTGTGCCCCCTGATCCGGCGCCCGCATGCGCGCACCGGATCAGGGGCACGTCCTCCCACGACCTACCCGATGGCCGGATCGTCGAACAGGCGGTAGCGGTAGCCCACCCGGCGCACCGTCTCGATGCGGTACCGGTGCTCGGGGCCCAGCTTGCGCCGCAGCCGGGTCACCAGGACGTCGACGGTGCGCAGGTCCGGAGCCGTCTCGTCGTCGGGCCGGTGCCCCCACACCGAGGCCAGCAGCGCCTGGCGGCTGTGGGCCGTCCCCGGGTGGGTCAGGAAGAAGTCCAGCACCTCGAACTCAAGGTAGGTCAGTGCCAGCGCGCGCCCGTCCACGGTCGCGAGCCAGGCGCTGCGGTCGGTCCACACACCCTGGCGGGGCGGGGCCGGCAGGGGCGCCACCGGGCGAACCGGCTGCACCGGGCGCAGCGCCGGCCCGGTGGTGCGCCCGGTCTGGGTCGGGTGCAGCGGCTGGACCGGGTGGGTGGGCTGGGGTCCCCGGGCGGACCCGGCCCCGGAGCGGGACTGCACCGGCATCCGGGACACCGGTTGGCGGTGCACGGTTGTCGTGGTGTCGACGGCCGGACGGGGCGGTACCGCCGGACGGGGTGGTACCGCCGGACGGTTCGGGACGGCCGTGGTGAGCCGGGAGGTGCGGTACGGCAACGTGGTGCTCTGCGCAGGCATCGCTGGCCTTTCGGTCAGTGGCGGGTTCCGGTCACCGACGTCGGACGATCACGGCCGGGCGGTCGGATGGCGGGGCCGGACAGCCCGGCCGCGCGGTGTTCTATCCGCCCGCGTCCGGGCTGGTCAGGGCATCTCGGCGGGGCCGAGCAAGGCCCGGTTCCGGATCCCTGAATGCAGCGGGCTCCGGGACTGTCGGCGCTGGGACCGTCGGCGAGACGTGTGATCGTCAGAACGTGTGATCGGCGGAGTGGGACGAACCAGCACGGTCGGGGGCGGCGGGCCGAACGCGTGCGGGCGTCGGCCGGGGAGCACGTCGGCGGTCGACGAACGACTCCAGACCGGGAACGCGGTGGAGCCGGAACCGAAAGGCCGGCGGCGAATCAGCCGGCCGGACAGGCAGCCGAGGCGACACGGAGCAGGTCGATATAGCTCCGGGTGACCAGCATCAGCTGCTTAAACACAAGAGCAACGGAAGCACACCTTGTCGATCGCCGCCAGGGAGATTGACTGTGACGTGGTTCACGTGGTGCTCGGGATCGTGCTGTGATTGCGGTACATCGGTCGGGTAGCGTCGCCCCCGTGAGCGCGTCCGACCGCACCGACCCGGCCGCCAGCGACCCGACTCCGCCCGCCCTGACCTCGGCCGACACACCCACCGCCGAGGCCGCGGCAACCGGCGCCGCGGCTGACACCGGCGCCGCGGCCGCGTCCTCGGCTGCCGTCCCGCCTGAGGCGCTGCCCTATGACGGCGTCGCCTCGGTGGCCGCCGGCACCGTGCTGTGGGCGATCGCCGCCGTCATCGGGCTGATCATCGTCGGCGATCTGCGCGACGACGGCCATCTGTGGTGGCTCGCGACGGCGCTGTGCGGCTTCGGCCTGGGGCTGCTGGGGCTGTGGGTCGTCATCCGACGGCGTAACCGGCTGCGCTCGGCGCACGCCTGACCGGAGCCGCCGGCTCAGGCCTCGTCGAGGTCGTCCTCCGCGGCTCGGGAGGCCGCTCCGGCCGGGTCGCGCAGCTCCGCGGCGAGGGCATGGCGCCGATCCCACTGCCCACCCCGCCAGGCCAGCGCCCGGGCCAGCGCGTCCGGTCCCGCCTGCGCGTCGACATGCACCTCGCCGCCGATTCCCCCGATCACCCGCCACGGGATCCGGGTCGGCCGACCGGACAGGTCGGCGACAAGCAGGGGGTGGTGCACCCGGTACGGCGTCCCGTCCGGGGCCTGTGCGCGCTCACCACCGGGTTCACCGGCGAACCCGGACCCGCCGCCCTCGACGGGATCGCCGCCCGGATCGGTGCCGACGTCACCGGAGATGACCTGGGACGCCAGCGGTACACCGAGCACGTGCGCGGCCTCGGCCGCCCGGTCCAGCGGCAGGCGCAGCGCGCCGCGTCCGGCAAGCAGACCGAGCATGTCCGGCGCGTCCACGACGACCGCCTCGTCGCCCGCCAGCACGCCCTGCGGGGTCCGCACCGTCAGCGGTGGGTCGAAGCGGTCCGCGCCGGCGGTGCGGTCGGGGGCGGCCAGCATTCGGGCGACGGCGTCGACCGCGGCGATGTACAGGATGCGAGCTGCCGGCCACGCGACGTCCCGATCGGTGTCGCCGAGCCGGTCCAGCAGGTCCATCACCGCGCCCAGATCACCGAGGACGTCCTCGAGGGTCTGGCGGGCACCGAGATGGCGCAGGAACTCGTCGTCGACCCCCGGCAGCACCCCGGCCGGCGCGAACAGCCCGGCGAGCAGGGGATCGGCGCTGGGCAGCAGCAGCTCACGGGGCGGCAGCAGGGAACCGCCCGGCACCGGCAGGACGGCGTGCCGGGCCAGCCACCAGCGGGTGTAGGACGGCTCCGGGGTGAACACGACCTCGCGCAGCGGGGGTCGGGCAAGCTGGGCGAGCGCCTCGGGCCAGGCCGCGGAGTCGACCAGCTCAAGGTCCCGCACGGCCGCGAAGACGCCGATCATCGCCGGGGCCGGCGGCCCGCCAGCCGGTGGGCGGCGCAGGTTGCCCGCCGCCGCCGCGGCCAGGAGCACGCCTGCGGCACCATGGTCACCGTCCGCGACGTCGTTGACCCAGGTATCGCTGTCGTCAAGGTCGAGCAGGATCTGCTCGTCGGCGTCCAGGGGCAGGTCGTAGGTGCGCAGGACGCCGAACGAGTGCAGCACGCCGACCCGTTCCAGCACGTCCGTCGACCAGGCCCGGACGATCCCCGGCGCGAGGGTCGAGAACGGAGCGTCCTCGGCCAGCACCTGATCCAGTGGTCCACCGCCGACGAGCAGCTCGCCGGCCGGCGCGAACTCGCCGTCCTGACCGTCGCCGTGATGCCCACCGCCGTCGTGGTCGTGGTCGTCGTGGTCGTCGTCGTCCGCGGTGGGCAGGAGCAGGTCGGCGAGCCAGTCGAGACCTGCCGAGCCCTCCTCACCGGCGTCACGCACCAGGGCGAGCACCGCTCCCGCCAGCGCCAGCAGATCGTCCGGATGATCGTCCGGATCGGCGTCGAGGACGGCCTCGCGCACCGCCGGATCCCGCAGCACCCCGGTCGGAGTCCCTTCCACCGCGCCCAGGGTGCGCAACGCGTCGCGGGCCGAGCCGGCGCAGGCATCCGGATGGACCACCCGCAGCGGCAGCCCGGAACGGATGAGCGCGACCACGTCCAGATCGGCGGTAGGCAGCAGCGTTCCCCGTGGCCCGGTGACCATCCGCGTGCCCAGTTCGCCGGCGTCGGACGATCGCCCCTCGACCTGGGACGCCGCCGCGTCGACCTGGGCTGGGCCCGGGCCGGGCAGGTCGCCGGCGGGCAGCTCGGCGAGCGGGACCGGCAGCGCCCCCAAGGCATCCCGGTCGGGCACGCTGACCAGCAGCGGATACAGCCGTCCCCACCACTGCGGGGGACGGGGCAGGCCGGTGAGCAGGTCGACCAGCGCGGCACTGTCCACTCGCCGTACGCCCAGCAGGTCCAGCGCCGTCCGCCACCGCCGGGATGCGTACTGCGCCGGCAGCAGACCGGGTACCGGCTGCTCGGTGCCGACCGGTCGCCCGGTGTCAGCGGACTGCTCGGGCGCTTCCCGGTCGTCGAGCCTGTCGTCCAGCCCCCTGTCGGGACCCTCGGCAGGACGGCGGCCGAGGCGCTGGGCCGGGAGCCGGCCCGGATCCCCGTCCGGGTGGTCGGCGGGTTCGGTGAGCAGGGCGGTGACCGCTTCGGTGGCCGGGCCCAGATCGCCGACCAGGCAGTCCCGGCCGAGTCGATCGCCGGGGAACAGCGCGGCGTCCGGCAGCAGCCGCACCAGGGCGTCCCGCAGACGGCCGTCCACCTCGCTCTGGGGCAGTCCGGTGGGGACCAGGGTCAGAGCGGCCAGCGGGCCGAGCTCGGGGGAGCCGTCATCCACCGTGACCGGACCGGTACCAAGGTGGGTGGCCAGTGCGACCGTGGCGGCGGCCAGCTCGTCGGTCAGCCGATCGCGCAACGGCCCGGCGATCGTGTGCCGCCGGGACGGATCAAGCGGCAGTTCGACGCTGGCCAGGACCGGCACAGACAGCGGCTCGTCGGTGGGCTGCGGCGCGCGCAGCACCTGCGGCACCCCCGCCGGCCAGCCATGATCAGGCACCATGACCCGGGCGGTGAACCCGGTCCGGCTGCGCTCCTCGATCGGCCGGTCGGCGAGCAGCCGCGCCGGGATTCGTCCGCGCCGGACGATTCCCCGCCAGCGCTCGCCGTTCAGGTCGGCGATCTCGATCTGTTCGTCCGCGATCTGTTCGTCCACGGGCTGTTCGTCCGCGGGTTGTTCGGCCAGGAGTGACGCGGTCGACAGCTGTCCGTCGTCGAGCTGCTGCTCGGTGTTCGGATCGCGCCGGAGGATGGGGCCGCCGCGGTGCCATCGGCAGGTCAGCGTCCGTACGTCACCGTCGATATCGATGATGATCTCGCCCGGGCCGCCGAGTACCAGTGGCAACGTCGGGTCGAGGCCGAGCAGCAGCTCCTGGGCGAGGGTCGCGGCGGCCTCGTCGCGCAACGGCAGGCGGACGACGGTGTCGTACCCGTCGGGCGGCGGCGTGTCGGTGATCGAAAAGGGGAGACGCAGGATCGGCACGGCCCCGTCTCGGCGGGCCAGTTCCGTGGCGAGCGGGCTGCGCCCGGCGTGCCGGCGGGAACCGCCCGGCGTGGCGCCGGGCTCGCCTGCGCCCACAGCGTCGCCTGCGTCCACAGCGTCGAGGGCGTCGAGGGCGTCGGCATTCGTAGCGTCGCCATTTGTTTTGTCGCCGGACGATACGTTGCTGCGTGCTGCCACTGCCTCGATCACCCGGGCTTTCGACCAGGCAACCCCGGTCGCCGTCGGCAGCCCACCGCCCCCGCCGCCCCGCGAAACGATCGAGGGCTCATCCGTCACGGCGAGGACGGCCGCAAACCCGGCGCCGAAGCGTCCGATCGCCCCGGACGGTGCATCCCGCTTGGTGGAGGCACGCAGCGTGGACAGCGCCTCGACCCCGGCCGCCGACAACGCGACCCCGGTGTTGGCCACCTCCAACAACCCGCCCGGTCCCGCCCCGGCGACCACCGCCCCGGCCGGCGGGGACTGCGCGGCCCGGGCGGTCGTCAGCCGCAGGTGGACCCGTGCCGGCACGCCGGCCTCGGTCGCCGCGTCCAGTGCGTTCTGCAGCAGTTCCACGACCAGCCGGTCACGGTAGGCGCCGAGAGCCGCGTCCTCCTCGGCGTTGGCGTCCTCGCGGAACCGGGCCGGCGAGGCGGCCCACGCGTCCAGCACGCGGCGCCGGATCGCATCGGTCTCGAACCTGGAGTTCTCGGACCCGGAGTTCTCGGACCCGGAGTCGGCGGACCTGTGGCTGTCAGAGGCGGTGCCTGCGGCGGTCGGTGACACGTCCCCATCCTCGTCTCTCCCGGCGATCCACCGCGTCGCCGGGCCGATCGACCAGCGGGCAGACTGTGGTGCGGACGGCAGGAGTGCTCCGTGGCCCGCCATGTTTTCCGCTGGCAGGACGTCCGGCGTTGCCGCGTTGCGCTGTTGCCGCGTTGCGCTGTTTCGGCATGGGGCTGTTTCGGCATGGGGCTGTGCCGGCATGGGGCTGTTTCGACGATCGGTGGGGTGAACGATGATGGCAACTCGTCTCGGCGCGTCCCGGGGTCGTCGCGGGACGGCGCCGAGGCTGCCCGAACTCGCCGAGGTCCTCGCGGCACAGTGGACGGCGGTTGCCGAGGTGGTCGACGGGCAGCCCGACGACGCGTTCGGCGCAGCGGCAGGCACCCTGCCCGGCTGGACGATCGGTGCCATCACGATGCGTGCGACCCGCTCGGTGCATGGCCTGACGGAGGTCCTGGCACTGCCCGGCGGGCCGGGGGACGACGGCGGCGGTGGACGTCCGGTGTCCGCCCTGGATCGGCTGCGCCACCTCAGTGGCGCAGGGGTGTGGGCGGTCGAGCCGGGCGTCGACGTCGAGGGGGAGCTGCCGATCGGAGCCGGCCGTCCCGGGGTGGTCCGGGAACAGTTCACCGCCGAGGTCGCGACCGCTCGGCGGGCACTCGCCCGCCTCGCCGAGCCGTCGGCGAACGCGGCGCAGCTCGGCGAGTTCCTGCGGGCCGCGGTGGTCGAGGCGGTGCTGCACGGACTGGATCTGGGGGTCGAACCGGCGCGCCCGGCGCTGCGGGTGGCGACCAGACTGGTGGCGGACCTGTTCGCCGTGCAGGTACCGGGACATGCGGTGGAGCTGCGGGTGCCACCGTTCGCCGCCGTTCAGATCGTGGCCGGGCCGCGGCACACCCGGGGGACTCCGCCGAACGTGGTCGAGGCCGGGCCGGTGCCGTTTCTGCTGGTGTGCACCGGGCGGGTTCGCTTCGCGACGGCCGTCGCCGACGGTCGGATCACGGCCAGCGGGGAGCGGTCCGACCTCACGGCCCAGCTGCCGCTGCTGTGACGCCCCGTTGCGTGACGTCGCCGTCCCGGCGGGGCGGTGACGTCTGCGCGGCGGCGCCGGCTGCGGTGTGACGATGACAACGGGCGGCTGTCAGCCGACAAACGCGTAGCTGGGGCCGATGTGAGAGGTCGCTGCTAGCGTGGATGGGGCACCGCGCCGACGTTTCTTCGGTGTTACTGATTCTCCGGTGTTACCGAGTAGTCGAGGAGTCCTGGTGCCAGACGTTGCCGCCCGCTCCGGCCTCGAGGGTGAGCCGTGGCCCGACCCTTCCGACGATCCCGGCCCCCGGGACGCCTGCGGCGTCTTCGGCGTCTGGGCGCCTGGTGAAGACGTAGCGAACCTCACATACTACGGATTGTACGCACTCCAGCACCGTGGTCAGGAGGCGGCCGGTATCGCCGTCGGCGACGGTCGCACCGTGGTGGTGTTCAAGGAGCTGGGTCTCGTCGCGCAGGTCTTCAACGAGCGGACACTGTCGAGCCTGGCCGGTGGGCATCTGGCCGTCGGGCACACCCGCTACTCGACGACCGGCTCGTCCACCTGGGAGAACGCCCAGCCGTCCTACCGCACCGCCCGCTTCGGTGGCCCGGTCGCGCTCGGCCACAACGGCAACCTCACCAACATCGTCCAGCTGGCCCGGGAGCTCGGCGCCGAGCGGGACCGACTGCGCGCCACCACCGACTCCGACCTGATCACCGCGATGCTCGCCGATCACCCCGGGCCGACGCTGGCAGACGCGGCGATGGCCGTGCTGCCGCGGCTGGCCGGGGCGTTCTCCCTGGTCTTCGCGGACGCGTCGACCCTGTATGCCGCCCGCGACCCGCACGGTATCCATCCCCTCGTGCTCGGTCGGCTCGCCGACCATCCGGCCGGGGCCTGGGTCGTCGCCAGCGAGACCGCCGCGCTCGACATCGTCGGTGCGACGTTCGTCCGCGAGGTCGAACCCGGCGAGATGATCATCATCGATGACTCGGGGGTGCGGTCGCGCACCTTCGCCCGGGCGGACCCGCACCTGTGCCTGTTCGAGTACGTCTACCTCGCCCGGCCGGACACGGCCATCGCCGGGCGTTCGGTGCACGCCGTCCGGGTGGACGTGGGCCGTCAGCTGGCCCGGGAGGCGCCGGTCGAGGCGGACCTGGTCATCCCGGTGCCGCAGTCCGGGGTGCCCGCCGCTGTCGGCTACGCCGAGCAGTCCGGCATCCCGTTCGGCGAGGGGCTGGTGAAGAACTCCTACGTGGGGCGCACGTTCATCCAGCCGTCCCAGACGATCCGTCAGCGCGGCATCCGGCTGAAGCTCAACCCGCTACGTGAGGTGATCGAGGGCCGCCGGCTCGTCGTCGTCGACGACTCGATCGTGCGCGGCAACACCCAACGGGCGCTGGTGCGGATGCTGCAGGAGGCCGGTGCCGCCGAGGTGCACATCCGGATCTCCTCGCCGCCGGTGCGCTGGCCCTGCTTCTACGGCATCGACTTCGCCACCCGGGCCGAGCTGATCGCAAGCGGAGCCGGGGTGGAGGAGATCCGTGCCTCGCTCGGCGCCGACTCGCTCGCCTACGTCTCCCTGGACGGCCTGGTCGCCGCGTCCCACCAGCCGGCGCGGTCGCTGTGCCGGGCCTGCTTCGACGGTATCTACCCGGTGCCGCTCGCCGAGTCCGACAAGCTCGGCAAGCACCGGCTGGAGCCGGGCAGCGCGGCGCAGACCACTGCGGAGCTGATCGCCGAGGCGATGCGCCGAGAGGTGACCCTCGGTATGAACGGTGCCGACCCGTCCCCCGACGGCCACGACGCGGATCTCGCCGAAGCGAGGCCGATGTGAATCCAGGGGGAGGGTCCTACCGCAGCGCCGGCGTCGACGTCGCTGCCGGTGACCGGGCTGTTGAGCTGATGCGTGGCTCGGTCGCCCGGGCGACCCGGCCCGAGGTGGTCGGCGGGCTCGGCGGCTTCGCCGGCCTGTTCGCCCTCGACACCAGCCGCTACCGAAAGCCGTTGCTCGCCTCGTCCACCGACGGCGTCGGCACCAAGATCGCTATTGCCCGGGCGCTGGACGTGCACGACACCGTCGGCATCGACCTGGTCGCCATGGTCGTGGACGATCTCGTGGTCTGTGGTGCCGAGCCGCTGTTCCTGCTCGACTACATCGCCTGTGGCCGGCTGGTCCCCGAACGCATCGCCCAGATCGTCGCCGGTATCGCGACGGGCTGCGAGCAGGCCGGGGCGGCGCTGGTCGGCGGGGAGACCGCCGAACATCCCGGCCTCATGGGTGCCGACGACTACGATCTGGCCGCGACGGGGGTCGGGGTCGTCGAGGCCGACGCCGTGCTGGGGCAGGAGCGAGTCCGGCCCGGGGACGTGGTCGTCGCGATGGCCTCATCCGGCATCCACTCCAACGGCTTCTCGCTTGTGCGGCACATCCTGTGCGGTCCCGTTGATTCTGACCAGCCCGGAGGGGTTTCCGCTGCCGCACTCGCCGGTCTGAGGTCCTACGTCCCGACTCTCGGCGCCACGCTGGGCGAAGCCCTGCTGATTCCGACTCGCATCTACGCCCGGGACTGTCTGGCGCTGGCCGCAGCGGTCGAGGTGCATGCCTTCGCCCACATCACCGGCGGCGGGCTCGCTGCCAACACTGCCAGGGTCATCCCCGCCGGCCTTGTCGCCAGCCTCGACCGGGCCACCTGGGCGGTGCCACCGATCTTCGACCTGCTCGCGGAACGCGGCCAGGTCACCCGTGCCGACGCGGAGCAGACGTTCAACCAGGGCGTCGGCATGATTGCCGTGGTGGCACCCGCCGCCGTCGATGACGCTCTGGCGGTGCTCGCCGAACGGGACGTGCCTGCCTGGATCATCGGCAGCATCGCCGAGACCGACGGCTCGGCCGCCCGACCGGCCGGCCCGAACGGCGCGGCCGGCCAGCCGGATGGCCCGAACGAGACGCTGGCGGACGGGTCGCAGACCACGCTCGGCGCTCGTCTGACCGGCACTCACCCCGCCGCCTGATCCCCGTCCCCACCGCCACCCGAAACCCGCATCGCCGCTACTCTCCGCGGCGAATGGTTTACCAAGATCCGTCTACGCGGGTTGTCGTGGCGGCAAGACGGACACCGTCGGGCGCAGCGTCCTGGCCGAACGCCTGGCGTCACCGTGGGTGCGCCGCACCATGGGCGGGCACGCGGCGTCGCCGCCGGGCATGCCACCCCATGGTCGGGCGCGCAGCACCATCGCGGGGCAGGCAGCATCATGGTCGGACGACCGCTGCCACCGCGGGTGCGCTGCCTTGACCCGGAGACTGACCTCGCGCGGGGTCTGAAAACGCCCGCGTGAGGCCTCGACCCGAGGCTGCCCACGACCTGAGTCGTGGGCAGCACGGCAGAACAGCGGTTGCCCTGGCCGGAGCCTGGGCGACCACCACCATCAGCGACCGCACCACGGTGAGCCAACCATGGTGGAACGGTTACTGCCGTGACGCTGTCAGCGCGAGGAGTGGCGATCGTCCTCGTCGTCTGCATAAGCGTCGTAGCCGTAATCGTCATCGGCGTACGCTTCGTCGCTGCTGTTCTCGCGCGTCGAGCCCGCGCCCAGATCCGCCTTCAACCGGTCGAGATCCATATTGGGCGAGTTGTACTTGAGCTCGCGGGCGACTTTCGTCTGCTTGGCCTTAGCTCGGCCGCGCCCCATGGCTCGACCCCCTCGAACATGACGACGGGGACCCGCCCCGGTGCTCTCACTGTCTCGTGCTTCCCGAGACTACAGGGACCGGAGGCCTCTCGGCACGCCAACCCGACACTTGCCTGCCCTCGGACAAGATGTCCACGATCGGAAGCACTTCGTGAAGCTGCCTGTCCCGCGGCCCGTGCGGGGGGATCGGCACCGCTCAGCGGTCCCGTCGGAGTGCGCCACAGCCGGCTCGGATGTGGTTACCGTCACGTTCTGCCGACGGTGGGCGGTCGGCTCCCGGCACGCCAGCGGACGCCTTCACTCCAGCCGGACAGCCGCCGTCCGGGCAAAGGACGGCGGCCGGACGGCGCCCGACCGCCCGGCCAAGGGCGCCCGGTGGCCGTTCGCCAGGGCGCCGATGCCGGGCGCTCAGGGCACCAGAAAGCGGCGAAGTCGGCCGACCTGGGTCATCCGCTGCTCGGCGATCCGCTCGGCGGCCTCGACCGGAGTGAGGCCCTCGTCGTCCGCGAGCCGGAACACGGCGGTGGTCGTGTCGAAGATGCGGGCGGCGCGGGCCCGGGCCCGTTCGGGGGAGTACCCCTCGATCTCGTCGGCGACCTGGATCAGTCCACCGGCGTTGACGACGAAGTCGGGGGCATAGAGCACGCCGGCCTTCGCGAGCTCCGCACCGATCTCCGGGGTCGCGAGCTGGTTGTTGGCGCCACCGCAGACGATCGCCGTACGCAGCCGGGCGGTGGTGGTCGCGTTCAGCGCCCCACCGAGAGCGCACGGTGCGTAGACGTCGAGGTCCTGGTCGAGCAGGGCGTCCGGGTGCTCGACGGTGCGGGCGGCGGGGTACTGGGCGGTGAGCCGGGCGAGCGCGGCCGGGTCGACGTCGGCAGCGACCACGGCGGCGCCGTCCGCGAGCAGATGGCCCACCAGCCGCCGGCCCACCTTGCCGACGCCGTTGACGGCAACGAGGCGTCCGGACAGGCTCGCCGTTCCCCACCGGTGGCGGGCGGCGGCCCGCATCCCCTCGAACAGGCCGAAGGCGGTCAGCACGCCCGAGTCCCCCGACCCACCGTGCTCGGGCGAACGTCCGGCCACCCAGCGGGTCTCGCGGGCGATGACGTCCATGTCGTCGACGTATGTGCCGACATCGCAGGCGGTGACATACCGCCCGCCGAGCGAGGCGATGTGGCGGCCGTAGGCCCGCAGCAGTGGCTCGGACTTGTCCCGCTCCGGGTCGCCGACGATGACGGCCTTGCCGCCGCCGAGGTCCAGGCCGGCGCACGCGGCCTTGTAGGCCATCGCCCGGGACAGGGCGAGCGCGTCGGCGAGAGCAAGCTCGTCGTCGGTGTAGGGATGGAAGCGGGTGCCGCCCAGTGCCGGCCCGAGGGCGGTCGAGTAGACGGCGATGATCGCGCGTAGTCCGCTGGCCGGATCCGAGCACAGCAGCACCTGTTCGTGCTCGGCGACGGTGTCGAACAACGACGGCATGGCGCACCTCCTGGCGGAGTCGGGCAGGCGGGTCGACTCCTCGCGCACCCTACGGCCCCGGTAGGCCGGACGGGGTGCCCGCCGACGTGCCAGGATCGGGCCATGCCAGGTTCCAGGGCATCCGCGTGGGTGTCGTCCACGGCGCCCCGGTGTCGGCAGTCCGCGCGGCGTCACCAGCCGGTGCGGCGTCACCAGCCGGTGCGGTGTTGCCAGCCCCTGGGGCACCACCAGCAGGCCGGATGTCGGTCGCGTCCGGTTTCGGGGAGCTGACGTGCCCATCGTGTCACCCGCCTCGTATCTGCGCGTGTATGAGCCGCTGGCCGCCTTCTCGGCCGCCGAGCGCAGTCGTTGGCAGCGCTATGCGGCCGCGGGGCCACCGTCGCGGCGGGTCGGCTCCCGGCGCGAGCGGGTCGTCTCGCTGCTGGCCGCCGTCCGACCGACGCTGGACGTCGCCGACGAGTCGGCGTTCGTGCAGTGGATCGACGGACTGATGTTCATCTGCCCCTGGTCGACGCAGCTACGGGTGTGGCAGTCGGCGCTGGAGTTCCGGGCCGTGCTGCCCGACCGGGTCGCCGAGGCGTTCCTGCCCCGGCGGATCACCGATCCGGCCGAGGTGGAGCTGGACCGCTGGAAGTCGCGTCGCCCGGCGCTGAAGGTTCACGTCCAGTCGTGCACCTGGATGGTGCCGCCGTCGTGGTTCCTGCTGTTCGACCCGGCCGAACGCTCCCTGGTCACCGGGGACACCGCCGAGCGGTCGATGATCTACCGGACCACCATGAGCCTCGCCCGGCGCCGGGCGGCCCGCGCCGTCGAGACGGTGGAGACGCTGCGCGCCACCTCGACCGATGCCCCCACCGTGGAAGGCGTCGGCGATCTGGCCCGTTGGCTGGGGTCCTTCCATCCGCAGAGCAGGGTCGAACTGGACTACGACGGGCTAGTTGACCTGCTGGACGATGACATGCTTCGGCGCGACAGCTCCGTAGAGGACATCGTTGAGGCAGTCGGTGCGTTACGCCGAGGGCGAACAGATCTTGCCGCGGAGGCCTACGAGCGCGTCCTCGTTCGCTGGAGACCCCTGCAAGCACGGGAATCTGCAAGCTGAACGACGCATGCCGTTAACGCAGAGTCGCCGTCGGCTTCGGACGAGCTGTGACTAGTCAGCAGATGGTCCCGACGTGCCATGTCCGAAATGCCCCCGAAGGATGCACGATCTGTATGGGACGGAGCGACGCTCTGTGACGGGAGGCCAACAGAATGACGACACGTACGCCGGACGCCGAGCCGTTGCTGACTCCGGCCGAGGTAGCGACCATGTTTCGGGTTGACCCGAAGACCGTTACCCGGTGGGCGAAGGCAGGCAAGCTCACGTCGATTCGGACCCTGGGAGGGCACCGCCGGTACCGGGAGGCCGAGGTGCGCGCCCTGCTGAAGGGGGTCCCGAGCCTGGGAGGCGATATCTAGATCACGTACGCACTGACGTGTGACGGCACGGCTGGAGATGCCTTCCGCGCCACCCGCGAGCGGCCTGACGGCCGTGAGCCGGGGTGCGGATGATCGGCTGGGTGCGATGGGACGCTGCAAGCCGGAACCTGCCTCTTCGTGCGCCGACGTCACACGAGTGAGGACCACCTGAGCACCGGGAGGGCACAGGGTGGACCTTTTGGGGAACCGGCGGACGGTCCGAGGACCGTCCGCCGGTCTCATCCCGCGTAGGCCCGGCCGCATGCTGGCCCGGGCAGTTCGCGGCATCACCCGGCAGGCATCACGTGCTGCCGGGAGCATGGTGATGCTGCCGGGAGCACGGTGATCCAGAGATGGGTGGCACCGTGATCACCTGGCGGTCATCGTGAGCGATGCCGCCTGGTCGACCGTGCGTTCAGCCGTGCCCGGCTTCCTGCCGAGCACGCACGCGTTCCGGTTCACCAACAGCTTCGCCGCCGATCCACTGCTCGGCTTTGCGTCGCCCCGGCAGGCCGGCGTTGCCCCGTCAGGGGATGGCGCCCTGCCCGGGGTTCCAGCCAGGCTCGGGGTTCCAGCCAGGCCCAGCCCAGCCGAGTTGGCGGCCAGGCGGATGTTCATCGGAATCGGAGACGCCAGCCGGGGGCTCTGCGGTGGAATGATCTTTGCGGTGCGCGACCTGTTCGAGGCCGACATCGAACCCCCGCTCGACCCGACCCCGCCGCGTTACGGCTCGCCGCTGTACGCCTATCTGGTCCGCCGCCTGTTCGCGAGCTTCGACCTTCCCCGGGGCGTCCTGCGCTACTACGCCCTGATGCGGGCCCCCGACGAGCGGACCCCCGGCGCACGCCCGGCCGGCCGCCCGCGGCTGCCGCGGCCCAGCGGTGTGCGGTACAGCAGTGCGCGGTACAGCATCACGCAGGAGTGGCCCCGCATCCGGCTCGACCTCGACACCGGCCGGCTCGCCCCCATCGGAATCATCACCGTGCGCTCGGCGGACCCGCTCCGGCTCGGCCTGAACCACCAGGTGCTCGCCTACGCCTACGAACAGGCCGGCACCGTGGTGACCCTGCGTCTCTACGACCCGAACACCCCCCGGGACCGGGCCGACGACGTCACGATGTCCTTCGACCTCGCGGGCCCCCACGGCCCCGCCGGCCTCGACCCGACCCATGGCCCCGTCCCATCGATCAGCCACACGATCGCGATCGGCGGGCGACCGGTGCGCGCGCTGTTCCACACCCGCTACCACTGGGCTGACCCACGCCCGGCCCTCGGCGGCTCGTAGGGCCACGGGTTCGTGCTCGGGTTTGTCTGCTGGCCAGGCCATCCCCTATGCTGGCAGTGCTTCAGAGGATCGATCACCGGGTGAGCCCAGGCCAGCCTGTGCCGCGATCATCGGTCCGCCCCCATCGTCTAGTGGCCCAGGACGTCGCCCTTTCAAGGCGGTAGCACGGGTTCGAATCCCGTTGGGGGCACACCTCGATCACCAGTCAAAACCCCTGGTACACCAGGGCTTTTGGCTTCGCGAAGCTTCCTTGGACGGTCCGGCTGATGCCGGCACATTCAGGAGTGCGCGCCTGGACGGGGTTGACGACGGAGCAGCGATCCACGATGCGTCGTGAGATCACCAGCTCGCCGGGGATGGCGCCGGCTGGCCCACCCCCACGGCGACCGCCACCGGAGTTCAGGACCTCGCCGGCGGCGGCTCACAGATCCTCACCACCTACGACCGCACCCGATGCGGACGCCTCGTCGTCCTCGGCGAGCCCGGGGCGGGCAAGACCGTGCGGCTGATCCGACTCGCGCTGGACCTGCTCGTTCGCCGCCAGCCCGGCGAACCCGTTCCACCACTGGTCCCCCTCGCTTCCTGGAACCCCGACGGGCCGAGCCTGCCTGTCCTCGACGGCCTCGACGAGGTCCGCGCGGCAGCCGCGCCCGGACGCTAGCCAAGATCAACGCCACGTTGGCGAATCACGCCGGCATCGTCCTGTCCTGCCGGACGAGGGCGTTCCGTCACCTCACCTTTCTCGCCACCACCTCGAACGGATCTGCCGGTCAGGCCCGCCGAGGAGTCCCCGACCTTCAGGCGAGTACGGCACGCTCGCCGCCATGAGTTGTGGCGCGTCGCGCACCCGTTCGACCCGGAGACCGCTGTCCGGGCCATCTGCTGGTTCCCGGCCGGCGACCGTGTGGACGGGTGCCGTCGCGGACTCCCGCCCCGCAAGCGCATGGCGTGCGCGCCTGAAAGCAGGCTACGACGATCAGTCGATGGGCCCGCCATCGACGCTGAGGGGACCGCGGGCCAGCGAGCATCGCGAGCCACTCACCATGGTCCTGGAGATCCACGGCTTGGACGGCGAGCCGGGAAAACGTCTCAGGCATCGTGCCGGCGCGAGCGATCAACGACGTGCTGGCCTGAACCGTTGGCGCGTAGATCATCGTTGGCGAGCGGGCTTTCCGCTCAGCGGGCCAGGGGTGGATCCCGCGGGTTCTGCCTCGTCCGGGTTCGCCTCAGCCGGACAGTGGGGCGGAGCCGATCACTGCGCTGGTCGGCTGCTTGGAGCCGCCGGCCGGCTCGATCGTCACCTTCACGGCGGTCGCTTCCTTGCTGAGCGTGACGAGACGATGGGCCCGCCCGGCGTTGCCCGCGACGATGCCGGCGGACTCGACGCCCTTCGGGCTCGCCGCCCACAGCTGGTACACCCGGTTCGCCGGCAGGTCGGGCAGCTCGCGGACGTCGACGAACGCCCGGCCCGCCACGGAGACCACCGCGATCCGGCCGCCGCCGGCCATCGGCCGTGCCGACTGGGCCGCCACCTCGGATGCGACGGTCTCCAGGTCCGCGGCCTGCGCCCGCACGTCGGCGAGCTGATGGCGCTGGCTGATCGTCTCCGCGCCGACCACGCCGAGCGCTGCGAAGGCGACGACCGCGGCGGCGCCGGCGGCGATCGCCAGGAAGGTCGCCCGCCGCTGCCCGCGGGAACGCCGGTCGGCGAGCCGGGGCGGCAGCTGCGCCGTCCCCTCGATCTCCCGCAGGACCGCCGCGCGCAGCGACGCCGGCGGCGTCATCGGGACCGCGCCGCCCATCGTGGTCGCGACCGCCCGCAACTCCCGCAGTTCCGCGGCGCAGCCGGGGCAGTCGCCGAGATGCGACTCCAGCCTGGCACGGTCGGCTTCGTCCAGCGCGTCGAGTGCGTAGGCGCCGATCAGCGTGTGTGCCTCCGGCGACGTCATGCGCCCACCCCCAGGCAGTCGCGCAGGCGGATCAGTCCGTCGCGCATGCGGGTCTTCACGGTCGGCACCGGGGTCGCGAGCATCTCCGCGACCTCCCGGTAGGTGTAGCCGCTGTAATAGGCCAGGGAGATCGACTCCCGTTGCAGATCGGTGAGGCCCTGCAGACAGCGGCGTAGACGCTCGTATTCCATCCGCAGCTCCACCTGTTCGACGACCTCGTCGTAGCCGGTCTCGGCGCCCCGGGGGGCGCCGGCGGGGCCCCCGCCCGGCTCGGCGCCCGTCGAGTCCTGCTCGTCGCGGTGGCGCTCTACGGGCTGTCCTCGCT
>NZ_JAMQQG010000317.1:23273-24262 GCF_023716925.1 Frankia sp. R82
ACTGAATCCCGCCGCACCCGAGGGCCAGACCCACCCCCCCCCCCCCCCCCCCCCCCCCCCCCCCCCCCCCCCCCCCCCCCCCCGCGGCGCTCCCGGTCCGTCGCGGCCTGCGCGGAACGGACCCGGTCGACGGCGCGGCGGTGCGCGAGGGTGCAGATCCAGCCGGTGGCGCTGCCGCGGGCCGGGTCGAACCGGTTCGCCTGCCGCCACACCTCGACGAAAACCTCCTGGGTGACCTCCTCCGCCTGCGCCGGGTCCCGCACGACCCGGCGCACCAGCCCGTACACGCGGGCCGCGAGATGGTCGTAGACGGCCGCGAACGCGCGGGTGTCGCCGCGGCCGGCGCGCAGCAGGACGTTGTCGACGCTGGACGTGCTGTTGCCGGCGTCCAGCGTCGGGTCGTGATCGGCGACGGCGCGGAGTGCGCGCCCGTCGTCGTCGTCGGCTCGTCGTTGCATCACGCGGGACCTCCAGTGCGGGGGGATCGGCCCGGCTGCGCCGGGGTGGAAGCACCGTCGCCGGCGCCGCGTCGTCGTCAGGCGATCACCGGTGGCGCGCCCGACAGCGGTACTGCTTCGTAGTTCGGCGCCCGCCGGTCGGCGGATTGGCCCGGTCCGAAAAGTTTTCTGCCGGTCCGAACTCGCACCCATCCGTCCCGCCGGCAGCTTCGAATCCTCGTCGTCCACCGCCGGTGCGGCCGCTCGGCGGAGTCGGGGACACCTGTCACCGACCGCGAGCACCTCGACGTGGGAGTCCCCGACATCGAGCACCACCGGCAACAGGAGGATGCGGTGTCCGACACCGTTGACGAAGGACGCCTGCGGGAACTGAGCGAGGCGTCCGACGATCTGCACAGCGACTCCATGCGGGCCAACCGCACGGCGGTCGCCGACTATGTCGAGGCCACCGCGCCCGGCGCCCGGCCGACGGGCCCCCGCGACGACGTCGACGACGCCCGGTCGGGGTTCGGGGGTCGCGCCGCCGCCGCC
>NZ_JAMQQG010000318.1 GCF_023716925.1 Frankia sp. R82
GGTCGGCCGCGGTGCGTGGTGGCGGGGCGGCCAGCGCGCTGTGCGGGGCACCGGCATCGCCGACGACGTCGACGGGGAGTGGGTGCGGGGACGCTGCGCCGGTCGCCGGCGTGCCCGGGATCCGCACGGCGGTGAACGTCACCCGGCGGCGCAGCCGGAAACCGAGCTGCTCGTAGAGCCGGATCGCGCCGGTGTTGTCCGCCGCGGCATGCAGGAACGGCGTCTCACCGCGGGCTCGGATGCCGGCGGCGACGGCGTGCACGAGCCGGGTGGCCAATCCCTGCCCGCGCCACGCCGGGTCGGTGCAGACCGCGCTGATCTCCGTCCAGCCCGGTGGATG
The DNA here is from genome assembly GCF_023716925.1 of Frankia sp. R82. Taxonomy (GTDB): domain Bacteria; phylum Actinomycetota; class Actinomycetes; order Frankiales; family Frankiaceae; genus Frankia. The sequence goes on from NZ_JAMQQG010000318.1 coordinate 341, forward strand.
CAGCCGTTCCCCGGCCATGGCGACGAGCTGACCGCCGCGACGGATCCCGAGGTAGGTGCCGAGCGCGATCGTGCGGGGCAGGAACGGGCCGGGCCGGGTGCGTTCGACCAGTGCGAGCATGTCCGCGACGTCGTCCGGGCCGAGCCGGACAGCCTCGTCGTCGGGCGCCGCGGCGATGCCGGCGTCGACGAGCTGCACGCCGGCACCGTTGCCGAGCACCTGCCAGCCGGCCGGCAGGGTGCCGCCGAAACCGGCCAGCGGCAGGATCGCGCCCGGACCGAGCAGGTCCGCCGCGTCCTGCCAGGCTGCCTCGTCGGGTTCGTCCGGCAGGGCGATGAACGGCGAGACGTCCATGGGATACCGCAGCACCTGGCCGCGGCGGATGGCGAGATGTGCATGCGGCCCCAGCAACGCGGCGAGCGCCGGGTTGTCGAGCGGATGCGGCTTCGCGGTGCGCACGTCGTGCACATCCGAGGTCGGCATGGCAGTTCGGTCCCTTCGCGTCGGGCTCGCGTTCGGGGTGCGCCAGACATCGGCGCCACCCGGGGGGCCGTGGGCCGACGGCGCCCGCGGTCGCGCGGTCCGCGTCGACCGGCGCCGGCCCGATCGAGATTGTCCCGCAACGTCGTGCCGATGTGCTCGGCTCGCCGCGAGCGGGTTGCCAGGCCGCGGCCGACCCCTTCGCCCCACCGCCGAGGTTTGTTGTTCTTCTGTGTCCCGAATATTTCCATGGTTGCGTGCGACCGGTCTGCTGGTGTGGCATCGGAGCACCACCGTTCCTGGAGGGAAACGCCATGCCCACGACCGATAGCTCGACGGCCGACTCACGTCCGGGCCTGCGGGAGTTTCTCGTCCAGAAACGAGCGGCCATCCAGGCCCGTGAGGAGGCCATCGCCTCGGGAACCTTCGTCGGCCCGGTGGTGCTGCGGGCGCACTCCGTCGCCGAGGGGCGCAGCGGGGTGCGGCGCATTCGGATCCGTGATCACCAGATCCTCAGCGACTCGCAGGCCGACTACGCCGGATACGATCTCGGCCCCGGCTCACCCGAGCTCGTGCTGGGCGTGTTCGCCAGCTGCCTGACGCACGTCTTCGAGGTGGTCGCCGCCCGCATGGAGATTCCCCTCGACGAGATCAGGGTGGACGTGGAGGGCCAGGTGGATCCCCGGGCCGGCCGGCCCGGCTTCGAGCAGGTGCCCCGGGAACCACACAACATCACCTACCGGGCCGCCGTCACCTCTCCGGCCGGCTCCGAGCAGATCGAGGAGCTATACCAGATCGTCGAGGCCGAGTGCCCGCTGCTCGCGCTGTTCACGAACCCGCAGAAGATCACCGGTGAGCTGGTGCACACGCCGGGCGCGTGACCGGCACCGCGGCCGTGCGGGTCACGCCGACGAGGTCCGCGGATCGGGGACGCCGGCCGGGTTGGGCCAGATCAGTACCTCGGCCGCGGCGCGGGCCAGGGGAGTGAGCAGGGCAGCGGCCCGCTTGACGGCCTGCGGGCCGAGGTCGTCCCAGGGCGGGCTCGCCAGGCGGTCCGTCGTCGCTTCCAGGTCCAGGGCGGCGGCGCGGGCCGCCGCGGACGGCGTCCCGGCAGCGTCAAGCCAGCCACGAGCGCGCAGCCGGTCGGCCGCCGCGTCCCACTCGTGGTCGGTCCAGCCGCGGATCTGCTGGTAGAAGGCACGGTCGGTGCCGCCCAGGCCGACCCGCCAGACGAGGCTCTCCGGGCCGTCGAGGCCGGCGGTGACCAGGGCGGCGACATGCCCGTCGCCGCGGTGCTCGCGCAGGACGGTGGCGGCCTGCCAGATGGTGGCGAGCGGGTCGCCCGGCCAGGGCAGCGCGGCGTTCGCGGCCCCGAGCACCCGGCCGGCGACCGGCACCCGCTCGGCCGCCGAGCGCAGCAGCGCGGCAAGCTCGGCGAGGTCGTCCGGATTGATCCCGGCGACCAGCGGGCCGAGTCCCGCGCGGGCGCTGTCGAGCCGCAGGGCGAGTGCCTTCTCCGCGGAGATCCGCTCCCAGAGCGCCGGCAGCGCCCGGGCCACCATGGCGGGGGCGAACCCGAAGAACGCGCCCACGACCGGCCCGGGCCCGACCGGGCCCAGCGGCGCCGTCCGGCTGGCGAAGTACCCGCGCCAGTAGCCGCGCAGCCCGGCGTCCGCCCACAACGCCAGGCTGGCCGGCGCGAAATAGGTGACGGCATGTACCGGCTCGAACAGTCGCCACATCCGCTGCGCCACGGTGGGTTCCTGCGCGATCTCCTCGACCATGGGCCAACCCAAGACCGTCCGGCGACGCGGGGCAAGTTCTGTGGCTCGGCGGCACCCGGGGCCGACCTCGAAGGCACAGCGGCGTCGCTTCGCCCCGGGAACGTCGATGACCAGCCCGGCCGGTCGCACCATCGCCCCGCTACGCGGATGAGCCGGCGCCGCGGCGGATGACCGGCGCCGGGCGGGCATGGACGTTCGTCCCGTAACGGTGACTGCGCGGTTCAGGCGGCGCGCAGGATGGTGGCGGCCACGCGGTCGGGGTGGTCGAGGGGAAGGAACGTGCGGCCACCCGGGACGGTGTCGAAGGTCGCCCGGGCAAAGGCGGCGGCCAGGCGACGGCCGAAGTCGACGCGAAAGAAACGGTCGGCATCGCCCCACAGGATGTGGACCGGCACCTCGATCTTGCCCAGGCGGGTCGAGACGTCGAGCAGGTCGGCCGGGTCGATGCCGCGGGCAAGTCGCGCCGTGTCGCGGCGGATGTCCGCGTTCGCCAGTGGGGCGACCCACGCGCGGGTGAGCTGCGGGTCGAACGGCCGGCTGGCCAGCGGGCCGAAGGCCAGCGGGCTGTGTCGCAGCCGGGCCGAGCGCAGCCCGGGGACGAGCGCCGCGACCAGTGCCGGGTGGCGCAGGGCACGCACCAGCAGCGTGAACGGGAACGGTGGGAAGACGTCGAACCCGTCGCAGTTGGTCAGCACCACCCGGCCGATGCGGGCCGGGTCGGCGTCCAGGACGAACTGGGCGATCGCGCCGCCGGTGTCGTTGCCGACCAGGGTGATGTCGCGCAGATCGAGCGCCACCAGGAAGTCGAGCACCAGCCGGGCGATGCCGCGGGGGGTCAGGTCGGCGTCGGGCCGCATCGGGGTGGGCTGGGCGCCGAGTGGCAGGGTCGGCGCATAGCTGCGTACGCCCTGCTTGGCGAGCTGGGCGGCCACGGCGCTCCACAGCTGGCCGTCGACGAGCAGTCCGTGCAGGAACACCACGGGTGGCCGGGCGGAGTCGGGCGGCCCGGCCACCCGGTAGGAGATCTGGCCCGGCGGCAGGTCGAGGACCTCGGCGTGCGGTGCGGCATCCATGGTCAGAAACATACGGACTGACTGTATGTAAATCAACGGGTGTGCGGGCAGGGCAGAATCGACCCTGTGCCCGCCCCACCAGATCCAGCTGCGGCCTTGGATCCGAAGCCGCAGCGGCGCCGCCAGGTGGACCGCTCCGCGGCGACCCGGGCGGCACTGGTCGCGGCGGGCCGCCAGCTGTTCGCGCAGGACGGTTTCACCGCGGTCACCACGGAGGCGCTCGTGGCGGCCGCCGGGGTGAGCCGCGGGGCGCTCTACCACCAGTTCGTCGACAAGGCCGCCCTGTTCTCGGCGGTCGTCGAGGCGGTCGAGGCCGATGTGGCGGCCCGCATCACCGCCGAGGTCGCTGCGGCCGGCTCCACCGACCCGATCGAGGCGCTGCGTCTGGCCGCACGGGCCTGGCTGCGGATCTGCGTCGAAGCGGAGGTACACCGGGTGGTGCTGCTCGACGGCCCGTCGGTGCTGGGATGGGCGCAGTGGCGCGACCTGTGCCAGCGGCATGTCTTCGGTCTGGTCCGCGAGGTGCTCGCCTGGGGGATGGACGCCGGACGCATCAGCCGGCAGCCGGTCGGCCCGCTCGCCCACCTTCTGATGGGCGCCAGCGACGAAGCCGCGCTTTACATCGCCCGCGCCGACGACCCCGGGATCGCGCACACCGAAATGATCATTGCTCTCGAACATCTCCTCGACGGCCTCGCCCGGGACTGACGACCGGGTCGAGGCGCGGCTCGCGACATCCCTGCCCAGATCCGATCCGACGCCGAGGACCACCTTCCGGCGGATTCACCGCGTGCGGGCCCGGCCAGCTCGACTGTTGTCGGTCGCTGCCCGCGGGTGCGGCCGCGGGAAACCTTCGCTTCGTGCGTGCCGACGCAGGGTCCGTCCGTGCTCCGCCGGCGTGCCTCCTGCTCCGCCGCCGTGCCTCCTGCTGCGTACGTGGGCCGTGGCAACCCCACAATCCGCGGGTCCGGCCCGACCGGTGGTCCTGGCTCGTCGAGGTGCGGCCGAAAGTCATAATCGGTTCTTGCCGAGGCTTGGTGAAGGATCTGCGGGCCGGAATCTTCACTCCGCCTCGGCAGGAATCCGTAACTTTGCGGAATGGTCGCCGGACGCGGCGGACGCGGAGACACCGAGGCGCGGAGACACCGAGGCGCGCGGGTGCACGGCGCAGCGCGCGCGGCGGTTGTCCGGGGTTGGCGCTTCTTTGTTGCCGGACTGTTGCAGGGTGTTGCGCTCGGCCCGCGACATGGTGTGGCATCAGGGCATCGCCATGCCTGGAAGGAAACATCATGCCGCAGACAATCACCGGTACGCCGTCGCACGCTCCCGGTCAGTGATCGGCGCCCGGGGCTGGGGGAGTGCGGCGTGAAGTTCCTGGCGATCACCCTGATCGTGCATGCCCCTGATCCGCTGACCGGGGTGCGCAGCTCGACCACGGCGCGGTTGCGCGAGGTGGTCGACAACGCGGTGCTGGCCGAGGAACTCGGGTTCGACGGGTTCGGGGTGGGGGAGCGCCACGAGCGGCCGTTCATCTCCTCGTCGCCGCCGGTGGTGCTCAGCCACATCGCCGCCCGTACGTCCACCATCCGGCTGTTCACCGCGGTCACGACACTGAGCCTGCTCGACCCGGTGCGGGCCTACGAGGACTACGCCACCCTCGACCAGCTCTCCGGCGGGCGCCTCGAGCTGATCGTCGGTAAGGGCAACGGCGCGGCGCAGGCGGAGCTGTTCCACGTCACGACGGAAGACCAGTGGGACCGTAACCGCGAGTCGTACGAGCTGTTTCGCCGATTGTGGCGGGAGGACAGGGTCACCTGGTCCGGTCGGTTCCGCCCGTCGCTACACGAGGCCGAGACGTGGCCGCGACCGCTGCAGCCGGAGCTCCGGATCTGGCATGGCAGCGCGACCAGTGAGGCGTCGGTGGATCTCGCCGCCCGCTACGGCGACCCGTTGTTCTCCGCGAACGTGACGAACCCCGTCGAGCCGTACGCACAGCTGGTGCGTTACTACCGGCAGCGTTGGGTGGACTATGGCCATGACCCGGCCGACGTTCTGGTCGGTGCCGGAACCGCCGGCTATTACGGTGCCCGTCGCTCGCAGGACGCGATCGAACGCTACCGGCCGATCTTCGATGCACGCATCACGATGCTGCGCGGACTGGGCCAGGAGCCGGTCTTCCCGACGCTCGAGGACGCGATCGAACGCAGCTCGATTCTCGTCGGCAGTCCGCAGCAGATCATCGAGAAGGTCCACTGGTACCACGACCAGCTCGGCCACGAGGTGATGCACCTGCACGCCGACGCGGACGGCCTCACCCCGGCCGAGCACCGCGCGACGATGGAACTGTTCCAGAGCGACATCGCCCCGGTGCTGCGCGCCGAGATCCCGAGCCGGCCCTTTCCCGCCGCGACACAGCCGGCATGACCCCGGGCACCGAGGACGGGACCGGGGCGGAGGTTCTCTGGTACATCCCGAACGAGGTCCGGCCGGGCCACCGCGGCGATGACGCGGTGGTGGCCCACAACAGCCTCGACACCCTCACCGAGCAGGCCGTCGCGATCGAGCGGCACGGCTTCCGGGGCGCGCTGCTCGGCGCCGGCTGGAGCCGGCCGGACACCTTCACGGTGGCTGCGGCCCTGGTGGCCCGCACGGCCAGTTTTGAGCCGCTGATCGCGATCCGTCCCGGCTACTGGCGCCCGGCGCACTTCGCCGCGGCCGCGGCCACCCTCGACCAGCTCTCGGGCGGACGGGTGCGGATCAACATCGTCTCCGGCCAGGACGAGCTCGCCGCGTACGGCGACAGCGAGGCCGACCGGGCCGGGCGCTACGCCCGTACCGGCGAGTTCCTGCGCCTCGTGCGCCGACTGTGGACGGCGCAGGACGTCACCTTCCGCGGCGAGTACTTCCAGGTGACCGGTTCGAGCGTCGCCTCCCAGGTGCAGGCCCGCCCGGGCCGGCCGCATCCGACGCTCTACTTCGGCGGGGCCTCCGCCGCGGCGGAGCGGGTCGCGGCCACCGAGGCGGACGTCCAGCTGTTCTGGGGCGAGCCACGCGACGACATCGCCGCACGCATCGCGCGGCTGCGGGAGCTGTCGGAGAAACTGGGCCGCGAACATCCGCCGCTGGAGTTCGGGCTGCGGATCACCACCGTCGTGCGCGACACCGCCGAGCAGGCCTGGGCCGACGCGGAGACCAAGGTCGCCACCCTGGCGGCGGCCCACCGCGCCGGCAGCCCCGCCGGGCGCCACGATCCCGCCCAGGCGGTCGGCCAGCAGCGGCTACGTGACCTGCAGGCCCGCGGTGAGGTCCTCGACGACAACCTCTACACCGCGCCGGGTCGCATCGGCGGCGAGGGCGCCGGTGCCACCTGGCTGGTCGGCTCGGCCGCGGACGTCGCCCGCTCCCTACACCGCTACGCCGAGCTCGGCATCACCCACTTCGTCCTGTCGGACACGCCCTACCTGCGCGAGGTCGAACGGCAGGGCACCCAGCTGTTGCCGCTGCTGCGGACCCCGGAGACGCGGGCCTGACCTGGTGATGCTCTGATAGCGGGCATGCGGAAGGCAGGGGCGGACGCGGCTGCATGCGGGGCGAAGGTCGGTCGCGGCGCCGACGGGGTAGGCCGGTGAGGACCAGCCGGCTGGAGGCGTTCAGCGACGGTGTGCTGGCCATCATCATCACGATCATGGTTCTCGAGCTGAAGGTGCCCGAGGGGAACACCTTTGCGGACCTGCGGCACGCCACCGGGAAGGGCCTGCTGAGTTACGTCCTGAGCTTCGTCTACGTCGGGATCTACTGGAACAACCATCACCATATGTTCCAGCTGGCCCGCCGGGTGACCGGGGGTGTGCTCTGGGCGAACCTCGGCCTGCTGTTCTGCCTGTCACTGTTCCCGTTCACGACCGCGTGGATGGACGAGTCGGACTATGCGCGTTTCCCGGTCCTCCTGTTCGGGGTGAACCTGCTGGCCGCGGCCTGTGTCTACAACGTGCTCCAGTGGGTGGTCATCGGGGCGCACGGTCCCGAATCCCCGCTGCGGCAGGCCATCGGCGCCGATCTCAAGGGCAGGGTCTCACCGCTGCTCTATCTCGTCGGGATTCTGTGCGCGCAGTTCGTCGACCCGCATGGCAGGCTCGGTGTCGTCATCGCCAGTGGTTGCTACATCCTCGTCGCATTGATCTGGATCGTCCCCGACCGTCGGATCGGCCGTGTTGCCCGCGAGGTCGACTCTCCGGACTGACCGGCTGCAATCCATGTCGCCGCCGCGCCGGCCTTCGACGGCGCGGCGGCGTCGGGGTCAGTAGCCGACGAGTTCGTAGGTGACGGGTGAGACGCTTGCGGTGAATCCGTTGGTACCGATGTAAATGGCCTTGATCTGGTGGAGTCCGGCGGTCAGGGTGGACCTGGTGAACGTCGCATGGCCGGTGTTGTCAAGGGCGACGACGTTGATGAGTGCGAATCCATCAGTGAATGCGACCGGGCCGGTGGGAACGGTCGTGCCGGTGCCCGCTGACACGGTTGCGGTGAAGGTGACGGGCTGCCCCGTCGGTGCGGGGTTGGGCGAGGATGTCAGACTGGTGGTGGTGTTCACGGGTCCCTGGACGCCGACCGGGCGGGTGATCGCATCGGTGTCAAGCGTGACCGCGCCGTTGCGGGCCAGGGTCCTGCCGTCCACCGTCGCGCCGGTGGTGACGGTGATGGAGGTCAGCGCCAGGATGTTTCCGCTGAGAATGGAGTAGGTGCCGAGGGTGGCAGAGCTCCCGACGATCCAGAAGACGTTGGCTGCCTGGGCGCCGTTGACCAGCTTCACGTTGCTTGCGGACGCTGTGATGAGGGTGGAGGCCGCCTTGAAGACGAAGACGGCGTTCGGGTCGCCCTGAGCGTCAAGGGTCAGCGTTCCGGTGATGCCGAACGTGCCCGCGGGGGAGTCGTACACGCCGGGAGTTTCCGTGGTTCCACCGAGTTCCACGGGAATGGTGGCGGTGGTCGGGATGGCGGCGGCAGCGTCAAAAGCGGTGCCGAGGTCGTTTTTGGCCTGCAGTGCGGCACTGTCGGCCTTGTGGGTCGCCCCGGTCACCTGCCCGGGCGGGAATCCGGTGACGGCGGTTCCCGGGCTGAGTCCGAGATCGCCGCCCACCGTGGTGTTACCGGTGTTGGTGATGGTCGTTCCGGCGAGAACCGCATAGCTGCCGGCCGAGCCGAGGGAAACCGTGGGGGTGGCCGCGTCGGCGTTCGCGGCTCCGACCGTCCCGATCACCCCGATCAGGACAGTCGTCGCGCCGACGACGGAGAATGCCCGGGTCAACCGGGATCTGGCTCTGCTTCTGTTGACGGGGCCTGCTGGGAGACGAGTCGTGCGCATGGGCTTCCTTCGGGGGATGTCTGTTGCAGGGCTGAACAACTCAACCCTGATATCACCCAAAGTAGCAAGAAGGTCACTTGGATTGGGGTAGGCGCGGCTGGTGAACCGGGGTCGCCCGTTACGCCGGACGATCGTCACGTACGACAGCGGGTGGCGGGAGGGTGATGTGGCCGTCCGCCCGTCTCGTCGGCGGGTTATGCGGGCACGGCGCGCACGTACACGTTGTCGGAATAGGAGCCGGCCCGGACATCGAACGCTCCGCCACAAGTGATCATGACTAGTTGGCGTGGGCCACGAGATCCGGCGAACGCGGTCGGGTCGACACCGCCGGACTTGGTGCGCGCGAAAACCTGCCGAACCCGCCAGGCGGTCTGTCTTCCGTGCGGGTCGCTGGTGAACACGAGGTCCCCGTCGTGCAGGTGGGCCAGGCGTCCAAAGGCGAAGGGAGGCATTCTCCGCCAGTTCACGTGACCGACGATCGTCACTTCTCCGGCATCGGCGTCGAGTGCCGCCGAACCGGACCACAGGCCGACCTCGGTCGGTGTCCGCGGTGGAACGAGGATGCCGTTCTCCTCGACGGCCCGGCCGATTCGGGCGGTGACACCGAGCGCTGGTATCCGAAGACTGGAGGCTGGCAGACCCTGCTGGTAGGGCTGGATCCGGGCTCTGCTCGCGTCGCCGGGACCCGGCGACGGGCCGGGCCGGTGCGGCCCGTCCGACGCGGGCAACGGAGCAGCCCTGGGAACGGGGCTGGATGGCCATCCCAGGACGACCAGGACGATCCCGGCGAGGGCCAGGACACCGAGGGCGGCCACCGAACCGGCCGAGCGTCTCACCGGCCACGGAGACCGGCCGTGCCTGCGCGGCTGGCGGTGGCCCCCCGGCGGTCGGATCAACGTCGGCGTCTGGTCCGCCGACCGGCGCGTACCCCGAGTGCGGCGAGCGCACCAGCGGCGGTGACCGCACCAAGCAGGACCATGGTGAGTCCACCGTGTCCGGGCTCGTCAGGCTCTCCCCCCGCCACGGCTACCGGTGGACGAGCGCGTTGTTGATCTCCTGTCGAAGGCCGCTGTTGACCTCCTGTCGAAGGCGGAGTGCCGCCCTGGGAGTTCGGTGTCCCGGGCCCGGCGGCGCCCGGGCCGCTACCCGGGCTGACGCCGGCCCCACCGCCCGGACCGGACCCGCCGGCGGCGGCACCGCCCACCACGGCACCGCCCACTGCGGCGCCTCCCGCCGCGGGTTCATCGGAATCGGGGTGCTCGGGATGAAGGTCGGGCCACCCGAACACCACCGGTGGGAGCGGGATGATGATGGCGGGCTTGCCGGTCGGGATCGCCACGCTGGCATACCCGGGGGGCGCGACGATCTGCCCACCCGGGGCGGCCGCGGACGCGGTGGCCACGTTGGTGACCACACCCGCCTCGACATCCTTGGTCGTGATCACATGATCGGGCGCGGTGCAGATCACAACCTGCTGCGGGACGAGGGAGGTGGTGGGGCAGCGGACGGGACCTGCTGTGGGGTCGCTCACGCTGAGCCCGGACAACATCGTGTTGCCGGTGTTCGACACCGTGATCGTCCAGCGCACCCGGCCCGCGCCGCTGTGGTCGTCATGGCCGGCGTCCACCACGGTGCCGCGTTTCGTGACGGTCAGCGCGGGTGCCCCGGTGACGATGATGCCGACGGTGGTCTGCGATGTGCTGGTGGCCGCGGTGGCGGGTGCTCCTGCCAGGGCGACCATCACAGCCACCAGCCCGGTCACCATCAGTGACTCCGCCAGGGGCGGGCGACGGAGGTCCTTCGGTGTCGGCTGGCCGGCCACATGGCAGCGGGTTCGCGGCCGAAGGTCGCTCATGACGTTGCGGACTGCATCCGGCAACGATCCCACCGCCATAGAATTCCCCCACCTAGCGTCACGATCAGTTACTCAGAGCAACGTAACCCGACTGTGCTCCGGCGGCCAACTCGGGGAGACGCGTGCGGCGATCAGGGGCGAATCCGCCGTCCGGCCGGTGCCGGCGCGCGGTTCCTCCACCATGGGCCTACGGTGATGGGGTGATCCCGGCCCGGCCGGGTGGCCGGTTGCCTCCCCGTCGACGCGATCTGGCGACAGAGGTGGGCCTGAGTGTCACTCGGATGAACCCGCCCACGCGGTCACGTGCGCCCGGCCGGTCCAGCCGCGCCGGATCCAGCCGTTGATGACCGGGTCCTTCTCACCGTGCGGGCGGCGGGCGACGGGGCGGGTGGGCTGCCATCCACGGCGATAGCGGGGCGCGAGGTGAAACTGCTCCCCACGGAATATGCGCTCACCTGCCGACTCGCCGCCGTGTTTCTCGGGCTGATTGTTTTTCAGGTGATTCGTTCAGGGTCGACGTGTGCGAGGTCCGCGGGTGCGGATCGTTTCCGGCATCAGTGCCAGCCGGGATCCTTGACGTTGATGATGGCGCGGAAAACACTCCCCGTAACTTCTTCTAGTAAGCGGGGTATGGAATGTCGATGAAGCTCGTATCGCACCCGGTGATCAGGCGCGGACTTGTCGTGACAGCGGGCGTCGCGACGGTTATCGGGGCGATGGCCACTGGCGCGAGTGCGGTTCCGGGACAGACGGCGACGCAAAGCACGACCGCCAACGTTGTCGTCGGTTCGTCCATCACGCTGACCGGTCTCGTCGAGTCCTTCGCGTTGACCGGTAACCCGGGTGAAACCGTGACGAACGCGGTTCCGCCGGTGACGTTCACGGTCGCCACGAACAACAACGAGGGATATGCCGTGACCGTCCAACCGCGGACGGCGACCTTGAACCCGGCCACACCGGGCAACACCGCCACCATCCCGATCGGCGATCTGCAGGTGCGCGAGGCGGGCACCACCGCCTTTACTCCACTGACGTTCGGCACGCCGGTGCAGGTACACACACAGGCGACACCGTCGGCCGAGGGGGGCGACACCCTCACCAACGATTACCAGATCACCATTCCCTTCGTCATCCCGGACACGTACTCCGCGGTCCTCGACTACGTTGCCACGACCCTGTAGTTATTGCATCCCGGGCGACCCGGCCCGGTCATGATGGATAGCTGACCGATCCGACCGTGATTTCCGGTTTCGGCCAGCAGAAAAGGACGGAACATATGGCGGCGGTGCACGTGGTGACCAGCCGGGTCCGACTGGGTCAGCGCGTGTTCGCCGTCGCGATGCTGCTGCTTGTGGGGGCGGCCCTGGCTGGCCCAGGGCCCGCCGCTCTCGCCGCGTCGCCTCCTGTGCACGCACCGGCCTCGGCGGCTCCCGCGCCGACCCCGGACTTCTCGTTGACGGTGAGCCCGACAAGACTGGTCATTCCGCAGGAACAGCTCTCCAAGGATCAGCACTTCGCGGTGACCAACCATGGTCGGCTGCCCCTCGACGTCGTGGTGAACCGCGCGGGCTTCACGGCCGGCCGGGACGGGACCCTGCAGTTCCAGAGCACGGAGGCGCCCTATTCGGCGTTGACCTGGATATCGGCCAGTCCGGCCAGGTTCCACCTGGCGCCGGGAGCGCGCCAGGTGGTGGCCGTGCGGATCGCGGTTCCCAAAAACCCCGAGCCGGGCGACCATCACGTCGCGATGCTGTTCATGGTCCCGGCTGCCGGGGACAAGAAAAAGATCAGGCTGAACCGAGGGATCGGGGCTCCCCTCTACATCACGGTGCCGGGCCCGGTCGACGACACGGTGAAGATTCCGTCGTTGCGGACGTCGGGGTTCGCCATGGGCGGACCCGTCCACTTCAGGGCGACCTTCCAGGACACCGGCACCGTTCATCGCGACTTTCGCGACAAAGGTCGCCTCAACGTCCGCGTCGACGGGCGTGACGTCGCATTTCCCGACTTCACGGTGCAGCGGGACTCGACGCGGGAGGTCACCGCCCGGTGGGACGATCCACCGCTCATGTGCATCTGCCGGGCCGAGGTCGTCCTCCCCGGCCCGCACGGAACGTCGCAGACCGCGCGGGCGACCGTGGTCATCTTCCCGGTCCTACCGGCGGTCGGGGTAATAGCCGGCATTCTTGCCATCGTCTTCTGCGGGGTGTTCGTGCGTCGACGCTACCGCGCCCGGGTGCTGCGGGAGGCGCTGGCTTTGCAGCGTGGGGGGAATCTCGGCGACCTACGCCAGGCTGGGCCGAACATGAATCCCGGAAATGCGGAAGCCGATCTTTTTGGTGATATCGCGGAGCCGGATATCGGCACCGAGGGTGACACGCCGAATCGGTAGTCGACACCTCCCGGATACCGTGTGTACTCATCAATATACTTAAGGTAATGAGCGGCGTAAGGGTTTCGAGACGGCGGAGTGCACCGTGGAAGTCCGCGGCCATCCGGCATCGGCAGGCATTCAAGGCGCTGGTGGTCGTGCTGGTGAGCCTGGTTCTCACCGGCTCGATATCGACGCTCCTGCCCAACGTGGCCTACGCCGCCGGGACGGTTCTGTTCGACCAGCCCTTCCACAACAACACCCCCGACGGACTCGGCAGCGTCGTTCTGCCCGCGCTGCCGAGCGGCGCCGCGGGCTCGAACACGGCCTGTCTCACCTCGCCCGGGAACTCGACCACCGGCGTTCTGCGCAGCTGCCCGGTCACTGACCCCTCGGGTGCGGGAAAACTGCGCCTCACGAACACCGCGACCTTCACCGAGGGCGGGGTCTTCGGGGCGGCCAGCGTGCCGACCTCGCAGGGCCTGGACATCACCTTCAACAGCTACCAGTACGGCGGGACACACGCCGACGGCATGGCGCTCGTGCTCGCGGCGGTCAATCCCACCGCCCCGACGGCGCCGGCGAACCTCGGGCAACCGGGTGGCGCGCTCGGCTACACGCCTGCCAGCGGCAGCCTGGTGGGGCTGAGCAACGGCTATCTCGGCATCGGCCTGGACGTGTTCGGCAACTACAGCAACAGCACGTACCAGGGCTCCGGATGCACGAATCCGGCCTATATCTCCACCACGGGCGGGCGGGTGCCGGGTCAGGTCGTCGTGCGCGGGCCCGGCGCCGGGCTGGTCGGCTACTGCGCGATCAACAGTACGGCGACGACGACGGCGTCCCCCGCGGTGGCGTTGGGGGCCACCACCCGCACCGCCTCGAAGGTGCCCGTCGAGGTGGTCGTCAACCCCACCGCGCAGACCATCGTCACCGCCAGCGGCATTTCGGCGGCTCCCAGTACGTACAAGGTCGTGTTCACCCCGGTGGGCGGGACGGTCCGCACGTTGCAGGGTGCGCTGCCCACGGTGCCCGCCGGCCTCTACCCGTCGTCGACCTGGACCACCTCGGCCGGGATTCCGCGCCAGTTGGCGTTCGGCTGGGTGGCCTCGACCGGTTCGGTCACCGACTACCACGAGCTCGACGAGGCCCGGGTCGTGAGCTTCAACCCGGTCCCGCAGCTGAACGTGGCCGCGACGAGCTACAACGGCTCGACCCCGCAGCCGGGCGATCCGGTCACCTACACGGTGACGGCCGGGGTCAGCGCCGGGGCCGACGAGCCGTCGCCGATCTCGGTGACCGAGACGGTGCCGGTGGGGGTGGTGCCGGTGGGGGCGTTCGGCTCCGGCTGGGTCTGCCAGGCTCCGGTCGGGCGAAGTATCACCTGTACCAACAGCAACGGACCCTTCACCAACGGGACGACGCTCACCCCCGTCACCGTGGTGGCGATCGTGACCTCGTCGGGTGTCACGCCGGCGCTGATCCAGACGACGTCGGTCACCACGTCGTCCTCCACCGACGCGAACCCCGGCTTCGCCGGCAGCACCACCGCGGGAACGGTACCGGCGACACCCACCGCCGTGACCATCGCGCCGACCTCGGGGTCGATCGCCGGCGGCGGTGCCGTCACGGTGTCCGGCACCAACGTCGCCGGCGCGACGGCGATCGAGATCGGGACGACGGCGCAGCAGCAGGCGGGGACGCCGGTGGTGTTGCTGCCGTGCTCGTCGGGACCCGCCGCGGGATGCTTCACCGTGAACGGCGACGGTTCGCTGCAGATCTCCTCGATGCCCGCCCGCACGAGTGCCGCGGCCGTCGGGGTCACCGTCGTGACCCGCGGGGTGGCCGGGGTGACCTCGTACGTCTACACGAGTTCCCCCGCGACCCCGGCCGCTCCGACCGCCACCGCGGGCGCCACGAGTGCCACGGTCACCTGGGTTGCCCCGGAAAGCAACGGCAGTGCGATCACCGGGTACGTCGTGACGCCCTACCGGGGCGGGGTGGCGCAGACGCCGATCTCCTATGACGCCTCGACGACCACCCGAACGCTGAGCGGTCTGACCGCGAACGCCTCCTACACCTTCACGGTCGCCGCCATCAACGCGATCGGGACGGGTACGGCGAGCCCCCAGTCGGCCGCCGTGGTGCCGTACGCCCTGCCCGCCGCGCCGGCCATCACGGCGGTGAGCGCGGGCAGCACGTCGGCGACGCTGTCCTGGACCGCGCCGGCCAGCAACGGCAGCGCGATCACCGGCTACGTCGTCACGCCGTACATCGCCGGGGTGGCGCAGCCGACCCAGACCTTCACGGGCACGGCGACCACGCAGACCATCACCGGGCTGACCGGAGGCACGGCCTACACCTTCCGGGTCGCGGCGACCAACGCGGCCGGCACCGGGCCCCAGTCGGCGGCCTCGTCGGTGGTCACGATCAACGGTTCGCCCAGCCTGGCCCTGCCGCCACCACCGGTGGGCGGGGTGGGCGCCGCCTACACCGACCAGTTCACCGTCACCGGCGGCACCTCCCCGTACGTCTGGTCGATCAGCACCGGAAGCCTGCCGCCGGGACTCTCGCTCAACGCCGCGACGGGTCTGCTCTCGGGTACACCGACAGCGGCCGGCAGCTATCCGTTCACGGTCCGGGTGGTGGACGCCAGCGGTCAGGCCGCCACCCAGAACCTGACGGTCTCGATCGCGTCGGCGCCGACGCTGCCCTTCCCGCCGCCGCCGGCGGGCGAGGTCGGCGTGGGCTACAGCGACCAGCTGACCGTCTCGGGCGGTACGAGCCCCTTCGTCTGGTCGGTGAGCGCGGGTGCGCTGCCGGCGGGCCTCACCCTGAACGCCGCGACCGGCCTGCTCTCGGGTACGCCGACCGCCGCGGGCACCGCGTCGTTCACGGTGCGGGTGGTCGACACTCTCGGGCTGTCGGCGACCCGGGCCGTCAGCCTGGTGATCGCGCCGCGTCCGACCCTCGCGTTCCCGCCGCCACCGGTCGCGCAGGTCGGTGTCGCCTACAGCAACGCCCTGGTGGTCACCGGGGGGACGGCTCCGTTCACCTGGTCGGTGACCGCCGGAACGCTGCCGCCCGGAGTCACGCTCAACGCGTCGACCGGCGTTCTGTCCGGCACCCCGACCACCGCTGGCAGCTACCCCTTCACCGTCGGAGTGAGTGACGCGTTCGCGGTCACCGCCACCCAGGCGGTCACGCTGACCGTCACGGCCGGCCCGATCGTCATCGTGAAGTCCGCCAGCACGTCGTCGGCGGCGCCGGGCGACACCGTGAACTACACCATCACGGCCACGAACACGGCGGCCACGGCCTTCTCCGGCGTGACGTTCACCGACGCGCTGACGGGTGTCCTCGACGACGCCGTCTACAACGCCAACGCGAGCGCCACCACCGGCGCGGTGACGTTCACCAGCCCCAACCTCACCTGGACGGGCACCCTCGCCGCCGGGGCCGCGGTGACGGTGACCTACTCGGTGACGGTGAACAACCCTGACACCGGCAACAAGCTTCTTTCCGGCGCGGTCACCTCGACGACGGTGGGAACGACCTGTCCCGTCGGCGGAACGGATCCGCGCTGCGCCAACACGGTGACCGTCTCGATCCTGACGATCACCTCGTCGGGCACGGTGACGACCACGCAGCCGGGCGGGGTGGTCGGCTTCACCTACGCGGCGGTGAACAACGGCACGACACCACTGCCCAACGCGACCTTCTCGGTTCCGCTCGGTGACCTGTTCGACGACGCGACGTACAACCTCGACGGCCAGACCACCACGGGAACGATCGCGCTGGTCGGGAGCGACCTGGTGTGGACGGGCAGCCTCGACCCGGGAGCGTCGGTGACCGTGACGTCATCGGTCACGGTGAACAATCCCGACACCGGCAACAAGGTCATGCGCACCACCATCGTCTCGGCCGTGCAGGGCAGCACCTGCCCCGCCGGCGCGCCGGCGCCCGCCTGCACCTCCGTCGTGCCGGTGCTGACCCCGGGGCTTTCCATCGCGACGACGGCGGACGTCTCCACGACCACCCCCGGTGGAACCATCACGTACACGATCGCGCTGACGAACACCGGTGAGACGCCGTACACCGGCGCCACCGTCACCGACTCGCTGGCCCGGGTGCTGTCCGACGCGACCTACAACGGCGACGCCACCGCCTCCACCGGCTCCCTGTCCTACACGGCACCCAACCTCACCTGGACCGGTGACCTCGCCGTCGGGGCGAGCGCGACCATCACGTTCACCGCCACCGTGCTCGACCCCGATCCCGGCGACCGGCTGCTGGTCAACGCCGTCACCTCACCGGTGATCGGCAGCACCTGCCCGGTCGGCGGGAACGCCCCGGCCTGCTCCGCCGTGGTCAACGTCCTGCTGCCCGGCCTGACGATCGCGAAGTCCGCGAGTGCGGCGACGACCACCCCCGGTGGGGTCGTCACCTACACGGTGGCCGTGACGAACTCGGGCCAGACCCCGTATCTCGGCGCGTCGTTCGCCGACTCACTCAGCGGTGTGCTGGACGACGCCACCTACAACGGCGACGTCACGGCGTCGGCAGGTACCGCCGGTTACACGGCGCCCACCCTGACCTGGACGGGAGACCTGGCGGTCGGGGCGACGGCGACGATCGTCTACTCGGTCACCACCCACAGCACGAACACCGGTGACGGACTGCTGACGAACACGCTGACCTCGCCGACCCTGGGCAGCAACTGCCCGACCGGGGGCACCGACCCGCGGTGCGCGGTGACGGTGACGCTGAGCAGCCTGCACATCCTGACCTTCGCGAACGTCCCGACGACCACCCCGGGGAGCGTGGTCACGAGCACCGCGACCTACACCAACACGGGCCAGACCCCCTATACGGGAATCTCCGTATCGATCATCGGCGCCGACATCGCAGACGATGCCAGCACGCTTGGTAATCAGCAGGTCAGTTCCGGGACGCTGTCGATCGGGGCGACCGGGGCGGTGTGGACGGGAGACATTCCGGTCGGCGCGACGGTCACCCTGACCGGAGGCTTCCAGGTCAACAACCCGGACACCGGAAACCGAGTCCTGAACGCCATCAACATCTCGAACGCGCCCGGCAGCAACTGCCCGGACGGCACCACCGACCCCGACTGCTCCATCAGCATCCCGGTCCTGCTCCCCGGCCTGACCATCGCGACCTCGGCGGACACGGCGACGACGGTGCCGGGCGCCACGGTGGGTTACACGATGACCGTGACGAACAGCGGTGAGACTCCGTACACCGGTGCCACCGTGACCAACTCGCTCGCCGGTCTGATCGACGAAGCCAACTACAACGCCGACGCGGTGGCCTCGTCCGGCTCGGTCAGCTACGGCGCACCGGTGCTCACCTGGACCGGCGACCTCGGCGTCGGCGCGGTCGCGACCATCACCTTCTCGGCCACCGTGCACGACCCGGACCTGGGGGGCAAGCTGCTCGTCACCACCGCCAGTTCGAGTGTGCCCGGCAACACCTGCCCGCCGGGCAGCGGAAACTCCGCCTGCACGACGAACGTCGCCGTTCTCACCCCGGCACTGACGATCGCACAGACCGCTGACAGCAGCACCGCGGTACCGGGGTCGACGGTCGCCTACACGATCACGGTCACGAACTCCGGGCAGACGCCCTATCCGGCGGCCACGTTCGCCACCTCCCTAGCCGGCGTCCTCGACGACGCGGTCTACAACACCGACGCCACGGCGTCGGTGGGCACGGTCTCCTTCAGCACGCCGACCCTGACCTGGACCGGCAGTCTCAACCCGGGTGCCAGCGCCACGATCAGCTACACGGTGACGGTGGACAACCCGGTCCCGGGTGACCGGTCGCTGACCAACACGATCGTCTCGTCGACGACGGGGTCGAACTGCCCGTCGGGCGGCTCCGACCCGCGCTGCACGGCGACGGTGACGGCGGTGGCGGCGACGCAGCTCACGTTCACCAAGACCGCGGGGACACCCTCGGTGGTCAGAGGCGCGACGTTGACGTACACGATCAGGGTCGCGAACACCGGCCTCTCGCCCTACCTGGGGGCGCACTTCACCGACGACCTGACCGACGTCCTGACCAACGCCACCTACAACAACGACGCGACCGCGTCCGCCGGCACGGTGACCTACGCCGGGCCCGTGCTGTCCTGGACCGGCAACGTTCCCGCCGCCGGCACCGTCACCATCACCTATTCCGTCGTGGAGGCGAATCATGGGGGCGACAACATCCTGGTGAACTCGGTGGCGTCGAATTCGCCCGGCAGCAACTGCCCGGCGGCGAGCACCGACCCGCGGTGCACGGTGACGGTGACGGTGGCCGAGCTGGACATCGTCCTCTCCACGAACGTCCCGTCGACGACTCCGGGTGGCGTGGTCGCGCTCACCTCGACCTACACCAATGTGGGCCAGACCCCCTATACGGGAATCTCCGTATCGGTGGACGGTCTCGATATCGGGGATGACGCCATTGGCGCCGGTGACCAGACCGCCAGCTCCGGGACGCTGTCGATCGGAGGAACAGGAGTCGTGTGGACGGGAGACATTCCGGTCGGCGCGACAATCACCGTCACCGGCAGCCTCCTGGTCAACAATCCGGACACCGGAAACCGGGTCCTGAACGGCAGCGCCGTCTCGAACGCGCTCGGCAGTAACTGCCTGGACGGCAACACCGATCCCGCCTGCTCCTTCAGCGTCCCGGTCCTGCTCCCCGGGCTGACGATGACGACGTCCGCGAACACCAGCATCACCACGCCCGGCGGTACCGTGGCGTACACGACCACGATCACGAACAGCGGGGAGACGCCCTACACCGGTGCCACCGTCGCGAACAGCCTCGCCGGCGTCCTGGACGACGCCACCTACAACGGGGACGCCACCGCCTCCGCCGGCTCGCTGTCCTTCGCGACGCAGACGCTGACCTGGACGGGTGACCTCGCCGTCGACGACGTGGTGACCGTGACGTTCACGGTGACGGTGCACAATCCGGATCCGGGCGACAAGGTTCTCGCCAACTTCCTGAGCTCGACCGATGCGGGCAGCTCCTGCCCGCCGGGCAGCGGAAACCCGGGGTGTAACGGGACCGTGATCGTCCTGACCCCGGCGGTGACGATCGTGAAGACGGCCAGTGTGGCGTCGACCGTGCCCGGCGGCACCGTCACCTACACCCTCGCGGTGACCAACGTGGGGCAGCTTCCCTTCACGGGTGCCACCGTCAGCGACGCCCTGGCCGGGGTGCTTGACGACGCCAGCTACAACAACGACGCGGCCGCGTCCGTCGGCACCGTCGTCTTCGCCAGCCCGACCCTCACCTGGACCGGGAGCCTGAACCCGGGCAGTTCGGCCACCATCACCTATTCGGTCACCACCCTGGCGTCGGGCAGCGGGGACGGCACGCTGGCGAACACGGTCAGTTCCACCGTGGCGGGCAACAACTGCACCACCGGCAGCACCGACACCCGCTGCTCGGTGTCCGTGCCGGTCGGTGCGCTGACCATCACGATCGCCACGGATGTGTCCACGGCCATCCCGGGGCAGACCGTGCACCTCACCCTCACCGCGACCAACTCCGGCCAGACCTCCTACCCGAACGCCGTGGTGAACGCCAACCTCGGGGGGGCGGTGGACGACTCGGACTACAACGGTGACGCCGTCGCCACGACGGGATCGCTGAACCTCGACATCGCCACCGGGCAGCTGGTCTGGACGGGCAGCCTCGCACCCGGCCAATCCGTGATCATCACCGCGTCGGCCACGGTGAAGTCTCCCGACCCCGGCGACAAGGTCGTCAACGCCTTCGCCTCGTCCACAGCGGCCGGCAGCAGCTGCCCGCCGGGAAGCCCGAACCCGGACTGCACGGTGACGGTGAACATCCTCACCCCGGGACTCACCATCGCCAAGACCGCCGACACGACGACCACGACTCCCGGCGCTACCGTCACCTACACGATCACCGTGACGAACAGCGGGCAGAGCCCCTACACGGGTGCGACGGTCAACGACGACCTGACCGGCCTGCTGGCCGACGTCGCCTACAACGGCGACGCGAGCGCCACCAGCGGCACCGTGTCCTACACGTCGCCGACGGTGAACTGGTCGGGCGACCTCGCGGTCGGGGCCAGCGCGACGATCACCTATTCGGTCACGGTCGACGATCCGGATCTGGGTGACCGGGTACTGATCAACAATGTGACCTCGGACGCGCTCGGCAGCACCTGCCCGAGCGGCGGTGGTGGTGCTCCCGCCTGTCGGACCGTCGTCGTGGTGCTCGTTCCCGCGCTCACCATCACCAAGACCGCCGACAGCGGCACCGGGAACGCGACCGTCGTCGCGGGCAGCCCCATCGCCTACACGGTCACCGTCGTCAACACCGGGCAGACGCCGTACACGGGCGCCTCGTTCACCGACGATCTCACCGGGGTGCTCGACGACGCCGCCTACAACGGTGACGCTGCCGCGAGCACGGGCACGGTCGGTTTCACCGCGCCCGACCTGACCTGGACGGGCGATCTGGCCGTCGGCGCGACGGCGACCATCACCTACTCGGTCACCACCGCGCTGCCCGCCACCGGCAACCGGCTGGTCGTCAACGCGGTCGCCTCGACCAGCCCCGGCTCCACCTGCCTGCTCGGCAGTGTGGACGCCGCCTGCACGACCACCACCGCGGTCCTGGTCCCGGCGCTGACGATCACCAAGACGGCGGATCAGACCAGCGCGGTCGTCGACTCGGCCGTCCAGTACACGATCACCGCGGTGAACACCGGCGCGGCCGCCTACACCGGCGCGACCATCTCCGACGACCTCACGTCGGTCCTGGCCAACGCGTCCTACAACGCCGACGCGACCGCCTCCGTCGGCGCGATCACCTACACGGCGCCCTCGCTGGTCTGGACCGGAGACCTCCCGGTCGGCGCGGCGGTGACCATCACCTACTCGGTCACCGTCACCGACGCGGCGACACCGGGCGCGACGATGACGAACCGGGTGACCTCGGCCGCCGCCGGCAGCACCTGCACCGGCACCGGCACCGAACCGACGTGCACCACCTCGACCACCGTCCTGGCCCAGAGCCTCACCCTCACCGACCTCACCAGCTCCTTCGTCCTGACCGGGGAGCCGGGCAGCACCCCCGCCCTGGACTCGGCGGTGACCATGACCGTCACGACGAACAGCACGGACGGCTACACCGTCGCGGTCCAGGGCACGTCGCCGACGCTGACGCCCGCGACACCCGGCAACGACGACACCATCCCGGTGCAGGCCCTGACGGTCCGGGAGTCCGGCACCGCGGGGTTCGCACCGCTCTCGGACACCGCGGCGGTGACGGTCCACAACCAGGCGCAACCGTCCGCGCCGAACGGGGACGCGGTCAGCAACGACTACGCGATCCACATCCCGTTCGTCGCCTCCGACACCTACTCCACCGCCCTGGACTACATCGCGGCCACACAGTGAGTGGATGTCCGGCACACCGGGAAGCCGCCGGCCAGGGCACTGTCGGTCGTCGCGAGAACCGACCCCCCGTCGCGGGCCCACGGTCCACCGCCCACCCGCCGACGGGCCGAACGGAAAGAGACCCCAGATGAGCATCCCGCGCCTCGGCAAGACCCGCGGGGGAATCGTCCTGGCAGCCGCGCTGCTGGGCGGGCCCCTGCTCCCCGTCGGTATGTCCGCCCTGCCGGCACCCGCCCTCGCCGCCGATGCGCCGTCGCGGCCGGACAGGGCAGACGCGTCGCCGCCGGACAAGGGGGACGCGTCGGGTCCGGATCTGGCGATCGGGATCGACGACGGGCACACCGATGTGCGTGCGGGTGACCACCTCACCTACACGGTGAAGATCCGCAACATCGGTACCGTGGACGCGGGCGATCTGGTCGTCACCCAGACGCTTCCCGTCGGCGTTCGCCTGCGCTCGGCCGATCGCGACGGTGTCCTGCACGATGGGACGGTCGCCTGGCACACCGATCTGCCCGCCGGGCGGAACACGGCCTTCGTCGTCCAGGCCGAGGTGGCGAAGCCGCCGGGCGGCCAGCTACGTCTCGCCTCGGTGGTGTGCGCGACGCCTGGCGGCGCCGCCAGGCCGATCGTCTGCGCCGCCGACTCCGACCGGTTGCCGGCGGGCAGGGCCGCCGCGGCACCCGGCGCCCACTCCGATGCCTCCGGCGGCCTCTCCGGCTGGCTCATGGGGCTGTATGTCGGCCTCGGCGTCGTCCTGGTGCTGCTCGCCGGCCTCGTCGTGCGGCGCCGCTGGTGGCCGCGTCCCTCGGCGGGGACTCGCCGTGGCAGCCATCGGCCGTCGGCGCCCGACCTGGACCACGACGAGGATCGTGCCGAGGTGCCCCAGTAGCGCCTGCTGGTGCCCGTCTGCCCGCCTGCCCGTCTGGCCGTCTGGCCCGTCTGCCGGTCTGCCCGTCGGGCGGGCCTGGCGCGGTTCTGGGCGAGCCCGGGGGTGCGATGCCCCCCGGGCCACCTCCGCCAGACGCGGCCGGCACGCCACCATCAGACGCGGCCGGCACGCCGCCATGATGGTCGGCGTACTCAGGCCGGCCGGGCGGTGATCGTGGTGTTGTCGTCGGCCTGGCCGCCGCGTGCGCCGGTCCGTGTTCTCCCGAGGAAGTACAGCAGTCCGCGCACCACGATGACCCAGGTGGTCACCGCGGCGAAAACGCCCCAGGCAACCGCGGGTGGGTGTCCCTGCGCGACCCGCACGACGGCGAGCCCGCCGGCCGCGATGG
This sequence comes from Frankia sp. R82, assembly GCF_023716925.1. GTDB lineage: Bacteria > Actinomycetota > Actinomycetes > Frankiales > Frankiaceae > Frankia. Next base: position 24,004 of record NZ_JAMQQG010000318.1, read on the forward strand.
CGACCACCGCGAGCGCCAGCGCGCCGATCCGGAGACGGCGGCCGGCGGCGGTCGGGGACAGGCGGCCGGGCGGTCGGACGGCTGCCGCCGCCAGACCCAGCGTCCCGGCGGCGGCCAGCGCGACGTAGGTG
>NZ_JAMQQG010000319.1 GCF_023716925.1 Frankia sp. R82
ACGCCCGTCACCCGACACGCCCACTAGAGGCGATCATGAACCTTGCTTGCTAACCGACAACTATGCCGGGGCCCTGGGCCGGCGGTAGCCATCAAGCCACGCGATCGTCCGTTCGATCTTCCACCTGCGCCGGCCGAGACGTTCGGTACTGTCCACCCCGCGCCGGGCGATCCGGACGTCGATGCGGCGTCGGCGCAGGAACCGGCGCAGACCCTGCTGGTCGTAGGCCTTGTCAGCCCGAAGCTTCGCCGGTTGGCGTCGCCGCAGTCCCTGCGGGCAGCAGCTCGCCGAGTGCCGGAGCGGGGCTGGAGATCCGTTCCATCGATCTTTCCTGGCCCACCATGACCGGGGTCTCGGTGGCGACGGGCCCGGATGTGGCCCCCGACCGGGCCATGAGGCGCGGATCGGTGCGGGACGGTGTCGATCTCGTTGTCGAAGGGTGAACATGGCCTGGGCCAGGTGGTAACGGGGTAACAGTTCGAACTGCCCGGGAACACGGTGTGATCTGTCGCGAGGGTGACCACCAAACTGCCCCCCAAGTGAGGGTTCATCCGGCCAAAATGGGTACGTGCAACGCATGGTTCGACGTCGTCGTCCTCAGTCCGCCCGCCACCGAGCGCACCGTCGCGCGGCGCGCCGGATTGTGCTGCCCACTGCCACGTTTGTCACTGCGGGGATCGTCACTGTGGGAACTGCCTTCGCCTGTACCGGCTCCACCTCCGCCGCAGCCACCCGTCCGCCCGGGGTGGCCCAGAGTGGCGGCACGGTCGTCGTCGCAAGCTCGGTGCGGGCGGCGGACACCCTCGCGCCCTCGCCCGCGGACGTGAGCGCCATCGCCTCGGCGGTGAAGAGCAGCGAGTACACCTCGGCCGTTCCCGCCAACGACTACGAGGTGACCGGCACCGTCCTCGCCGCCAGCGACCCGACCTGGGCCTATACCGAGCTGCACCCGACCGTCGAGGACTACGACCGCGCCGAGGGTGTCCTGCACCACACGTCCGGTGGCTGGCAGCTCGTCCAGCTCGGTACCTATGAGCTGGGTTGCGGCGTCGCGCCGGCCGACGTCCTGGACGACTTCGGTCTGGAGTGCCCGCCCCCGGGCGCGGACGACAGCACCGCCGAGGCCACCGCCGCTTAACCTCACCGCCCGTCAAGACCCGCCGGACCCGTTCCCGTCTGGTCCAGCTGCTACCGCTCGCTGCTGCCTGACTTCATCTGGTTGACGAGACCGCCCCGCCGCGCTCCCTGCGCCGCGGGGCGTCGGCGTCTGTGACCCGGGTGTGCGAGATGCTTGTGTGGCTAAGTGTTGTCCCGCGTCCGGCGCGTGGCGCTGGGACAACGGAAGATGCTTACTCCCGTTAAGTATCGTCCCGCCGTGCGTCTCGCCCCACGGTGCGGGGCCACGGCCGCGAACAGCGGCGTGCGGTCGCAAGCAGCAGCGAAAGGTGAGCCGAGTGCCCGTTACCGAGATCGACGTCCAGACCCCTGACGGCGTGTTGGACGCGTACGTACACACCCCGGACAACGCCGCGGGAAGCGGATCACCGCTGCCGGTGGTGGTCTTCTACCCGGATGCCGCCGGGGTCCGTCCGACGGCGCACCAGATGGCCCAGCGGCTGGCCGACGAGGGCTATGCCGTGGTTGTGGTGAACTACTACTACCGGCAGGGCAAGGTCTCGTTCAATCTCAACACTGTCTTCGCCGATCCCGACGCGCGGACCAGGATCCAGGCGGCGCTGCAGGGCGCCGAGCCCGCCCTGATCGTGCGGGACACCGCCCTGCTGCTCGACGCGCTGGCGGGCCGCGACGACCTGCGGGCCGACCGGGTCGGCGCGGTGGGCTACTGCCGAGGCGGCAACCTGGCGTTCACCCTCGCCGGGGCGGTACCGGAGCGCATTGCCGTCGCCGCGTCGATCCACGGCGGGAGCATCGCCACCGAGGCGCCGAACAGCCCGCATCTCAACGCCGACCAGATCCAGGGCGCGCTCTACTTCGGCGTCGCCACCGACGACCCGCACTGCACACTCGAGCAGCAGGAACTGCTGACCACGGCCCTGGACAAGGCTGGCGTCCGCTACGAGCTGGAGCGCTACGACGCCGCCCACGGGTTCGCCGTCCCCGATCACAACGGCCCCTACGACCCGGCCGCCGCCGAACATCACTGGGATAAGATCATCGCGCTGTTCGCCCGCGAACTGTCGCGTTGACCGTTCTCCGGCTCGTCCGCGGCACTGCGCGCCCGCTGTCGCGCACTGTGGACGAGCCGGTGGAACACACGCTGGGAACCAGCCGGGCGGGGACGACCAGCCGCGGGGGCGAGTATGCGGGTGCGCCGGGCGGGGCACGACGGGCGGGACGAGCCAGGCGGGGACGGGACAGCCTCAGGGGCGGTAGATGACGTCCCACAGGCGGGCGGTCATGTCGGTGCTGGTGGTGGCGAGCAACAGGCCGAAGGGGGCGAACGCGCAGCTCATGACGGTGCTGCTGTGGCCGGCGAGGGTGGCGACCGCCGCGCCGGTGGCGACGTCCCACAGCAGGGCGGTGTCGTCGGTGCTGGCGGTGGCCAGCAGCTTGCCGTCGGGGGAGAAGGCGCAGCTCTGCGCCGAGCCGGGCAGGGTGGCGACGGTGCTGCCGTTCGAGGTGTCGGTCAGCCGGGTGCCCTCGTTGCCGGCGGTGGCGAGCAGGGCGCCGTCCGGCGAGAAGGCGCAGCCGCCGGTGAAGTTGGTGTGGCCGGGCAGGCTCATGATGATCTCGCCGACGGAGACGTCCCACAGCAGGGTGGACTCGGCGCCGGCGCTGACCAGCAGACGGCCGTCGGGGGAGAACGCGCAGCCGTAGACGGTGCCGCGGTGGCCGGCGAGCGTGGCGATGTTCTTGCCGGACACTGCCCCCCACAGCCGCACCGTCCGGTCGGTGCCGGTGGTGGCGACGAGGCTGCCGTCGGGGGAGAACGCGCAGCCGTAGACGGGGCCGCGGTGGCCGGTCAGCGTCACGACCTGGCGGCCGGTGGCGACATCCCACAGCCGGGCGGTCTTGTCACTGCCGGTGGTGGCGAGCAGGCGGCCGTCGGGGGAGAAGGCGCAGTCGTGCACCAGGATGCTCTTGCGCCCGCTGAGCGTGAGGCCCGTGCGGCCGGTGGCGACGTCCCACAGGCGGGTGCCGTCCTTGCTGGTGGTGGCGAGCCAGTGGCCGTCGGGGGAGAACGCGGCCGAGGTGACGTCGCGCTCGTGGCCCTTCAGCGTGGCGCGGGCGGTGACCTCCACCTGATGGGACGGCCGGGTGCTGCGTTCGAAGCCGCGCAGGTCCGCCCCGGCGCCGGCGGCGGCCCCCGGGCTGCCCAGCAGCGGAGCCGGGCCCGAGGGCAGCGTGGTGGCCAGCCAGTCGGCGTCGCGCACCGGCGTGCCGGGTTCGGCGTGGGTGTGCAGGAGGCTGCCGGGGGCGTCCATCGCCAGGTCGAACAGGGAACCGTCGGTCAGCCGCACCCGGGCGAGCACGGCGCCGGCGTCGTACCGCTCGCCCGGCTCGACCAGCCAGCGGACCATCGTCGCCCGGGCGCCGGGAATGTCCCACCGGGCCGGGACGAGCACCGGGTTCGGCCGGGCCGCGGTGGTCCGCCGGGTCGACACCGAGGATGCCCAGGCTGCCGCACCGAGCACCACGGCGAGTTCCGGATCAACCGGCGTGTACACCTGGGTGGTGGGCCAGGCGGTGCCGACCCCGAGCCGACCGGTGAGAATATCGGTGACCACCGGAACATGCGCGCTGCCGCCGACGGACAGCACCCCGCCGAGCTTCTCCGGGCCGTACCCGCCTGCTTCCAGCAGATGCTGGCAGCAGGCCATGGTGCGGGCGAGCGTCGGCGAGGCGAGCTGGGTGAACCGGTCGCGCTGCATGCTGACCAGCAGACCCGCCGGACTGAACACATCCTCCACGGTGGTGATGTCGCTGAGCTGGTGCTTGACCGCTCGGGCGAAGTCGAGTAGCTCGTGGCGGGTGCGGCTGGCCGTCGTCTGGTGCAGGTCGCCGTGGCCCGGCGGGTTCAGCAGCGGCTCGAGGCCCGGACCGTACAGGCCGAGAATCTCGTCGAACAGGATCTGATCGAGATCACGCCCGCCGCAGTCGTGCAGCGCCGAATGGCTGAGCAGCTCATGCCGACCGTCGGCGCCGACGGCGATCAGTGCCCCTTCGAACGTTCCGCCGCCGAGGTCGTAGACGAGCATCAGCGTGCCCGGCTCCGGCTGCACTCCGTCCAGCGGCGACCAGGCCGCGGCCAGCGGCTCGGCCAGCAGGTCGACATCGACGAACCCCGCTGCCTCCGCCGCCGCGATCATCACCCGGCGCAGCGGCCCGGACGGATCGTAGCTGGCCGGCACCGTCACGACCGCGCGGGACAGACGCTCACCGCCGCCGGCGCCCCCGGCGCCCCCGGCACCGCCGTTCAGCTGCTGCTCCGCCTCGGCCTTCAGCGCACTGATAACCGCTGTGACGAGGGTGTGTGGCGGATAGCCGCGACCATCCAACGGGACGGCGACATCGCGCACCAGATCACGTTTGATCTCCCCGCGGTAGGCGGCCGGCCAGATCCGCTTGCGCCGCTCGGCGAGCGTGCCGACGATGAGACTGCCCCCGTCGGCGAACACCGACGCCGGCCAGTTCGCCGACCCGCTGGCCGGCTCCCGCACCAGTTCGATGCGCCCGTCGACGGCCAAGGCGGCCCTGGCACTGCAGGTGCCGTAGTCGATCGCGAGGATCGGCTCGCCCACGGCACCCCCTGTCCACGTTTTCCGGTGGGCAGATCGTAGCGGCGACCACTGACACGACGTCGGCGCCCTCACCAAACCGACCAGCAACGGGACGCATCGTCCAGTGTCGGTCGCCGCTCGTGAGCATCAATCCTGGGCGGGCCGCCGATCTCCCCCGATCCCCCCGTAAGACCGACGGCCCGAGGAATCACGCCGGTACGCCCCCGGTACGACCCCGAGCCGCCTCACGTTCCCCCCGACGAGGCGGCCGGATACCGCCGCACCGGCGTGATCCCTTGGCACCATCCTGGGCAACCCGACCGGCGAGCACCATCCCTCATTCATCAGGGGAAAACCGTCCGATCGCCCCGCTCGGCTGTGGCTGGGACGGGACGTCGGCGGGGCGAATGTCGGCGGGACGGGTGTCGGCGGGACGGGTGTCGCGAGGCCTGCGGCGGCGGGGCAGGCGTCAACGGGATCGAGGTCAGCGGGCTCGGCGCCATCGGGCCGGATGCCAGCGAGGTGGGCGGAGCGCCTCGGCCGTGCCTGCCAGCAGCTCGAGCTGGTCGTCGACCACCCGGGTGAGCTCGATCACGAGATCGGCGGGCAGGCATGTGTCCTCGCCAGGCGAGAGCCGAAGTCGGGCAAGCGCCCTGCCGCGATGGGAAACATGGAGAACCTCCGAGGTCGGGCTGCCGGCCACGAGAGTTCCTGCGCCGGTCTCGATGCGATCCGGATCGGCCTCGATGTTTTCCGCGCCAGTTGCGTTGGCCGCGTTGGCCGCGTTGGCTGCGTCGACGGTGTTGACCGTGCGGGCCGTGCGGTCTGGGCGCGGCGGAGCGCGGACGCATCCCGGGCCGTCGACGCCGCTGCCGCCCGCAGCGCCTTTGCCATGGTCGAGGTGCGAGCCCGGATCGGAGGCCAGGCCGATGCCCAGGTCGGAGCCCAGGCCGATGCCCAGGTCGGAGCCCGGGTCGGAGCCCAATTCAGAGCCTGGGGCAGGGTCCTGGCCACGGTCGGGCCTGACGTCCAGGGCGCGGGCCAACGCGGTGGCCAAAGCGGCGGTGGGCAACAGCCAGCGTTCGTCGTCGACCCGGTAGAGCCGGGCATCCGGGGGCCCCAGCCAGATGGCGTGGCCGTGGGTCCGGGCGCCACGCTCGCCGGAACCGGAACCGGAACCGGAACCGGGTGGGTCGGGGGCGCGGATCCTGGTCATGCCGGGCGGGAGCGTGGCGGCGGCCAGGAACGAGGCAAGGAAGGCGGCGCGCTGCTGGCTGGACCTGGTGCGGCCGGCCTCCCTGCTCCCCCCGTTTCCCATTGGGACGAGGGTGTGGGTCGCGGTACCCGACCGCAATCCCACAAAAAAACGGGGATCGGAGCAGCCCGAACGGGCCGGGTGGCCAGGCATTGAAGTGGCGGTGGTCATATTCGCTTGCCGGGGCGAGGCGGAGATCGACCTGGGCGGTTTTTCGTGGATCAAGAAGGTGGCGCGGCCAGGGCACGAAGCGCGGTCGCTGGGCACGGTGATACCCGGGCTGAGCGACCACGGTTCGTGGAGTGGCCCCGGGCGTGGCAGCGAAGGAATGCCATGCGAACGCACGGTAGTGATGTGGTCATGTTTCACGGACAACGAGGACCGGCCGCGATCCACAAGAGGTGACCTTGGTGAGGTGGGACTAGCCGAAGGTCGGTGGAGATCGGCGGATGCGAGGGCGAAGATCAGCTGAAGCCGAGTTCGCGGGCCCACTGGCCGGCGGCGCTGCTCGGCGCGATCGAGGGAGGGGCGTCGGGGTGACTGGCGAGATACTTGGCGCGCACCGTGCGCAGATAGTCGGCGACAACGCTTTCGCTGATGTGCATCTCCCGGGCCGCCTCCCGGTAGGTCAGGCGACGGCAGCCGACGAGGATCATCACTTCGGCCTCGCGCGGGGACGGCCGGTGCAGCCGCCGACGTCGGCGGGCGGCGTCGAAGATGCGGGTGAGGTGGCGGTGGGCGGCCGGTGGCGTGAGATCCCACTCGGCGCACAGCTCGTCCAGCAGATCGCCCTGGGCGAGTCCGCGCAGAAGATCGCGCTCGGTGGTGTCGATTTCGTCCCGGGACAGTGGCCGGCGCAGCGAGTCCTCGAGCAGGAAGCCGGCGAGGCGAGTGGAGATGTGGTAGCCGCCGGCCGCAACGGCGGTAACCGCGGGCACGAACTGATGGGACGGCGCAGCCTTGTCGACGAAGCCGCGGGCGCGGGCGGCGATCGCGTCGAGCACCTCGTCCGGGGTGGCGACACCGGAGGTGGCCAGCACGAGCAGGCCGCGTCCGTGCAGTTCGGTGACGGCAGCAGCGCCCGACAGGCCGGGCAGGTGCAGGTCGCAGACGACAACGTCCGGGGTGGCGGCGGGGTCGAGGTCCTCCAGGCGCGGTGCGGGCGCGAGCACCGAGAAGCCGGCGCCGGCGAACCGGGCGGCGAGCGATTCCGTGGTGATCGGATGGTCCTCGACGATAGCCACGGAGACGGGTCGGCTTGCCTCGTCGCGGTTGCGGCCGTTCTGGTGGGTCAGGGTCACATCGGCTCCCCGGGCGGTGCAGGAGATGGAATCGGTGCCGGCTGTGAGATCGGTGCCAGCTGCGGGGTCAGTGCCGGGGGTGCGGCTGGTTGGAGGGGTGGGGGTGGTGCGGCGGCGTCGTCGGGGTGGGCTGGCCAGCGCATGGTGACCTTGACGCCGCGGCCGGGGCGGGCAGTCACGTCGACGCGCCCGCCATGACGTTCGAGGGCGCGGTAGCTCCCGGCGAGACCGCCGCCGGGACGCACCGTCGCCGGGTCGAAACCGACGCCGCGGTCCCGGACGACGACGAGAATCGCCTCCGCGTCGCCCTCGGCAAACAGGCTGACCTCGTCCACCTGGCCGGCATGCCGCACGACGTTGCGCAGGGCCTCGCGGGTCATGGCCACCAGTGCCTCGCGGACGGGCTCGGGTGGCTCGCCCGCGATCCGCACGAACGGCACCAGCGCGAGACCTTCGTCTGTGAAGGTATCGACAACCGCCGACATCATTGCCTCGATGCCGAATTCCCCTTCGTCCTGAGCTGCACTCGAATCCACGCCCTGCTGCGGCCGGGTCTGGTCCGCAGCCGCTTTCCAGCCGACCTCGCCCACGCCATCTGTCCCGCGTGCCCGGCCAGTTCCGCCTGCGCCGCTCAGCCCACCCGGGCCACCCGCGCCACCCGGGCCGCCCGCTCCGCCTGCGCTACCCATCCCGCCCGGGCTGCCCGCTGCGTCCGCCGCGGTCGGACGGGGGCGGTCGTTCGCGAGGGTATGGCCGTCGTGGAGGACCCGAGGTTCAAGACCACGGGGGTCCATGATGATGCGGCGGGCCCGCTGGGCGCCGCGGCGGGCCTCCCGGACCAGAGCGGCCGACGGCGCGCCGCCGCCGGCCACATGATCCACGATCGGGAGCAGGTAGTCGTGGATCTCCCGGTGGGTGATCTCGCGCTGGCGCAGGCTCTCAGCCTCACGTTCCTGTGCGACCGCACGGTCCGAAGCAGCGGCGGCCTCGTCCTGTGCGTCCGCGGTGGCCTTCGACAGCCGGCGCAGTTCGGCGGCGATGAGCATCGCGACGACGTACCACAGGGCGAAGCCGAGCAGGTCGGAGCCGAGTTTGAGGGTGATGTCCGGCAGCACGGCGAGGCTCCACGTCGCCATCAGCGCCACCACCAGAAGCACCCCGGCGAACCCGAGCCCCACCGCGATACCCACCCCGGCGGACGACACCAGGCTGAACGGAACCAGCTCCGTCATGATCCGATTGCGCTCGTGCGGCCAGGCTGCCCGCGAGCCGACGGCCATCAGCGCCACACAGAACAGCACGTCAGCGAGCACCAGCCGGCGGGACAGCCGCCCCACCCGGTGCCACGCCCGCCAGGCGAAGCAGGCCCCCTCGGCGAGCGCGGCCACCGCGACCAACACGGCGATCCAGGCATGACGCAGCCCGGACCAGTCGAACAGCGGGATGAGCACGAACGACGCACAGGCCGCCCGCGCATACCCCACCATCCGCGCCAGGCGCTGCTCGGTACGCATGACGACGGCCCGGGGCGGCCCCGCCGACGCGACCAAACCGGTCATGGCTCGCAACGGTAGTGAGCAATCATGATCTTTGCTACCCCCCGCAACCGATCCAATCCAACCGCATCCTGGGGCAGGGCGGGTTGCCTTCCGACGCAGGGTGGTTGCTTCCTGAGACGGGACGGTGTGCCGTGGCCGACCGGTGGGCACGGCCACACCATGACGACCATCGCGCGCACCACAGACGTCCTTCCGCCGCCGGGGCCCGGCCCAGGGCCGGTCACCCCCGATCCGGTCCCGCCGATCCCCGTGCCCGACCCGACTCCGCCCGGCCCCGGCACCGACCCGGTGCCCCCCGGCCCGGGCCCAGACCCCGTCCCACCCGCTCCTGACCCCGACCCCGTCCCGCCCGGCCCCGGTCCCGATCCGATACCGCCCGGCCCCGGACCCACCCCCGTCCCCGTCCTGTCGCGTTGATCCTCCAGCCCGGACCCACCCGCTCCACCGCGTCGATCCCCTGGTGGTGGCGGCGGCGGACCTGACCTGTCCTCGTCTGCTGCCCGCCCTCGTCTCACGCTGTCGGGGTCTGTCCGTGCTCCGGCGTGCCTCCTGCCGTGTACGTCGGTCGTGGCAACCCCACGATCCGCGTGTCCGGCCCGACCGGTAGTCCTGGCCCGACCGGTGGTCCTGGCCCGTCGAGATGCAGGCCTGCCATCACGTTCCGCGCAGACATGCCGGAGAGTGACCGTCCCAGGGGCCGGTGGACGTTCCACCAGCACACCCCCGCCCCCATCCACCCCCGACACCCACCAACCGGCACCCTCCGTGCCACCCACACCACTTCCTGCAACGAAACCGGCTCGGTCACGGATGACCGAAAGCCATGATCCGTTCCTGCCGAGGCTTGGTGAAGGATCTGCGGGCCGGAACCTTCACTCCGCCTCGGCAGGAATCCGTGACTTGGCGTACTGGTCGCCGGCCCAGCGGCCAGCGGCCAGCGGCCCCAGCGGCCCCAGCGGCGCGGGGCGCCCGCTGTCGCGGCGATCGGCTGATAGCTGGTGACTGGGTGTGCTGTTCGGGGGAGTAGTGAGCGAAAAATGTGATGTATGGTAACGGTTTGTTACCGTCGGGGGGCGGTTCGCCGTTTCTTGAGGTATCGATCGTGGCCTGCTCCTACGGCCCGGGTGGGGGCCAGGGGTCGGGCGGGAGCCTGCTGCTCGGAGGCGCCGGCGGGGCGGATGGCCCATGGGTGTGGTCTTTCGGCCGGTGCTGATTTTTGGCGAGCTACATCAACCGGCGGCGGGTACACCGAGGGAATGACGCATCGACCCGAGGGAATCCCCGCTCCCGCACTCACCGACGACGATCTGACCCGCGAGCTACGGCACCTGCATCGAACCCGCCACGACGCGTTTCTCACCGGCAGCGAGGACGCCTTCGAGACCCACACCGCGCGCATGCTCGAGCTTGAGCAGGAGTATCTGCGCCGCTTCCCCGACGCGGCCAGCCCCGACCCCCTACGCACCCGGGCCGGCCGCCGACGTGCCGCCGGAGTCTGACGAAGATCAGTTGGCGGTCGTGAGGGTGTCGGCGTAGATGCCGAACAGTCCGAGGGCGTCGGGGGCGATGTAGGCCCGTCCGCCCGTGGCGTCGGCCAGGCGCTGCAGGGAGGTGGCGTCGGCAGCCGGATCGCAGGCGATGATGACCAGGCGAACGGGGTGGTTCGCGTCGTAGTCGGCGCGTAGCTGCTCGACGGTCTCGTCGAGGGTCGGCTCGCCGGCGGCCGGCGCCTCGCTGCCGTCCTGGCTCAGGCTGCCGTTCCGGCTCGTGCTGCCGTCCTGGCTCGTGCTGCCGTCCTGGCCTGCGCTGCTGTTCCGGCTCGTGCGGGTGCTGCCAGTTCGGCCCTGCTGGTTGGCGTCGCCGCTGGTGGTAGAGGGAGCGTTGCCGAGGAGGCCGTCGGTGATCACGATGATCTCGTTCAGTCGTCCCGTGGTGAAGTGGGCCTGACGGTCGCGGACGGCGGCGAGAATCGTCGAGTACAGGGTGGTGGCCCCACCGGTGCGCAGCGATCGGGCGATCGAGGTGAGCTCGTCGAGGTGGGTGCCGGTCGGGGCCGGGGCGTCGAGGCTCGCCATCGGCGCGAGCACTCGATGGCCGTCGGGCAGGGCGCCGGCGGACTGCCAGACCCCGAGGTCACTGGTCGGGCCGAGGACCTGCAGGCCCGCGACGGCGAGGTCGGACGCGGTCTGGATGCGGGTACGGCCCGGCTGACCGGTGACGGGCAGGCGCATCGAAGCGGAGGTGTCGACGACGGCGATGGCGGCGCCGCGCTGGCGGGCGTGCCGGAAGAAGCGGCGGGCAGTGCCGAGGGTGCTGTCCGAAGCGTCGATGCTGGCGAGCTTCGGCGGGGTGGCGCGGACCCCGTCGGTGATGGTGAGTTTGTCGGCAAGGCCGGCCGGGTCGTCGTGTCCGGCGAGCTCCGCGGGAGTGCGCAGGCCGGCGTCGGAGAGCACCCGCCGTCCGGCGTCGGTGCCGAGGAAGTCGAGCAGCGAGGCGGCGACTGCCCGCTTGGCCTGCACGTCGGACGTGTGGGTCAGCACGATGTACGGCACGCTTGCGGTGAACATCCCGTCGGACGGGTACTGGGCGACCAGGGTGCTGCCCCGGACCTGCGAGCTTCCACCGGTGCCGGCCAGACTCCGGTTGTAGGCGATCACGTCCGATTCCAGGGCGGGGAAGGCGGACGCCGGCCGCCCGCCGCCGGGGACGGCGCCAGCGCGCTCGGCGTCGAACAGCTGGCCGTCATACGTCGGCAGCCAGGTGGTGAGGCGTTCGAGCCGGACGGTCGTGGCCTGTGCGGCCCGGTCCTGGTCGAAGGTGCCGGCGGACATCTCCGCCGGGGCGATGCCGCGCGCAGCGCTGACCGTACCGATCACCGCACGCAGTGCTGCCGCGGACGAGTCCGGGTTCGCCATGTCGAAGCGGAACTGTCCCCAGTCCGGGTGGCCCTGGGACGCCCAGAACCCCTGAACCGCGGCGTCGGCGGAGAGCTCCGCCCAGCTCAGATGCCGTTCCGGCCAGCCGAGTTGCTGCGCCATCTCACGGGGCATCGCGATTACCACCGGTGAGCCGGCGATCGTCGTCGCCCGCAGCGGCAGTTTCGGGGCGGCGGAAGCGGACTCCTGCCCGAGCGCCAGCCAGTCACTCGACTCGGGAATCCACACGTCCGGGATGGACGTCGCGGACGGGCTCGCCCGGGCCACCGCGTCCAGGGTCCGATCGGACGGTGTGGCCTGCACCGTGATGGTCGGGCAGGGACCGTCACGGTCGCCGTGGGCTCGCTCGTAGGCGGCGGCCAGGGCGCGTACCGGTACGGCGAGCGACGGCGCGGTGGTGATCGTCAGATTCGTCCGTGGGGTGCCATCCGCACAGGTGGACGGGTCGCTGCCGCCCAGGATGGACGTCGCGGCAAAGGTGGCGCCGGTGACCAGCAATGCCGTCGGTACCAGAATCAGCAGACCATTGACCGCCCCGCGCCGGCGCCGCGGCGCCGCCACGTCCGGTACCGCCACACTCGGTGTGATCTCCACACTCGGTGTGATCTCCACACTCGGTGCGGCCTCGCCCGGCGCGGGCCGCCCGCCCAGCCCGCTCCGGTCACAAGACAGCGCCTGCCCGCCGGGTGCGAACTGGTCACCGGACGCGGCATGACGGCCTCGCGACCTATGCCGGGCGCCGGACACACAGAGTCCCTTCTCGGCGCCGCACCGCATCTCGGGCGACACCGTATCTCGCGGTGACACCTCCACCGCGGGATCCCGCCGCCGCCTCGCCAGGCCACGACCACTCCACCGTGCCAGCGACAAACCGCCAGGCGACGAATATGAGCATGCCGGGGTTGGCCGTTGTGCATCTGTTTCAGCTGTCGTCGCGGCGGTGTCCTCCCGGCCCGACGGTGGCCCGACGGCGGCCCGATACCTGGCGGCCGGGGCCCGGCGGGAGTCGAGATCGGCAGCTGCCCATCGCAGGGCGCCTTCGGGGCCACGTCGGACGCGGCCCCGGGCGGCTGGTGGCCGGCGGTCGGGTCGGGAGCTAGGCCGTCCCGTCCGCGACGACCAAATCGGCGTAGACCGGATGGCGGTCGATGTACGCGCGGATGTAGGGGCACTGCGGTACCACAGCCAGCTGCCGGGCGCGCGCATCATCGAGGGAACCGGCGGCCAGGGCGGAGCCCACTCCCCTGCCCTCGAACTGTGGTGCGACCTCGGTGTGCACGAGGATGATCTGCTCCCCGCGGCGCTGGTACTGCACGAATCCGGCGACCTGGCCGTCGGACGTGCGCGCCTCGTAACGGTGTCGGTCGGGATTGTCGATGACGGCTAGCTCCATGGAAGTATCCTCGCCCGTCACCGGGACCTGAGGTCACCGATACGCCGTCCCGCCCCTGTGGCCGGCAGCAGACCGGACACGGGGGGCACGGGACCGGCGGGTGGATCGGGTCCGTCAGACCTTGGCCGTTTCGGCCGGCTTGCGTTCGGGACGCCAGGCGGTCGCCAGCAACAGGGCGGCGCCTCCGACGCCGAGAACGAGGGCGATCAGACCACCGGCCCAGCCGTCGAGCTCGATGTCGATCGCGTGGTCGAGCGAGGCCCTGCCCGGGCCGAGGATGCCGATCGCCGCGCAGACGGCCGCGATGAACAGGACGTACTCGTAGCCCTGGCCCGGACGGAAGATGAAGAAGCCGTTGGTGCGGTGCGCGGTGATCCCGGCGACGACCATGGTGCCGATGATGGCGCCCGCCGCGAACGGGGTGAGGAAGCCGACGACCAGCCCGGCACCGGCAGCGAGCTCGACCAGCCCGGACATCCAGGCGTGCACGATTCCGGGCCGAAGACCCATGCTCTGGAACCAGCCGGCGGTCCCCTGGATCCCACCCGGGCCGAAGACGTGGTTGTAGCCGTGCGCGATCAGAGTGAGGCCCACAATGATCCGGAGTACCAGGGCCGCGGTGTCAGGTGATGTCACGTGTCCTCCTTGAACCGGGCCCCAGTGGATCGTGGCGGCGGCCGGCGTGCCGATGTCGCAGCGCCGACAGTAGCGGGTTCACAGAGAAGACACGCTAATTGCAATGATTGTGATCTATCGTCGTCCGTTCGCTGACGGTGAAACCGCGGCGGATCGTGCCCGCCGGTGCGGAGCCATCGGCGAGGACGCCGCCGCGCCGCGCTGACTCGGCCGTGCCATCGTCGCGGTGCGGTCCGGACCGTCCTGCCGTCCGTGCCTCACCAGCCGTTGCCGATGGGTGGTTCCGGTGCCAGCGCGGGCGTGCGTCAGCGCGGGCCGTCCTGGTCGACGATTCGCGTCAGCATGGACAACAGGGCGCCCTGCTCCTCCTCGGACAGTGGTGCGAGCAGCTTGTCGTTCATCTGGTCGATGCGATCGGCGACCTGACCGTGGGTCGACTCCCCACGCTTGGTCAGTCGAAGGACGTTGCGCCGGCCGTCTCGTGGGTCACGAACCCGGCGAATGAGACCTCGCTGGACAAGTCGCGCCACCACATCGGCAACCGTGGACCGGTCGAGCGACGCCCGTTCCCCGAGCGTGCGCTGGTCGATGTCGGGATCGGCCAGCAGGCTGTTGAGCACCACGAACTGCGGCGGCGTCGTCTCGGTGGAGACGGTGGTCGTCCACAGCTGGTAGGTGACCTGCTGCAACCGGCGGGCCAACTGGCCCGGATGGCTGGACATGTCCACCACGCCGCTGGTGCTGGGCGGCTCGGCCGGCTGCGAGGGCACGGTGGCCGGCTCGGTGGCGCGTTGCCCGGGTAGGCGCTCGCCGGAATGTTCCAGCGCGCTGGTGTCATCACCGACACTCCTGGGCAACTGGTCGGATCGTGTGCGCGCGTTCAGGGTTCGCTTCCAATCCGGTGTCGAAGTGGGCGGCCGACGAGTTCGCCGCAAAGGTCATCATCGCTCATGTCGACGCTCGTTGTCGCCATGCTGTCAGAATCAGTGGCGCACCGGCACCGGCGCAGTAACTGCCGTGGCAGGTGGTGAAATTATAACTACGAATATCCGGACATCTGCGTGTCTGCGTAGTACGCTCGTCACCGCTTCGGGGTAGCCATTAGGGATGTCGCACGGGTGACAGCGCGTCCCCGCCCCCACTGGCCCAGGTGGGCCAGCACCGGCCGAAGGCGGCGAGGTGCATCGGTGCGCAGATACGGGTAGTGGCTGTCTATGGAGGATGCGCCCAGAGGCCTGCGGGAGAGTCTGAAACGTGTTGCGGTGACCCTCAAGGAGGCGAACATCCCGTTCGCCCTCGGCGGGAGCTACGCATGTTGGGCTCGTGGCGGGCCCGAGCCGGTTCACGATGTGGATTTCATGCTGCGTGAAGAAGATGTTCCCCGGGCGGTCGAGGTGCTGGCCGCGTCGGGCCTTCGCCCGGTGGATCCACCGGAGGACTGGCTGACCAAGGTCTTCGACGGTGAGGTGCTCGTTGATCTGATCCATCATCCGGTCGGTCGTGCGGTCACCGGTGCGATGTTGGAACGCTCCAGTGAGATGTCGGTCGACTCGGTGCGCATGCCCGTCCTGGACGCCACGGACTGGTTCGAGATGACCCTGCTCGCACTCGAGGAGCGCTACTGCGACCTTGCCCGGGTGCTTCCGATGATCCGGGCGATGCGCGAACAGGTCGACTGGGAGCAGGTGCGCAGATCCACCGCCGCATCTCCCTTTGCGGAGGCCGCTCTGCTCGTCGCCACCCGCCTCAACCTCATTCCGCCGACGCCCACCGGCATTACCGCCGGACCCACCGACATTGCCGCCGGACCCACCGGGACAGCCACCGGATCCACCGGGACTGCCGGTCGGTCCAGCGGGGCTGCCGGCGGGCCCGGCCATACCGCCGCAGGGCCCATCGGGGGGCGGCGCAATCCGGTTGGGCCGGGCCGGACTCCGGTCGTGACAGCCGGAGCCGATGTCACCGAGGCCGACGAGTACCTCGCCGGAGACCTGCACGAACTGCTTGCCGAGGATCCCCGGGTGGCCGAGCTCGGGCTCGAGGTGTCCGTCCGGGAGGGAGTCATCCTGGTCGTCGGCGAGGTCGCCACCGCCGCCCGCCGTCGTGCGGTCACCGAGGTGCTCCGCGAGGCCGCCGCGGGCCGGCCAGTGCACAACGAGGTGGCTGTGACCGACCAGGCCACAGCGACCGGCGGGACCACCGTGGGCCGCGGGATCGGCACCGGGACCGGGGTCGGCACCGAGGCCGCGGAGATCATCTCATGATCCGGATCGCCGCTGTCGGCGACATTCATCTGGGCACGGACAGCGGCGGGAGCTTCGCGCCGGTCGTGCATGACCTGATCGGACATGCCGATGTGCTGTTGCTGGCCGGCGATCTGACCCAGCACGGCCGGGTGGCCGAGGCCCGGGTGGTGGCTGCCGAGGTCGCCTCGGCGCAGCTCCCCGTGCTCGCGGTCCTGGGTAATCATGACTACCACGACGACGCCGAGGACGAGATCACCCGCATTCTCGTCGACGCCGGCGTGACGGTGCTCGAGGGAACCGGCACCGTTCTCGATATCGCTGGCACGCGTCTCGGTGTCGCCGGGGTGAAGGGATTCGGCGGCGGGTTTGCCGGCGCGAGCTGCTCGGAGTTCGGCGAGCCGCTGATGAAGTCCTTTGTGCGGCACAGCAGAGAGCGGGCGGCCAGCCTGGGTGCGGCGTTCGAGGACCTGACCTGCGATATTCGAGTGGCATTGACCCATTACGCCCCGGTCCCGGACACGCTGATCGGCGAGCGGGCGGAGATCTATCCCTTTCTGGGGAGCTACCATCTCGCTGAGGTCATCGATGCTGCCGGAGTGGACCTCGCCCTCCACGGCCACGCACATGCCGGATCCGAACGTGGAACGACGGCCGGCGGAGTGCCCGTCCGTAATGTGGCCAGACCAGTGATCGGTAAATCCGTCGCCCGCTACGAGATCGCCCAGGACGGATGCGGTGACCTGGCCGGAAGCGCACCCCCGGCATCGCGGGTACCCGCCGGCGAGGCGGACTCCCGCGCACCGTCATGACATTTGCCGAATCGCTGGTTGGGTACATCGATGTGTGCGGAAAGCGGTGATACTCCGGACGAAGGGCGCCTGCTTACCCCGATCAGGGGGTCTGGCCGAGGGGGCATCCCATGACCCGTCCGGGGGGTGCAATGGGGTCAGGCTGACCCACGCCATGATCTCCTGAGGCTCGAAGTGGCCGCCCGGACGGGCCGCCGCTGGCGCCGTGGGGCCACCCGATCGGAGGTGACCCGTTCGCGCCCGACGATCGTGGACCAGGTGGCCCGTTCGGGTCCCGGTCCGTTCGGGTTCTGGTCCGTTCGGGTCCTGGTCCGTTCGCACTGCCGTCCGACGGGCGTGGACGTGGCGACACGGACCAGGGGATGGTGAGGCTTCATTCTCACCATGGGTAGTTGGTCGTCGGTGGCCACGATGGGATGCCCGGGCCTGGGTACGGGCTGTGCGCGATGGCGTCGAATCCGGCCTGTGGGCGCGTCCGAGCTGTGAATGCCCTGTGCGGCAGGGGCATTGTGTCGTTGGCGGGGCTGTGGTCGGGGTTGTGAAAACGTCTGCATGACCGTGGCACCGATGGGGCACTAACCAGCCATGGGACACTCCGTACTTGATCGACGGTCACCCACCGCTGTTGGCCGGGGCTTCCTGTCGCGACGGGAACCCGCAGCTGATCGCACTGATCAGTCAGGGTCCCCGGCCGAGCCGGCGCGTTCGACTGCGACCAGACGTGCGGCGCCGACCAGACGTGCGGCGCCGGCTGGACGTGCGGCGCCAGCGAAGCGTCCGGCGGCGGAGCGGGCCGGGGATGCGGCTTCGGTCGCGGGTCGTTCCTGGGCGGGGAGGCTGCAACCAGCCGTCGGTGTTGCGGGCGTTCGGTCGAGCCTGGACGTCGGGACACGTGGGCAGGCAGCCGAACCGATCAGCCTGCGTCGCCTGTTGCGCTGGGGTCTGGTCGCGAGCGTCGTGCTGCTGGTGCTGTTCTCGCTGGTGGGGGGCTTCGGCGCGCTGGCGTTCGGGGCGATCGCCGCGCTGTGGTCCCTCGCGGTCGGCTGGGTCATCGTGTTCGGCCCGCCGACCACGGCCACCGTGCCGGACCGGCACGTCCTGGTCCACCAGGCCCGAGCTGCCCTGGGCGGATGGTCACGTACCCGCGGCTGAACGATCGGGGCACGGCCCGGCGCCGGGTGACCGGGTGACCGGGCGACCGGGCGAGCATCCCTGGCGGGCCGATGGAAAGCGGGCTCGTGGGCGCATGACCTGGGGCGATGCGGGGTAGGACCCGGCCATGGGCAGGCGAGGGCGCGGCGACGACGATCAGTGGCCCGGCTCGAATGCCCTGCTGCAGACGCTGGTTTCCGGATTGTCCCAGGATGAGCGGGACGAGACGCTGCAGTTGCTGCGTCGACGCCTGGCGGAGGACCGGGCGGCGGCGAGCGGCGGGCAGCGGGAACGACAGGTCGACGTGGGCCCACGTAGCCGGGCAGGACGCAGCCCCGCCCATCGCGGCGGGTGAGCGGCACTCAGCCGCAGCAGCCGCCACCGCAGCAGGCGCCACCAGATGACGGTGCGGCGGCCATCGCCGGAGCGGGCGAACCGGACGCCGACACGCCCCGGGCCACCGCGACGGCCGAGAAGACGCGCGAGGTCTCGACATGGCCGGCGGGGCAGGTTACCCCGCTGTCCGGAGCGGACTCGGTCATGCTTCGACGGACCTCGAACGAGGTGTCGCACACCCGGCAGCGGTAATCGTAGGCAGGCACGGGTCCAGGGTATGGGGAGCGCGGCCCGGATGCCCGGCACTGCGGCGATCCGTGGGGGAAATCGTCCCCTATGTTTCCGGTCGGGCACAGGTTGGCGGGATACCCGCGCGACGGGCGCAGCCGTCGTACCCTGCTGGCTATGGAGCCGCCGGTCGGGCCGCGGGTGGTCGCCGAGATAGTTCGTGGGCTGCGCGGAGGCGAGCCGTTCGTCGAGAGTGTGCACCATGGCACAGTCGTGGGGCTGGCTCGGGACGGTTCGGTGGCGCTGCGGGTCGGCGCACCCGACGAACCGATGTTCCCGCGTTCGGCGGTCAAACCGCTGCAGGCGGTGGCCCTGCTGCGGGCCGGGCTCGACGGTGTGTTCCTCAGCCGTAACATCCCGGACGACCTGTTGGCGATAGTCGCGAGCTCGCACAGTGCGGAGAGTCGGCACCTCGTCCGGATCCTGGAGATCCTCTCGGTGGCCGGGGTCCCGGTCGATGCCCTGCGCTGCCCGCCCGATCTGCCGCTGGGCGTCGCGGCGATGCAGGCCCACCTACGGGCCGGCGGTGGCGCCGAGCCGATCCTGATGAACTGCTCGGGCAAACACGCCGGAATGATCGCCTGCTGCGTGGCCGCGGGCTGGTCGATCGACGACTACACCGACCCGGACCATCCCCTTCAACAGGTCGTCCGGGAGACCGTGACGGAACTGATCGAGGAGCCGATCGCCGGTACGACGGTCGACGGCTGCGGCGCACCCCTGTTCGCGCTCTCCCTCACCGGCCTCGCCCGTGGGCTGCAGGCGATGGTGCTGGCCGAGCCCGGCTCACCGCAGCGCCGGGTCGTCGACGCGATGCGCGCCCATCCCGGGCTCATCGGGGGGATCGCCTCCACCGATACCGACCTGATGCGCGCGGTCCCGGGCCTGCTGGTGAAGAACGGCGCCGAGGGCGTCACCATCGCCGCGACCGCCAGCGGCCATGCCGTCGCCGTGAAGATCGCCGACGGCGCGGGTCGGGCAGGTGTCCCGGTGGCGCTGGCCGCGCTCGGCCGGCTGGGCGCCCTGCCCGCGGCGAACACCCCGGGTGCCCCGTCCATCGACCTGGCGCAACTGGCGGTCCTCGGCGCCCCGACCGTCCTCGGCGGCGGTCGCCCCATCGGCTCCCTACGCGTGCGCCTGCCCGCCTGACCCAGCCGTCCGCCGTTCTCCGTACGCCCGTTGCCGCTCTTGCCCGCGTCTCCTTGCCGGACGCCCGCGCTCGGTACGCCTCGTGATGGGCTGGGCGGCAGGATCCGGCTACGCGGGTCGGCGTCCGGGTCGGCCGGCGCCCGACGTCATCGTCGCGGAGTGTGCGATTCGCGTCTGGGCGGACGGTCGCCATGGTGGCGCGGACGGCCGGCGACGGTGACGGCGATCGGGGGGATGATCGCGGCCACCGCCAGCATGGCCATGGCGGCGGGCACCGAGTACAGCCGGACGAAGGTGCCACCGGTGATGAACAGGGCCAGGGAGATGCCCATCAGGATCAGGTAGCGCCGGCGCACCACCGGATCGTTCCCGGCCAGCAGTGCCCCCGGCGGGGGCGCGGCCATCCCCGTCGGCCTCGACGTTCCCGAGGCCGCCGGCCCCGCGGCGGACATCCCCGGCGTCCCGGCCGTGGTCGTCCCGGGCGTGCCGGACGGCCAGGGGGAGCCGGCCGACGAAGGGGGGCCGGACCGTCGCGAGGACGGCCGGGCAGTGGCGAAGGGCGACCGGGCCGCGGCGGCGAGGCGCAGGTCGTAGCGGCGGCGGCGGTCGGGGTCGGCCAGGACGTCGTAGGCGACCCTAACCTGGGCGAAGGCGGCCGGGCGACCACCGGCGTCGGGATGGGTGCGGCGCGCGGCGAGTCGGTAGGCGTGGCGGATCTGGTCGGCGCTGGCGTCGGGTGGAATCCCCAGCACCTCGTAGAGCGAAGGTTGCGCGGCCATGCGGCGCCTCCCTGGCCGTCCGCTGATCGGGCCCCCCACGGGTGGACGCGGCCGGGACTGCGGCGGACGCGGCCCATTCCACAGTATGAGCCAACCCCGCAGGACAGGCCGGTCACACGGCGACAGGCCGGTCGCACGGCATGGGGCGGTCGCACGGCATGGGGCGGTCGCACCGCCCGGGTCGGCCACCGCGTCGGCGAACAGCCGGGTGCACTCCAGAGCGGTTGGGCATGGCGATCCGTGGCTTCGGCGCTTAAGGTGATGCCCCGCGCACTTTGCGGTATCACGTGCCCTGCGGCGCGCGGCGAGCGCGGCGAGCGTGCCGGCGGGAGTCCGTCCGCAGGCAATCATGGGATGGGGACAATGGGGCGGGCCACGGAGATCGTCGATCGGGTGGGGTCGCTGGTAGGGGAGGACGTCACCGGCCGGCTGACGGTGACCGGGCCGGCGGACGTGCTGCCGAGCCTGTACCGGGTGACGACCCTTGCCGCCACGACGACGGCAGCGGCGGCGGTCGGTGCGGGGCGGCTGTTGTCGGCCCGCACGGGCGAGGGGTCACCACCGGTTGCGGTGGACACCCGACATGCCGCGGCGGCGTTCGGCAGCGAGCGGCACCTGCGGGTGGACGGGCGGCCGACGCCGTCGGCATGGGAGCCGATCTCCGGCTACTACCGGACCGGCGATGATCGCTGGATCCAGCTGCACTGCAACTTCTCGCACCACCGCGACGGCGTGCTGGACCTGCTCGGCGTTCCGAACGACCGGGAGGCGGTCGCCCGGGTGATCCGTCGCATCGACGCGGTCGCGCTCGAGACGGAGCTGCAGGCGATGGGCCTGTGCGCGACCATGGCCCGGACGGAGCGCGAGTGGTCGGACCATCCGCAGGCCGAGGCGCTCGCCGGGCAGCCGGTGCTGGCCGTCGAACGTCTCGACGACAGCCCGCCGCAGCCACTCACCCCGACCGAGACACCGGCGGCCGGGGTGCGGGTGCTCGACCTGACCCGGGTCATCGCCGGTCCGGTCGCGGGGCGCACGCTCGCCGCCTATGGCGCGGACGTCCTGCGCGTCGGCGCCGCGCACCTGCCGGAGGTGCACACGCTGCTGGTCGACACCGGGTTCGGCAAGCGCAACACGTTTCTCAACCTGCGGGTGGGTGCGGATGCCCGGCGGCTGCGCGAACTGATCGCCTCGGCGGACGTGCTGGTGCAGGCCTACCGGCCGCGGGCGCTGGACCGGCTCGGGTTCGGCCCGGCGGCCGTCGCCCAGCTGCGTCCCGGCATCGTCTACGCGACGATCAGCGCCTACGGCCACACCGGCCCGTGGAGTGGACTGCGCGGGTTCGACAGTCTGGTGCAGACCGCGTCCGGGATGACGCTGGCCGCCGCGGCCGGGCGGGACACGCCGGACCCGCTCCCGCTGCCGGTACAGGCCCTCGACCACGGGACCGGTTATCTCGCGGCCTACGGCATCCTCGACGCGCTCGCCCGCCGGGCCCGGGAGGGCGGCAGCTGGCATGTGCGGGTGTCGCTGGCCCGCACCGGACGGCTGCTGACCGACCTCGGCCACCATGACACCCGGGCGGCCCCGCCCCCGGATCCGGCCGATCTCGAGCCGTACCGGGACACGTACGTGAGCGAGTTCGGCGAGCTGTCCTACATCCGTCCGCCGGCCACCGTCGCCGGGGTCGCGCCACGGTGGACCCGTCCACCCGCGCGCCTGGGCACCAGCGCACCGACCTGGTCGATCCGCCCCTGAGCCCCCGGGCCCCCGGGCCATCGAGCCCCCGGGCCGTCGAGCACCTGGGCCGTCGAATCGCTGGGCCGTCGAATCGCTGGGCCGTCGAATCGCTGGGCCGTCGAATCGCCGGGCCGCCAGACCGGACGCGTACGTTGTCGCATTTTCAGCTGGTTGCGTTGGGCGGACGGCCTGGGCGTGAAGAGGCTGGCAAGATTGCCGGCGGCGCGCCTAAGCCGCAGCAATGTGTCGTCGGTGTAACAACCTGTTGGGCTACTTTCGGGCGATCTGCTCGGA
The DNA here is from genome assembly GCF_023716925.1 of Frankia sp. R82. Lineage (GTDB taxonomy): Bacteria > Actinomycetota > Actinomycetes > Frankiales > Frankiaceae > Frankia. Next base: position 22,613 of record NZ_JAMQQG010000319.1, read on the forward strand.
GGACTACGTTGCCGCCATCTCCAGTGGGCGTGCGCAGTGGTCGGTCGGCAGGTTTCGAAGGACGGTGTTCCCGTCCGACGATCCGGTTGAGGTCATCGCGGGTGCGTCCCCTAGCGGGTAGTGGCGTGTCCCGGTCGCGAGCGCCGCTCGCGACCGGGAGTAGCTGGCAGCGTGACGGGGCGGCAGCGGAGTCGCACCCGATGGACCGGAGGAGGACATGGATGGGTAGGCGCCCGCTTCTGGGAGCGATCGCCCTGGCCACAGCGGTGACATTGTCGGCCGCGGCCTGTGGGAGCAGCGGGGACGACTCGTCCTCGAGCGGCAAGAAGACGATCACCATCGGCTTCCAGGGCGTGCTTTCGGGGGACAACCAGCAGCTTGGCCTGAACGCGCTCTACGGGGTCCGGACCGCGATCGCGGAGGTCAATGCCGATGCGGGCCTGCCGTTCGAGCTCAAGCTGGTCGAGTCGGATGACGCCGGCTCGCCCGATCAGGGCCCGACGGCGGCCCAGAAGCTGATCGACAACGACAAGGTCGTCGCCGTGGTCGGGCCGATGTTCTCCGGTGCGACCAAGGCCAGCGAGCCTGCCTACACACAGGCCGGCCTGCTGTCGGTGAGCCCGTCGGCGACCAACCCGGCGCTGACGACGCTGGGCTTCAAGACGTTCTACCGAGTCATCGCGCCCGACACCGTGCAGGGCAAGGCCGCCGCGGACTACCTTGCCGGGGTGCTGAAGGCCAAGAAGGTCTACTCCCTCGATGACAAGAGCGAGTACGGCACCGGCCTGTCGGGCGCACTCGAGCCCGAGCTCAAGGCAAAGGGCGTCGAGGTCGTTCACGACGGCATCAACCCGACGAAGGACTACACCTCCGAAGCCACGAAGATCATCGCGGCCAAGCCGGACGTGCTGTATTACTCCGGCTACTACGCCGAGCTCGCCCTGCTCACCAAGGCGCTCAAGGACAAGGGCTTCACCGGCAAGATCGCCAGTGGTGACGGGTCGAACGACCCGCAGTACGTCGCGCAGGCCGGTACCGCCGCGGCCGAGGGCGCCTACCTCACCTGCCCCTGCGGGGACGCCAACTCCGATCCGAAGGCGGCGGCGTTCGTCGAGTCCTTCAAGAAGGTCAACAAGGGCGCGAAGCCCGGCACCTACTCCGGTGAGGCCTACGACGCCACGAAGGCCCTGGCCAGCGTCTTCAAGCAGCTCGGTAACGGCGACGTGAGCCGCGAGTCGGTGCTCAAGGCCTTCGCCGGCGTCAACTACGCCGGCATCACCAAGACCGTCTCCTTCGAGTCGAACGGCGAGGTCAAGGGCTCGAACGTGTACGTGTACCAGGTGAAGAACGGCGCGATCACGGTCCTCGGCAACATCGCGGACCTGCTCAAGGCCTGACCCACCCCGACCTGGGGGGGGGGGGGGGGGGGGGGGGGGGGGGGGGGGGGGGGGGGGGGGGGGGGGGGGGGGGGGGGGGGGGGGGGGGG
>NZ_JAMQQG010000320.1:0-6736 GCF_023716925.1 Frankia sp. R82
CAATCGGCAGGGTGGACGGCTCGCGGCTGGATCGGGAAATCGTTGCCTGCCGCCGGTCTTTTGATCGTCTGCCGCGGGGAAGCCTCCGTGGTGCTCACCGGCGGCGGCATCGGCATTGCGTTGCTACGCGCAGTGCGGTCCAGTCCGGCGTTCGACGCCGTGGACTGGTCCCGGGTCGACGTGTGGTGGGGAGACGAGCGCTTCGTCGCGGCCGACTCCCCCGACCGCAACGATCGGCAGGCCCGGGAGGCACTGCTCGAACACATCCCGGTCGATCCCAACCGGGTCTTCCCGATGGGTCACCTCGCCACGGCAACCGCTGGCAGCGAAGCCGACCTCGCCGCTGCCGACGCCGCCGCGGCGCAGTACGCCAAGCTGCTCGCCAGCCGGGCCGCGCCCGGGGCAAGCGTGCCCGTCTTCGACGTGGTGCTGCTCGGACTCGGCCCGGACGGGCACGTCGCGTCGCTGTTCCCGCACCTGCCCGGGGTGACGTCCACCGAGACGGTCGTGGCCGTCGCGAACAGCCCGAAGCCGCCGCCCCTGCGCATCTCGCTGACCCTGCCGACCATCCAGTCGGCCCGCGAGGTGTGGGTGATCGTCGCTGGCGAGGAAAAGGCGGAGGCGGTCGCCGCGGCGTTCTCCGGCGCCGGCCCGATCGCCGTTCCCGCGACCGGTGCCGTCGGCCGGGAACGCACCTTGTGGTTGGCCGACCGGGCAGCCACATCCCGTCTCCCGGCGGCCGGCTCTCGTCTCCCGGCGGCCGGCTGATCCGTCAGACACCCGGTGGCCGGTGGGGCCAGAGGCCCTGCCCGCCACCGGGTGGCACGCGACCCGGGAACTCGGGTCGCAAGACGACCGGCTCAGGTCGCAACGGACGCATGCAGGTCGGGACGGACCCGCTCAGGCGAGGATCTTCGTCTTGCCGCGTTCGTACTCGACATCCGAGATGATGCCCTGATCATGCAGATGGGCGAGCTTGCCGAGTTCGTCGGCCCGGCTCGTCCCGGCCGCCTCGCGCAGGTAGGACCGCCAGGCGCGTTCGTTCTGTTCGGCGGCCGCCCGGTTGCGCTCGTGCATGCTGCCGCCCCGGACGATCAGATAGCCAAGGACACCCAGGCACGGCAGCACGATGATCGCCGCGGTCCACCCGGCCTTCGCCCAGCCGGACAGGTCGTGACTGCGGAACACGTCCGTGATCACCGAAACCAGCAGCCAGATCCACAGCACAAACGCGAAGAACCACAACATGTACAGAAATACGCTCAACAGCGGGAAGTCTGGATCCATTACCGCACCTCCAGTCGGGCGGGCGGACGCCGAACGCCCAGGTCCTGGTAATACCCGCCCAGCCCACACCTCACGTCCCGCCGTCTCGACCAGCTCGACCGGCGCGGCGCGGCCGGCGCGGCGCGGCCGGCGCGACCCAGCCGACGAACCACCCAGCTGGAGTCACCCCGAAGCCTGACCGCCGATCCCGACCATCAATGTCATGTGGCCCCGCCGGGCCGGTTACGACGGCCGTCCCTGAAACGTTCGCGGACGGCGCACTAGGTTTTCTCTCGACGCAGCACCGCATGACCGGACGAGGTCAGCAGGGACGCGGAATAGCTGAGATCGAGGGTCCCGTCGGGCAGCACGGTCATCACGTCGACGTCCACCGCGGTGCACGACAGCGATCCGTTGGTGAGCCGCTCGTGAAACCGGGCAGACGTGACGCTGTGGCCGTCGGCACCGGTCGGGACCTCGTGGTTGCTCGGATCGTCGTCGGCCCCCGTCGAGATCAGCTGCAGATCGCTGGTGCAGCCGTCCCGTGGGTTGCGGGCCGTACCCACGGTTTCACCGCCCCGACCTGCCTGCAGGGTCACCGTCAGGGGAAAGGTGATCGGGCCCTGGCGGACCATGCCCTGCCATTTCCCGATCATGCCCGGTGGCACCGTCACCACTGTCGACACCGATCCCGGCACGGGGGTGACCATCGGTGCGCGGGTGGCTGCGGGTGTGGGGGTGACTGCGGGGGCAGGGGTGGCGGTCGTGCTCGGCGCCTGGCGAGCCACGTGGGAGCCAGGCCCGAACGCGGCGAACAGTTGGATCCCGCCCGCCACGAGTGCTGCCACCACCAGCGCGACCACGAGCAGCCACCGGCCCGAGCCCGGCCGCGCCCGCGAATCCGTCCCGGACGCCGGACCAACCGATCCGCCGGTCATTACTGGGACGCCCGTGGACGCCGATGTGCCCGTGGACGCCTCAACGGAGCCGGACACCGAGTCCGAACCAGGTACCGAGTCGGAACCGGACACCGACGGGAAACCGGACGCCGGGTCGGCGCCGGGCACCGCGCCGGCCCAGCGTAGGAGGGTCTGGGCGCCCTCGGCGCCGAGGCGGGTCGCTGGGGTTTTGGCCAGCAGACCGGCGATCGGATGGGCGAGCGGCCCGGCGCGGACGAACTCGGGGGGTTCGGCACCGACGACGGCACCGACGGTGCTCGGCAGGTCCTCGCGGCCGAACGGCGAATGTCCCTCGACGGCGAAGTACAGGCTGGCGCCGAGGGAGAACAGGTCACCGGAGAGGGTCGCCGTGCCGTTGACCAGCCGTTCGGGCGCCGAATAGGCCGGCGTGCCACCTCTGCTGAGCAGACGTTGCACCGCGGCGACGACGAGTGGTCCGTCGTCAACGCGGGCGGAACAGTCGGGAACGGTCGGATCGGAGGACTGCGTCGCGATACCGAAGTCGGTCAGCAGCACCCGTCCGTCGCGGGCCAGCAGAATGTTGGACGGCTTGACGTCCCGGTGCAGCACACCGAGACGCTGCCCGGCGACGAGAGCATCCAGGACCGCGAGGCCGATGTCGGCAACCCGGGCGACGGTCAGCGGGCCGTGCCGCTCGACGGTGGCCGCGAGGGTGTCGGCCGGCACGTACTCCATGACGATCCATGGCAGGCCGTCGTGTTCGACGGCGTCGTGCACCGTGACGACGTGTGGATTGCTCCGCAGCCGGGCGGCCGTGCGCGCCTCCCGCATCGCCGCGTCCACCTGGGCGACCCGCTCAGCGGCGTCGAGATCCGCCGGAAAACGGATCTCCTTGAGCGCGACGTCAACCCGCAACACCTCGTCGTGCGCCTGCCAGACGGTGCCCATCCCGCCGGCACCGAGCCAGGCTCCGAGTCGGTACCGGCCGGCGACGAGCCGCCCTGCGGCCACGAAGGAGCTAGGAGGCACCCCGCAGCTTCGCCAACGCCTCGGCCAGGATGGCCTCCCCGTCCTTCTCGTTGCGCCGCTCCCGGACATACGCGAGATGCGTCTTGTACGGCTCGGTGCGCGGCGGGGCGGGGGTGTTCTCCCGGTCCCGGCCGGCCGGGAGGCCGCAGCTCGGACAGTCCCATGTCTCGGGTACCGCCGCGTCCACGGCGAACGACGGCTTCGTCTCGTGTTCGTTCGCGCACCAGAAGGAGATGCGCTGGCGGGGTGCAGTCTCGCCCCGCTCGGCCTCTCCCATTGGTCCGGCCCCGACCCGGCTCCCCCGAATGGCGTTGCCACCTGCCACGGCCCGCGTGCTCCTTCGTCTCGTCCCATGGATTGCAGTTCGCCGATGCCCGCCGACGTGGCCCGCCCCGCCCCGGTGACTGGTCACCGTGCGGGACGACGACCGGCCGGGCAAGCCCGACGTTCCCGGCACTCCCCCGGTTGTCCCTCCGGGTACGTCCTGGGGGGAGTGTAGGCCGCCACCGCCCGACGTGGATGCACCGACCACCCCAAGCCGACCCAGCACACCCCGAACGATCACTTCCGTCCACCAGCCGGCCCCACCCGGCACCCCCGAGGACCACCAGCCAGGGGTGCCCCGCGGGACCAGCCCACGGTGCTCCGGCGGGTCCGGCAGAGCAGCCGGTGCGAGACCACAGACGGGTCTGGCCGGCGGGTCAGCCGGAGCCGAGGGAGATGGCGGTCGGGTCGGCGGTGCCGACTGAGGGGACGATGGCGAACGTCGTGACGTTGGCGCTGTGCATCACCGGGGTGTGCACGACGGCCAGCGGGATCACCGCCGCGCTGGCGACGACGGTCTGCTCGAGCTGCTCCCAGCCGGCAACCTCGTCGGTCTCGGAGTTCGCCCGCAGCGCGGCGTCAAGCTGGCGACCGGCGGCCAGCTCCCGGTAGCCACCGTCGGCGGGACGCGGACCGACCCAGGTCTCGTCGAGCAGCGGCTGGAAGACGGTTCGCCCGGCATCGCCATACCAGGCCGGCGTGATCCTGGTCAGGGCGAGATCCCAGAACTGAACGCGGGGCGCGACTGCTGCGGCGGCGTACCGATCGCCGGTGCGGATCCGGATGTCCAGTCGGATCCCGGCGCGGGCGAACGACGTCCGCAGGGCCTCGGCGACCGCGGCGTCCGCCGGGCTGTCCGAGGTCAGCAGGGACAGTGCCGTCACCGGCCCGCCGGGCGTGGTGCGCAGGGCCTGCCGGCAACGCTGCGGGTCACCGCTGCCATCGGCGCTCGGGAACGGGTCGAGCGCGGTGTATCCGGTCATCGGTTCCTGCAGCAGCCCGGTGGCCGCGGTGGCGAACTCCGGTCCGCCGAGCGCGTCGGCCAGGCCCGCCCGGTCCACGCAGTACGGCAGCGCCTGTCGGATGCTCTGCTCCCGCAGCGCCGCCGCGGACGGGCCGTCCAGGCCTACGGTCAGGGCCAGCGTGGTACCGACCCCGTCGATGGCGAGCCGGTCGTCCTTGTCCTTGGCGAGCTCCTCGGCCCGCGCCGTGGTCAGCACCGGATCGAGCGACAGGTCCGCGTCGCCGGTCTCGAGTTCCTGCAGCATCGTCTCGGACGACTGGCCGTCGATGATCGTGATGTGGTCGACCAGCGCCCGGCGGATCCCGTCCGAGGAGGCGTTCCAGGACGGGTTGCGGGCCAGCCGGTAGCCGGGCGTGGTGTCCTGTGACCCGGTGAACCGGTACGGCCCGGCCGAGATCAGATTGTGCAGGTAATCCGGCGAGTTCGGCGGATAGGACAGTGCCTCCAGGGGCACCGGGGACGCCGCGGGCAGGGCCAGCACGTCGACGAAGTCGTTCACCGGGGTCAGCAGGTGGAAGGCGACCGTGTCGTCACCGACGATCTCGACACCCTCGATCGTGTTGCTCTCGACGAACGCCGCCGCGTCCGCGATCGGGGTGGCGGCAAGCTCGTCGCAGAACTGGCGGAACCCGACGATCGTCGCGGCGAAGTAGCCTCGCAGCGGCGACGGGTCCGGCGGGGTGCACAACCGCTTGAAGCCCCGGGCCACGTCATTGGCGGTGATCCGACGCTGGTTCGGCGTGTCCCACCGGGCCGCCGCCCGCAGCCGCACGGTGTACACCAGGCCGTTCTCGGTGACCATCGGCGCGCCCACGGCCAGGTCCGGACGCGGGATCGTCGAGCGGGACAGATCGACGTCGCTCGGGTAGCTGTAGAGCTGGCGGGTGACGAGCCTTGCCACCGCCTGTTCGGCAGGTGTCGCCGCCCACCCCGGATCACCGCTGGGCATCTGCCCGGTGACCAGACGCAGGGTGCCGCCGGGCTTCGCGACCGGTGCCGTGGTGGCCGCGGTGCTCGGCGTGGGCGTGGCGGAGATCGGCGCGTCGTCACTCCCGCTACCGCCGCCGCTTCCACTGCCACCGCCACACGCTGCGGTCGTGACCAGGGCCAGCACGGCGGTGATGACCACAGCCGCGAATCGGGACGCCGCCGGCCCGCGGTGGCTGCGGCGAGCACGCGGCGGGTTCAATTCTTCAGCAGCAGACCGAGACCAATGATGCAGATGAACCACACACTGCCCACGATGATCGTCAATCGGTCGAGGTTCTTCTCCACCACCGACGACCCGCCCAGCGAGGACGACACGCCACCACCGAACAGCGTCGACAGACCGCCGCCCTTCGCCCGGTGCAACAGCACGAGCAGGATCATCAGGACGCTCGCGACAATCAGGGCGATCGACAGACCGATCGTCATTTCGGACCAGCTCCTGCTCCCAGGGGATGACGACAGACCACCGCCACCCGATCAGTCGTGACGCCGCCGACGGCAGGGCCGCAGCCGACATCAGATCTCGCCTCGTCAGCAGCCACAAGACCGACAGCCACCGTGCCAGCGGCCACCGACCGACGGCCGCAAACCGACGGCCACAACCCGACGGCCAGGGGCCCGCGGTCACAGCCGACTGCCACAGCGCCAGCGGCCACAGCCGACAGATGCGACGAGGCGAGATGGTACTCAGTGAAAGTACCTCACCCACCCACACCAGCTACGCCTCCGCGCCCCAGACGCTCCCGGCCGCTCCCAGCCACCACACCACCAACACTGCCGCCGCCGCACGATCCACCACGCCCACCCGCCGGCCACCAGCCCCACCCGCCACCAGCAACCCTCCACCGCACCGGTCAGCCCATCGCGCCACCGCGCGCACTACCCACCACCGCACCATCCGCCCACCGGCCAACGCACAGACAGTTATCGGCCACCGCACAGCCGGCCGCCAGCCCGCCCTGTCTGCCGGCCCGCCCTGTCCGCCAGCCCGCACCACCAGCCGGCCCGCCCGGTCTGCGGCACGACCGGCAAACACATGGTCGAGAGAACGGACGCCGAACGCCCATGTGGAGGGGTGGGGGGGGGGGGGGGGGGGGGGGGGGGGGGGGGGGGGCGGGGCGGGGGGGGGGGGGGCCCGGGCGGGGGGGGGGGGCGGGGGGGGGGGGGGGGGCGGGGGGGGGGG
>NZ_JAMQQG010000320.1:6746-23727 GCF_023716925.1 Frankia sp. R82
CCTGAGGGTCCGGGCCGCTCCCACCCACCACACCCCCCACCCCCCCCCCCCCCCACCACCCCCCCCCCCCCCCCGCGGCCCCCCCCCCCCCCCCCCCCCCCCCAACCCTCCACATCGCATCGAACAACCCTCGACACGATCATCCCAAGGTCACCGGGCGCGCGGGCCGGGTCTGTCCGTGTTCCGGCCTGCCTCCTGCCGCGTACGTCGACCGTGGCAACCCCACGTTCCACGGGTCCGGCCCCACCGGTAGGTCCTGGCCCGTCGAAATGTAGGCGTCTCATCACGTTCCACGCAGACATATCGGAGAGTGACCACCCTCGGGGCCGGCTGACGTCCCGCCAGAACACCCCCGCACCCATCCGCCCCCGACACCCGCTGACCGATACCTTCCATGCCGTATACGCCACTTACTGTGACAAAAATGGCTCTGTCACGGGCAACCGAAAGCCATGATCCATTCTTGCCGAGGCGTAGTGAAGGATCGGCGGGCCGGAATCTTCACTCCGCCTCGGCAAGATTCCGTGACTTTGCGGAATGGTCGCCGTACCCACGCAGACACGGAGGCCCACGGAGCGCCGGAACGGCGGAACGGCGGAACGGCGGGAGGGAGGTCAGGCAGCGGGGGTGCTGCGGACGATGCCGACGAACTCCTCGGCGACGAGGCTCGCCCCGCCGACCAGACCGCCATCGATGTCGGGCATGGTGAACAGCTCGCCGGCGTTGGCCGCCTTCACCGATCCGCCGTACAGGACGCGGATACCAGCGGCGATGGACTCGTCGTACAGGTCGGCGAGCTTGCCCCGGACGGCGGCGCACATGTCCTGCGCGTCCTGGGCGGAGGCGGTGCGGCCGGTGCCGATCGCCCAGACGGGCTCGTAGGCGATGACGATCGAGGCGGCCTGCTCGGCGGTGATCCCGGCGAGTGAACCGGTGAGCTGGCCGAGCACGTGCTCGACGTGGGTGCCAGCGACCCGGATCGCCTCGACCTCGCCGACGCACAGGATCGGGGTGATCCCCACCGCGAACGCGGCCCTGGCCTTGGCGGCGACGGTCGCGTCGTCCTCGTGGTGGTCGGCTCGGCGCTCGGAGTGCCCGACGACGACGTACGAGCAGCCGAGCTTCGCCAGCATCGAACCGGCGATGTCCCCCGTGTGCGCGCCCGAGGTGTGCACGGAGAGGTCCTGCGCACCGTAGCCGAGGACGAGCTTGTCCCCGTCGATGAGGGTCTGCACGCTGCGCAGATCGGTGAACGGCGGGATGACGACGGTCTCGACCGCCTCGAGCTCGGCGGGCTTCAGGTCGAAGGCGACCTTCTGCACCAGCGCGATCGCCTCGAGGTGGTTGAGGTTCATCTTCCAGTTGCCGGCGACCAGTGTCCGGCGCCCGCTGCCAGTGGTGGGTTCGGTGCTCACGGCCTTGCCCCTCTCGGATCGGCCCCGCTCGGATCGGCCCCGCTCGGATCGGCCCCGCTCGGATCGGCCCTTGTCGGATCGGCCCTTGTCGGATCGGCCCTTGTCGGCTCGTCCACGTCCCAGTGGTGCCACGTCCTTGTCGTCCTTGTCCCCCGGAGTTGGTGGTGCTCAGACGTCCAGGGCGGCGAGGCCGGGCAGGGCCTTGCCCTCCAGGTACTCGAGGCTGGCACCGCCACCGGTGGAGATGTGGCTGAAGCCGGCGTCGGGGATGCCCAGGGTGCGCACGGCGGCGGCCGAGTCGCCTCCGCCGACGACGGAGAAGCCGGAACCGGCGGCGATCGACTCGGCGACGCCCCGGGTTCCGGCGGCGAACGGAGCCAGCTCGAACACGCCCATCGGACCGTTCCAGAAGACCGTGGCGGCATCCGCGAGGCGGGCCGCGAACGCGGCGGTGGAGGCGGGACCGATGTCGAGGCCGAGCCAGCCGTCGGGGATCGCGTCCGCGGTGACGGTGCGGGTGGCGGCGTCGGCGGCGAACCGGTCGGCGACGATCACGTCGGTGGGCAGCACGATCCGGTCGCCACCCTCGGCGAGCAGCGCCGAGCAGGTGTCGATCATCTCGGCCTCGAGCAGCGACGCGCCGACACCATGGCCGAGGGCGGCCAGGAAGGTGAAGTACATGCCGCCGCCGACGAACAGGGAGTCGACCTTCGGCAGCAGGGCGCGGATCACGCCGAGCTTGTCGGAGACCTTCGAGCCCCCGAGGACCACCGCGTACGGGCGGGCCGGGTCCTGCGACAGCCGGCGCAGCACGTCGAGTTCGGTGAGCACGAGGCTGCCGGCGGCGTGCGGCAGCCGCTTGGGCACGTCGACGACGCTGGCGTGCGCGCGGTGCACGGCACCGAAGGCATCCCCGACGTAGAACTCACCGAGCGCGGCCAGCTCATCGGCGAACGCGGCCCGCACCGCGGCGTCCTTGCTGGTCTCGCCCGGGTGGAAGCGCAGGTTCTCCAGCAGCGCGACCTCGCCGTCGCCGAGGCCCGCGACAATCTTGCGGGCGTGGACGCCGGCGATGTCCCCGCTGCCGTCGCCGGCGAAGGTGACCGGGCGACCGAGCAGCTCGCCGAGACGAACGGCGACGGGCTCCAGGGAGTACTTCGCGTCCGGTTCGCCCTTGGGCCGGCCCAGGTGGGAGGTGACGATCACGCGCGCACCCCGGTCGAGCAGCGCGGCGATCGTCGGCAGGCTCGCCCGGACCCGGCCGTCGTCGGTGATGCGCGGGGTGTCGCCCGAGCGGTCCAGTGGAACGTTGAGGTCACAGCGGACCAGAACACGGTGCCCGGCGACCTGTAGGTCGTCGATCGTCCTCACTCTGAGTTACTCCAGGGTTCGGGCCGGGATGCCGGCGGCGAAGGACAGGCGGTGGCCACGATGAGTCCGGCGGTGCCGGGTCCGACCGTGGGGTGACCAGTGATGGGTAACGAGTGACCGGGGACTGCCGCGGCACCAGGAAGCACGGGTCCGGTCCGGACCTGCCGCCGCCGGCGCCGGGTGGGCGGCCGGCGGCGGGCATCCGGATTTTCTGTGCCTGGCGGCGGGGTGCCTAGAGGCGGGCGGCGACCAGCGCGGTCAGGTCGACCAGGCGGTTGGAGTAGCCCCACTCGTTGTCGTACCAGCCGATGACCTTGACCTGGTTGCCGGCGGACATCGTCAGCAGCGAGTCGAAGGTGCACGACGCCGGGGTGTTGACGATGTCGGAGGAGACGATCGGGTCCTCGGTGTAGACCAGGTAGCCCTTGAGCGGACCCTCGGCGGCCGCCTTGAACGCCGCGTTGACCTCCTCCTTGCTCGCCGGCTTCGCCAGTGTCGCGACGAGGTCGGTGACCGAGCCGTCAAGCACCGGCACGCGCATGGCCAGACCGTCCAGCTTGCCCTTGAGCTGCGGCAGGACGAGCGAGGTGGCCTTGGCGGCACCGGTGGTGGTCGGGATGATGTTCTGCGCGGCGGCCCGGGCCCGGCGCAGGTCCGAGTGCGGGAAGTCCAGGATGACCTGGTCGTTGGTGTAGGCGTGGACCGTGGTCATCAGACCCTGGACGATGCCGAACGCCTCGTCGAGAACCTTCGCCAGCGGCGCCACGCAGTTGGTCGTGCAGGAGGCGTTGGACAGGATGTGCTGCGTGGCCGGGTCATAGGTGTCGTCGTTGACACCCATGACGATGGTGATGTCCTCGTCCTTGGCCGGCGCCGAGATGATGACCTTCTTCGCGCCCGCCTGCAGGTGCTTGCCCGCGTCCGCCGCCTTGGTGAAGCGGCCGGTGGACTCGATGACGATGTCGACACCGAGCTCGCCCCAGGGCAGGGCCGCCGGGTCACGCTCGGCGAGCACCTTGATGAACGAGTCGCCGGCCCGGATGCCACCCTCGGTGACGCTGACCGGGGCGGCCAGCGTGCCCAGCGTGGTGTCGTACTTCAGCAGATGCGCGAGGGTCTTGCTGTCGGTCAGGTCGTTGACGGCGACGATCTCCAGGTCGTCCCGCTTGCTCGCCGCAAGCGCCCGCCAGAAGTTACGGCCGATCCGCCCGAAGCCGTTGACACCCACCCTTGTCGCCACGTCCTGGACTCTCCCTACCGTCGTGTGTCTCGTCGATTTGACCGTCACGACACCGTCGCGTCATGACGTCGTTCGGTATGACGTTGTCGAGGGAGGAGCCTAACGAGTTCGCACATCATCGGCCGCAATCCGAACCGTGCGGTGTTGGTCTCCTCACACAGGACCGCATTTCCATCACCCGGGCCACCTGCTGCCAAGCGGCGCCGGCCCGCCGCGGCCGACCGGCCCGCACTGCGCCGGGACGGCCCCCGGGCCAGCGACGACCCGCCGACCGGCCCGACCGGGCTCGGACCCGGACAGGGCCGGACACTGGCCGGACGCCCCCGGCGACGGTCATCGTTGTGCCCCCTGTGGGCGATCACGATCGTGCTATCCACGGCACATTATTCCATCGTCGCCCGGGCCTGTTGATCAGAGCGCCGTGACGTTGCGAGGCATGGTCCCGACCGGACCCGACCGGACCGACCGGGGCCGCAATTCTCACTAAATATCCACCCGAATGACCGATATAACCCGAATGACGGTGGATACTCAGGCGTTCTCCAACAGGTCCGGGGAGACGCTTGCCTCGGTGTTCGGGATGCCGAGAGCGTTGGCCCGCTTGTCGGCGAGCGCGAGCAGCCGGCGGATCCGTCCGGCCACCGCGTCCTTGGTCAACGGCGGGTCGGCCAGCGCGCCCAGTTCCTCCAGCGACGCCTGGGCGTGCTCGAGGCGCAGCCGTCCCGCGGCGAGCAGATGATCTGGGGCATCCTGGCCCAGGATACGCATCGCGGCCTGCACCCGGGCGCCGGCCGCGACCGCCGCCCGCGCCGAGCGGCGCAGGTTGGCGTCGTCGAAGTTGGCCAGCCGGTTCGCGGTCGCCCGGACCTCCCGGCGCATCCGCCGTTCCTCCCAGGCCAGCAGGCTGTCGTGGGCTCCGATCCGGGTCAGCAACGCGCCGATCGCGTCGCCATCGCGGATCACCACCCGGTCCACTCCGCGCACATCGCGGCTTTTGGCCTGCACGCCGAGCCGCCGGGCCGCACCGACCAGTGCCAGCGCCGCCTCCGGCCCGGGTGAGGTGACCTCCAGTGAGCAGGACCGCCCGGGTTCGGTCAGCGACCCGTGGGCGAGGAACGCCCCGCGCCAGGCCGCCGCCGCGTCACAGGCCGAACCGGTGACGACCTGCGGTGGCAGGCCACGCACCGGCCGGCCACGCTGGTCGAGCAGCCCGGTGGAGCGGGCGAGCTGCTCCCCGTCGCGTTCGACCCGCACGATGTAGCGCACCGAACGACGCAGTCCGCCCGCGGCGAGCACCGCCACGGTGGACGGGAAGCCGAACACTTCCGCGACCTCCCGGCGCAGCCGCCGCGCGGTCGCGCCCGTGTCCAGCTCGGCCTCGACGACGATCCGGCCCCCGACGATGTGCAGACCGCCACCGAAACGCAGCAGCGCCGCCATCTCGGCGCGCCGGCAACAGGGTTTCGCGACCCGTAGCCGGCTCAGTTCATCCTTGACGGTGGCCGTCATCGCCGCCACACCGATCACTCCTTGGCTTCACCAGATGAGGTCCGGCGGACGGCTCCGCCAGACGAGGGGTACCCGAACCGGGCGGCCCCGCCGACCGGCACCGCGGGGGCCGGCCGGGCCGGATGCCGCGGATCTGCCTCCGCGAACACCGCCTGGAAGGCAGCAGCGAGCCGGATCGGATCGTGCACGGGCGCACCCGGCACCCGCACCGGCGCCAGGTGCAGGCGGGCGCCCAGCAGAGCGGCCGCGGCGGCAAGCGGGACGGGATCGGGTACCGCGGTCGGATCGGCGAGCACCACGTCGATACGCAGCCCGGGCACATGCCGGCGCAGCGCATCGAGATGGGCCTGTGGGGTGTAGCCGGCGGTCTCGCCCGGCTGGGCGGCCAGGTTCAGCACCATGAGGGTGCGCCCCCGGGCCGAGGTGATCGCCTGGCGCATCCCGGGCACCAGCAGGTGCGGCAGCATGCTGGTGTAAAGCGATCCCGGGCCGAGCACCAGCCAGTCGGCGGCGCGGGCGGCTGCCACCGCCTCCCGGCAGGGCACCGGTGCGGGCGGTGCCACGCGCAGCCCCACCACCCGGCCGGTCGTGGTGGCCACCGCGGCCTGCCCGCGCACCTCGGTGGTCGCCTCGGGATCGCGTGGATCGAGCCCGGCGACGTCGGCGACGATGTCGATGCCCGCCGTCGCCAGCGGCAGCACCCGGCCACGCACGCCAAGCAGTCCGGCCGCGAGGTCGAGGGCGGCCACCGGTGACCCGGTGCGCTCGGCGAGACCGGTGAGCACCAGGTTCCCGACGGCGTGCCCGGCCAGCGGACCGGGCCCGCCGAACCGGTGCTGGAACAGGTCGGTCCAGGCCGCCGGGTCCCCCTCGGCACCGGCGAGGGCAGCCAGCGCCATCCGCAGGTCACCCATCGGCAGCGCGCCGAGCTCGGCCCGCAGCCGCCCCGACGAACCACCGTCATCACCGACGGTGACCACCGCGGTGAGGGCCGCCGTCAGCCGGCGCAGCGCCGCCAGGGAGGCGGCCAGGCCATGCCCGCCGCCGAAGGCGACCACCGCCGGCGCCGGACCCGCCGCCGTCCACCCGCCGGCCGCGTCGTCCAGCGCGGACGGCCGGGCATCGTGCTGCTGCTCGAAACGGGTCACGCTCACTCCCGTCCCAGATCGCGGTGGACCACACGGACCCCGATGCCGTCCGCGCCCAGGCGCGCGCCGATCTGCTCGGCCATGGCGACGCTGCGATGCTTGCCACCGGTGCAGCCGACCGCGAGCGTCAGGTACCGCTTGCCCTCCCGGGCGAAGCCCTCCCCCATCAGATGCAGCAGCGCGGCGAACTGGTCGAGGAACTCGGCCGCGCCCGGCTGGGCGAGCACGTAGTCCCGGACCTGCGGGTCCCGTCCGGTGTAGGGGCGCAGTTCCTCCACCCAGTGCGGGTTGGGCAAGAACCGGCAGTCGGCGACCAGGTCGGCGTCCAGGGGCAGCCCGTACTTGTAGCCGAACGAGACGACGGTGGCGTTGAGCCGGTGCGTGCGTGGTTGACCGAAGGCGGCGTCGATCTTCGCCCGCAGCTCGTGGACGTTGAGGTCGGTCGTGTCCAGCACGAGGTCGGCCTCCCCACGAAGCTCCGCGAGCAGTGTGCGCTCCCGGCCGATGCCGTCGACGACCCGGCCGTCGCCCTGCAGCGGATGCGGCCGGCGAACGTGGTCGAACCGGCGGATCAGCGCGTCGTCGCTGGCCTCGAGGAACAGCATCCGTGGCTGCATGCCCCGGGTGTCCAGGGCCGCGACCGCCGCCCGCAGATCGGAGAAGAACGCGCGACCGCGGACGTCGACGACGACGGCGATCCGGCTGACCGCACCGCCGGAACGATGACCGAGTTCGGCCATCGTGGACAGCAGGGCGGGCGGCAGGTTGTCGACCACGAACCAGCCGAGGTCCTCCAGGCACTTGGCGGCCGTGCTGCGCCCCGCGCCGGACAGGCCGGTGATGATCGCCAGCTCGAGGGTCGGTGTGGTCATGAGGTCCGTCCCGCGTCGGCGTTGTCGAGAATCTCCCCGGTCACCGGGTCGACGGCCGGGGTGGGCGCCGCGGGCTGCCCCGGCGCCGTACGGGCGAGGGCCGCCACGATCGCCTCGGCGGTGCGCGGACCGATCCCGGACACCTGGGCAAGTTCCTCGACGCTGGCCGCCCGGATCTTCGCAACCGAACCGAACGCCCGCAGCAGCGCCTTGCGCCGCGTCTCGCCGAGCCCCGGCACCTCGTCGAGCACGGAGGCCACCATCGCTGTCGACCGTTTCTGCCGGTGATAGGTGATCGCGAAGCGGTGTGCCTCGTCCCGCACCCGTTGTAGCAGGTAGAGCCCCTCGGATGTGCGTGGGAGGATCACTGGCTCGTCGCTGTCGGCCAGCCACACCTCCTCAAGGCGCTTCGCGAGCCCGCACAGCGCCACACCGCCCGGGCCGTCATCGATGCCAAGGTCGGCCAGCGCCCGCGCCGCCGCCGCGACCTGCGGTGCCCCGCCGTCCACGACGACCAGGTTCGGTGGGTAGGCGAACCGGCGGGGACGCCCGGTATCCGGATCGATCGGCTGCCCGCCCCCGGCCGCCTCGTCCCGCGACACCGCCTCGTCCCGCGACACCGCCTCGTCCCGCGACACCGTCGGGCCACCGGTCGCATCCGGGTCGTCTCTCCCGGATGCGGAACCCTCGGCGCTGGCCGGGAGGCCGGCGATCTCACCGGTCCGCGACTGTTCGGCGAGGTATCGGGAGAAACGCCGGTGGATCGTCTCGTACATGCTCGCGACGTCATCCTGACCCCGGGCGTCCGCTCCGGCGGCACCATGCCGCCCGGCGCCGTCCGCGGCCCGGCTGTCGTACGGGCCGCTGGCGAGCCCACGGATGGAGAAACGGCGGTACTCGGACTTGCGCGCCAGGCCGTCCTCGAACACCACCATGCTGGCGACGATGTTGGTGCCCTGGGTGTTGGACACGTCGTAGCACTCGATCCGCAGCGGGGCGTCCGGCAGGTCCAGAGCCTCCTGCAGTTCGGCCAGCGCACGACTACGAGCGGTCAGGTCGCTCGCCCGCTTCGTGCGGTGCAGGGCGAGGGCCTGACTGGCGTTACGCTGCACCGTCTCGAGCAGGGTGCGTTTGTCGCCGCGGCGGGGCACCCGCAGCTCCACCCGGCCGCCGCGGGTCGCCGTGAGCAGTTCGGTCACGGCCTGCGCATCCGGAGGCAGGACCGGCACCAGGATCTCGCGGGCGACGCCGGCACCCTCGACGTCCACACTCGCGAGCCCGGTGGGCCGGCGGGCGTCCCCTCGCACCCCGTGCCCGCCGAGGGGCTGGGCAGCGCCTTGCGGCGCCACCGTGCCCGCGGCGCTGGGGTCGCTGCTGGTCGCGGCGTCGGTGCTGGCGGGTGGGGTGATGCCGTCGAGATAATCCTGGGTGAGGAACTGCTCGACGAGGTCGGCGGTGGTCACGTCCTCGACCTTGTCGACCACCCAGCCGCGCTGGCCGCGGACCCGCCCACCACGGACGTAGAAGATCGCGACCGCGGCTTCCAGCTCGTCCTCGGCGAAGGCGATCACGTCGGCGTCGGTGCCGTCGGGGAGCACGACCGCCTGCTTCTCGATCGCGCGACGCAGGGCGCCGGCGTCGTCGCGCAGCCGGGCGGCCCGCTCGTACTCCTGGGCTGCTGCGGCGACCCGCATGTCCTGCTCGATACGACGCAGGAACCGGCCGGTCTGGCCGGACATGAAGTCGCAGAAGTCGTTGACGATCGCCCGGTGCTCGGCGGCGTCGACCCGCCCGACACACGGCGCGCTACACCGGTCGATGTAGCCGAGCAGACACGGTCGACCCACCTGGCTGGCCCGCCGGAACACCCCGGTCGAGCAGGTCCGGGCCGGAAACACCCGCAGCAACTGGTCCAGGGTCTCCCGGATGGCCCAGGCATGGACATACGGCCCGAAGTAACGCACGCCCCTGCGCTTCGGCCCCCGCATGACCTGCAGTCGCGGGAACTCCTCGTGAAGGGTCACGGCGAGACTCGGATAACTCTTGTCGTCGCGGTAGCGGACGTTGAACCGCGGGTCGAACTCCTTGATCCAGGTGAACTCGAGCTGCAGCGCCTCGACCTCGGTGGTGACCACCGTCCACTCGACGGCACAGGCGGTGCGCACCATCTGCTGGGTGCGGGGATGCAGCGTGTGCGGGGCCGCGAAGTAGTTCGCGAGCCGGGCGCGCAGGTTCTTGGCCTTGCCGACGTACAGCACACGGCCGTGCTCGTCACGGAAGCGGTAGACGCCGGGAGTCTCGGGGATCGACCCCGGCGCAGGCCGGTAGGACGCCGGATCAGCCATGAACCGAGCCTACGGCGACCATCATCCTGGACGAGCGACACCTGCACGTAACCATTTCATCACGCATAGCGTGCACCCTGGTCGGCGGGGGTCCGTTCCCCGGCCCGCGGACGGTCCGACGGCACGCCGGGAATCCAGGACGTAAAGTGATCACATCCATACCTTCCGGTGTTCGGGGCTGGCCCGCTGGCGCCCGGGGCGCAGGGCTGCGACCCTCGACACACCGGACGGCGAACCGAGGGAGCCAGCGCGTGTTTGGAAAGGACGTCACCACGGAGTTCGTCGTGGACGACGGCGCCGGCAGCGGGCGGGTGACGGTGTTCCAGATCTGCTGGCGTGCCTGTGACCCACTGGCCGTCTCGCTGGCGCTCGTGTCCCGCCCGGAACACCCAGCGCTGCCGCAGGGTAACTGGGTGGCTCCACGCGACGCGCTGCGCACGGGCCTGGATCGCCCCGTCGGGGACGGCGACGTGCGTATCTGCCCCGACCCGAACGAGGACAAGATCCGTCTCGACCTGGCCGACGGCGAGAAGAACACCGTGGTCCTGTTGGCCACGGCGCCGCTGCGTCGCTTCCTGGACCGCACCGAACGGCTCGTACCCACCGGTCAGGAGCACACCGAGCAGGAGTTGGACACCGTGCTCGCAGACCTTCTGCAGGACTGACCGTCCACCCGGCACCCCGCCGGCCCACCCAGTCCGCACAGCCACGGGACCCAGCCGGCCGGCGGCCGGCCGATGCGGCGATCGCGGCCTCAGCGGGCCGCGGCCTCGGCGACGCGTTCACGCCGCACCCCCCGGCCGGCACCGCCGCCGCCCGCGCCGTTCGATCCGGTGAGCCGGTCGCCGAGAATCTCACGCAGGAACAGAGCCGTGTGACTTTCGGCGACTGCAGCCACACTTTCGGGTGAGCCCTGCGCGACGACCCGACCGCCGCCGGTGCCGCCCTCCGGGCCCATGTCGATGATCCAGTCGGCGGTCTTGATCACGTCGAGGTTGTGCTCGATGACGATGACGGTGTTCCCGGCGTCGACCAACCGGCTGAGCACTCCGAGCAGTTTGCGGATGTCCTCGAAGTGGAGCCCGGTCGTCGGCTCGTCCAAAACGTAGACGGTGCGCCCGGTGGAGCGACGCTGCAGCTCGGCGGCGAGTTTGACCCGCTGCGCCTCGCCACCGGACAACGTCGGCGCCGACTGGCCGAGCCGGACGTAGCCGAGCCCGACGTCGTTGAGGGTGCGCAGGTGACGGGCGATCGCCGGCACCGCGGCGAAGAACTCGGCGGCCTCCTCGATCGGCATGTCGAGCACTTCGGCGATGCTGCGGTTCTTGTAGTGCACCTCCAGGGTCTCCCGGTTGTAGCGGGCGCCATGGCAGACCTCACACGGCACGTACACGTCCGGCAGGAAGTTCATCTCGATTTTGATCGTGCCGTCACCGGAGCAGGCCTCGCAGCGACCACCCTTGACGTTGAACGAGAACCGCCCGGGCTGGTAGCCGCGCACCTTCGCCTCGGTGGTCTCGGCGAACAGGCGGCGGATGTGGTCGAACACACCGGTGTAGGTGGCCGGGTTCGACCGTGGGGTGCGTCCGATCGCTGACTGGTCGACCCGCACGGCCTTGTCGAGCTCCTCGAGGCCGCTGACGGTGCGGTGCCGGCCAGGCACCTCGCGGGCGCCGTTGAGCCGGTTCGCGAGCACGGCCGCAAGGATGTCGTTGACCAACGTCGACTTCCCCGAGCCGGACACGCCGGTGACGGCGACGAAACAGCCAAGCGGAAACGACACCGTCACGTCGCGCAGGTTGTGCTCCCGGGCACCGTGCACCGTGAGTGCCCGGCCCTTCGTCGGCATCCGGCGGATGTCGGGTACCGGGATCTGCCGGCGACCGGACAGATAGGCGCCGGTCATCGACTCCTCGCTGGCCAGCAGCTGCTCCACCGGCCCGGACACGACGACCCGCCCACCGTGCTCGCCGGCACCGGGGCCGATGTCGACCACCCAGTCGGACGCGCGGATCGTGTCCTCGTCGTGCTCGACGACGATGAGCGTGTTACCGAGGTCACGCAGGCGCTCGAGGGTCTGGATGAGCCGCCGGTTGTCCCGCTGGTGCAGGCCGATGGACGGCTCGTCCAGCACATACAGCACGCCGACGAGGCCGGAACCGATCTGGGTCGCGAGCCGGATACGCTGCGCCTCCCCGCCAGCGAGCGTCCCTGCGGCCCGGTCGAGGGAGAGGTAGTCCAGGCCGACGTCGAGCAGGAACGACAGCCGGGCGTCGACCTCCTTGAGCACCCGGCCGGCGATCACCTGCTCCCGCTCGGTGAGCTCGAGGCCGCGCAGGAAGTCCGCGCACTCCCCGATCGCCATCCCCGACACCTCGGCGATGGATCTTGCACCCAGGGTGACCGCGAGCGACTCGGGCTTGAGCCGCGCGCCGCGGCACGCCGGGCACGGCACATCACGCATGTAGCCCTCGTAGCGCTCCCGGCTGCTGTCCGACTCGGCCTCGCGGTGCCGCCGGCCGATGAAACCGATCACTCCCTCGAAGGAGGCGTAGTAGGACCGCTTACGCCCGTATCGGTTGGTATAGCCGACGTGGATCTCGGTGTCCCCGCTGCCGTGCAGCACGGCCTTGCGGGCCCGCTCGGGCAGGCCCTCCCAGGGGGTGTCCATCCGGAAGCTGAGGTCCTCGGCGAGCGCGGTGAGCAACCGCTCGAAGTACTCCTTGTTGTGGCCGCCGGCCCACGGTGCCACCGCCCCCTGGGCCAACGACAGCGTCGGGTCGGGGATGACCAGCTCCGGGTCGACCTCCTTGCGGGTACCGATGCCGGAGCAGTCCGGGCAGGCACCGTAGGGCGAGTTGAACGAGAACGACCGCGGTTCCAGCTCCTCGAACGACAGATCGTCGTACATGCAGGCGAGATGCTCGGAGTACATCCGCTCGCGTTCGGGATCGTCGACGGGCCGGTCGACGAAGTCGACGAGCACCAGGCCGCCCCCGAGGCGCAGCGCCGTCTCCACCGAGTCGGTCAGGCGCTGCTTGGCCGACGCCTTCGCCGCCAACCGGTCGACCACGACCTCGATGGTGTGCTTGCGCTGCTTGGCAAGCTTCGGCGCCTCGGTGAGGGCGACGACATCGCCGTCGACCCGGGCTCGGGCGAAACCGGAGCTCTGCAGCTCGGCGAACAGATCGAGGTACTCGCCCTTGCGCCCGCGCACCACCGGGGCGAGCAGCTGGAAGCGGGTGCCCTCGGGCAGTTCGAGCAGCCGGTCGACGATCTGCTGGGGCGTCTGCCGGGCGATCGGCCGACCGCATTTCGGACAGTGCGGGCGGCCTGCGCGAGCGTAGAGCAGTCGCAGGTAGTCGTACACCTCGGTGATCGTGCCGACGGTGGACCGCGGGTTGCGTGAGGTCGACTTCTGGTCGATGGACACCGCCGGGGACAGGCCCTCGATGAAGTCCACATCCGGTTTGTCCATCTGGCCGAGGAACTGGCGAGCGTACGCCGACAACGACTCGACGTAGCGCCGCTGCCCCTCCGCGAAGATCGTGTCGAAGGCGAGACTCGACTTGCCCGACCCCGACATCCCAGTGAAGACGATCAGCCCGTCCCGAGGCAGGTCAAGATCGACGTTGCGGAGGTTGTGCTCACGCGCGCCGCGCACGACAAGACGGTCGGCCATCGTCGATCCCTCATGATCTTCCGAAACTGCACACCTGGTCGAGTGTGGCCATGCTACGGACGACGTCCGACACTTCTGCCGTGGCCACCGCGGCCCGGGGACCAGCTGCCGCACAGCACCTGATCCCACCCAACGCCCGGGCCGCACAGCAGCTCGATCCGCGCGGCCCCGCACGGCAGAATGTCCACTGCGGCGGCACGACCCACCCGAGAGACGCCAACCACCCGTCACCAGGCAATGTTCCGCCCCCACGGCAGGAGGCCCCTGATGAGCAACGCGTACACCGGGCAGGTCACCGTCGGCGGCCCGGCCGACACCCGCGCACTGCCCGGCCTGGCCGTGACGAAGGTGGCCGTCGGCCCGATGAACAACAACGCCTACCTGCTGCGCTGCACCACCACGGGCGAGCAGCTGCTCATCGACGCCGCGAACGAGCCCGCCACCCTGCTCGGCCTCGTCGGGGAGGCCGGCCTCGCCACCGTCGTCACCAGCCACCGCCACGCCGATCACGTCCAGGCGCTCGCCGAGGTCGTCGCCGCCACCGGCGCCACCACCCTCGCCCACGCCGATGACGCGGACGCGATCCCCGTCCCGACCGCCCGCACACTGCACGACGGCGACGAGGTCACGGTCGGCCGCGCCACGCTGCGCGCGATCCACCTCGTCGGTCACACCCCCGGCTCGGTCGCCCTGCTCTACGACGCCGACCCGGCCGCCCCACACCTGTTCACCGGCGACTGCCTGTTCCCCGGGGGTCCTGGCAACACCTTCGGCGACGCCGCCGCCTTCACCACCCTGATGGACGATCTGGAAGCCAAGATCTTCGGTCCGCTGCCCGACACCACCTGGATCTATCCCGGCCACGGCGACGACACCGTCCTCGGCACCGAACGCCCCCATCTCGCCGAGTGGCGAGCCCGGGGCTGGTGACATCTGGCCCCGGGAATCGCGCTCAGCCGCGTCGGGCCCGGCGGGAAAGTGAGCCGAGGTTCTGATCGGCGCCGCGGCCCGGGTCGGCCGGACCCGCCGGCGCCGGAATCGCCGGGATGGAGCTGGGCGGCGATGTGACCACCGTCGGCGTGGGGCTGATGACCGCCGTCAGGCCGGCATCCTCGTGGTCCCCGTGGTGGGGACGGGGAAGCTGGCCGAGGCGCAGGCGCGTCGCGGCGGGGATCGCCTGCCACCGGGACGTGACCGCAGGCTCCCAGGAGGGCCGGGCCAGGCCGCCGAGCAGGCCGTTCAGCATCCGTGCCGCGCGGCGCGCGTCGTGGGGACGGCCGGTGACGAGCTTGCGAACGGTGAGCAGGCCGAGCTGGGCGGCGTGCACCACAGGCCAGCTGCGACCGACCGTGGCGCGGTGCCGGCGGGCGTAGACGGCGGCGGCGCGACCGAGTTCGGTGTGCAGCAGCGGGGACCGCCCGACCGTCTCGCCGCCGAGGTGCACCACCGGCCATTCGTCGTCGACCCAGGCGATCCGGCCGCCACTGGCGTACAGCCGGGCGAACAGGTCGGTCTCCTCGTAGTACATCCAGAAGGACGGATCGAACCCGCCGAGTTCGAGGAAGGTCCGGGCCCGGATCGCGAAGAACGCACCGACCGGATAGCGCAGATGCGGCCAGCGGGCGACCGCCGCGGCCTCGCCGCGCACGGCGATGAACGCATTGGTCCGAGCGGTTGGCAGGACCGCCTGGGAGCGTCCCGGCGGCCCGTCAGGGGTGTCCAGAAACGGAAAGCCGACCGCATCGACCGACGGCGGGTACCAGGCAAGAAGATCGGGAAGAACAGCCACGGTCTGCGCGGGAATCGTCACGTCGCTGTTGACCACGAGCACCCACTCGGGCCCGCTGCCCCCGGTCTCGCCGGCCATCCCGGCCGTTGCGGTGGCCGACCCCTCCGCCACGATGTGGCGGACGGCGATGTTGACAGCGGTGCCATAACCGACGTTGCCCTGACCCTCGACGATGCGCACGCCGTCCGGAACCGCGGTCCGGTCGAGTGGACCGTTCTCCACCAGGACGACCCTGCTCCCCCTGACAGCAAGCAGGGCCGTAAGCAGCTCGTGCAGATGGGACGAGCCGCCGTGGGACACGACAACCGAGCACAGACTGTGCATCATCCGCCTTCATAGAAAGAATAAGTGCTGATAATCGGCATTTCGTCGCAACCGGCGCAACGCGCAGCTGAACCCGCCGACTTCGCGGCGAGCACGGAAGTAGACCAGGCCCGAAACCTCGACCCGGTCACCGATCGCCACCAGAATAACGACGTCCTGGAGATGTTCCATGTTGTTCGACGGCGAGTCGCGCCCGATTCTTCGGCACGCCAGAAAAGGGTGGATTCGCGACCTGGCACCGACTCGGGCGGCGCCGATTCTCGAATGGGATCGGCAGACCACTAAATCTGTACGAGCGACCGTCGTAAGCAGCGCCCAAACAGCCGACGGAGACCGGGGTCACACCACGGCCGGACGCGGCAAGAACATCTCCGGACTCCGCATGGACAAGTATCACACACATCACGGCGCACCTCGGCGCGCCACATTCGCCTACCGAGTCGGGGCCGCCCGCGCCGCGCGTCGCGTCCCGTGACCGTCGACCCCCGGCCCGTTGTGGCCGGGGAGGGCGGTGGACGAGGAAATCGTAGGAGTCCGGCCGTTTCGCCACCAGTCGCGACACTGCCCTGTCAACGTAAGAACATGCCGCACCCAGATCGACTGACCGCGATTGTCGAGGAGTTGCGCCGGGCCGGACCCGCCGGGCGCACCGCTGCCAGCCTGGCAGCACGGCTGGATGTGAGCGTCCGCACGATTCGCCGGGACCTCCTGGATCTGCAGAAGGCGGGCGTCTCGGTGGGCGGAATCTCCGGGCCGGGCGGAGGCTACGTACTCGCCCAGCATGCGACGGTGCCGCCCGTCACCTTCACCCAGGGGCAGGCCGGCGCCGCCGCCGTGGCGCTGGCCGGTGCTGGTGGCGGGCCGCTTACCCGCGATGGGGCGGCGGCGCTGGAGAAGCTGCTCGACAGCCTGCCGCCGACCCAGCAGCGGTTGGTGGCCGAGCGGGCTGCGGGTTCCGCCACCAGCTCGCCGACGCTCGCGCGCACCCCGCTGGCCGTCACGATCGAGGAGGCGCTACGCGCCGGCCAGGTCCTCGTCATCGACTATCAGGACGCCGTGGGCAGCCGGACGGTGGGGCGGCAGATCGAACCGGCGCTGCTGGCCCTGACCGCCGGCCAGTGGTACCTGCTGGCCTGGTGCCTCGAACGGCGGGGGCCGCGGTGGTTTCGTTGGGACCGCATCTCCCGGGCGGTGAACACCGGCCGCCCCGTGCAGGACCGCGACCCGTTCGCCTTCTTCACCGCGCCGCCACCGGGCGTGCGCCGCCCGCGCCCGCGACCGCCGGC
>NZ_JAMQQG010000321.1 GCF_023716925.1 Frankia sp. R82
GCGGTGACAACGAGCTCGGCAATCGCATCGAAGCGGGACGCCCAGCCGACCACCCGGTCGCCGCGAGCATGCGCCGGTCGAGCAGGTCGAGCAGCACCATGCCGCGCTCGTACCAGTCCTCGGCCCGCTGCGCGGCGAACCGGAGGTACCCCAGCAGGGCCACCTCCGGGCCGCCCAGGCGTCCGCTGGCGTCCACGGTGAGGTCGACGCCGAAGTCCTTCAGCTCCTGGCCGGGCAGGTAGATCCGGCCGCCGAGCAGGTCCTCGCGGACGTCGCGCAGGATGTTGGTCTGCTGCAGCGCCACGCCGAGGGCGTCGGCGACGGCGGGGGCGCCGCGGTCGGCCGCGGCCCGCTCGGTGCCGAAGATACCCAGCGACAGCCGGCCGATGGTGCCGGCGACCAGGCGGCAGTAGCCGACCATGTCGTCGAACGTCTCGTACGTCGTGCCGTGGACGTCGCTCTCGACCCCGTCGGCAAGCTCGATGAACGCCTCCAACGGGATCGGGAAGCGGCGGGCGGCATCGGCCAGCGCGATGTAGACCGGGTCGTCGGAACTGTTCTCACCCAGGTCGTTCACCTCGGCCCGGACCTCGGCGAGGCCGGCGAGCTTCTCGGCATCGGGCAGGTCGCCGTCACCGATGTCGTCCAGCCGGCGTGACAGGGCGTAGACGGCGGACAGTGCACCGCGCTTGTCCGGCGGCAGCAGACGGATGCCGTAGGAGAAGTTGCGGGCCGCCTCGCGGGTCAGCGCCTCGCAGGAGGCGTAGGCCTCGAGGACGGTTGGCCGGCGGACGGTGTGCGGTAGTTCGGTGCTCATCGGCTCCCCCCGGTGGCAGCGGATCGCGCGGCGCCGGGCGCCGACGGTCGGGATGGCAGGCCGCCAGCGCTGGTAGCGCTGGCCACCGCGGCGGCGGTGCGGGCCGCGGCACCGGAGCCACGGGCGGCGGAACGGGCCAGGGCGACCAGCACGGAGCCGGCCATCCTCGGCTTCGGCGCCTTCGGCGGGCCACCGAGCACGTCGTAGTCGGCCCGCCGGATCGCGTCCAGGGCGGACCGGCCGCCACCGACGAAGCCGGCCAGGGCCAGGCGCAACCGGCCCGGCACCATCGACACCAGCGGTGCACCGGCGTCGATCACCGCGCGGGCCCGGGTCACCTCGAAGGCCATCAGATGCCGCACGGCGGGGCCGGCGTGCGGGGCGCGCAGGTCGTCCTCGGTCACCCCGAAGGCGTCCAGGTCCTCCCGCGGCAGGTAGATCCGCCCCGCGGCCAGGTCCTCGGCGACGTCCTGCCAGTGCTCGACCAGCTGCAGCGCGGTGCAGACCCGGTCGGAGAGCACGACCCGGTCGGGGGTGGCCAGGCCGAACACGCCGAGCACCATCCGCCCGACCGGATCAGCCGACAGCGTGCAGTAATGCACCAGGTCGTCGAACGTCTCGTACCGGGTGACCAGCTGGTCGACCCGGTTGGCCTCGACCAGCCGCTCGAACGGCTCGGCCGGCAGGTCGCAGGCCCGCACCGTCGGGGCGAGCCGGCGCAGCACGGGCAGCTCCGGCTCGCCGCCGGCCCAAATCACGGCGAGGTCGGCGGCGAGGCGGTCCAGCAGGGCCAGCCGGTCGCCCTCGGCCTCGTCGCCCAGGTTGTCGACGAAGCGGCAGTAGGCGTACAGCGCGTTGAAGTGGGTGCGCACGGCCGCGGGCAGAACGATCGGGGAGACCGGGAAGTTCTCCGCCGGCGCGGCGAGCAGCAGCTGGTCGGCGGACGTGGTCAGTCCGGTCGTGCGCGTCGGCGCAGCCGTGCGGGGTGGTCCGGTTGGGGCGTCGAGAGCGGTCATGCGCCTCTCCTTCGATGACGGTCCGCACTCCGGGCGCGGTGTGCCGGATCGGGACTGCGCGAACGCCGTGACCGGCGCCGCGACTCGGACTATCGAGGGTCAGCGCCGATAGTCGACCAGGTGGGCGGCCGGAGCGGGACGGGCCCCCCGGGCGGTCGGGCGCCGGCGGCTCATCCGAACACCCCGGCCAGCCCCCGGTACATCGACGGGGCCACGTCGTGGATCCGGACGGCACCCCGCAGCCACCCGGGCGTCCAGACCTCGGCGCGTCCCTTCCCGGTCGCCGCGAGCATCCGCTCGGCGACGAGCGCCGGCGGGATCGGACGCGGCCAGCGACGCACGTAGGGCGCCCCACGCCGGTTGAAGAACGGCGTGTCCACCACACCTGGTATACAGAGCGTCACCGAAATGCCGCGCCGCCCGACTTCGGCCCGCAGCGCGTCGGTGAAGCCGACCATCGCCGCCTTCGTGGCGGAGTAGGCGACCTCGCCCCGCACCCCGAGGGATCCGGCGATGCTGCCGACGATCAGGATGCGGCCGTGCCCTCTGTCGAGCATGGCCGGTAGCATGGCCCTGACCAGCGCCATTGGCGACAGGACGTTGACCGCGACAAGCTGCGCGATCGCGTCGGGCGACATGGTGTCGAACGGGCCGGCGGCGCCAAGCCCCGCCGAGCACACCACCAGGTCGACCTCACCGAGTAGCTCGGTGGCCCGGGAGGCCACGCTGAGCTCCGACCCGGCGGCGGTCAGGTCGACGGCGATGCGGTGACTCTCGGTGGCGGCTGCCACCTCATCCAGGGCGGCGCCGTTGCGGCCGACAAGCAGCGAACGACACCCACCGGCGGCCAGCAGCAGCGCGGTCTCCCGGCCGATGCCACTCGAGGCGCCAGTGATGACCGCCGTGCGCGGCGGCCAGGCCGGTGTGGTCGCGCCGGTACGCGCGACCCGGTTGGCGAGAACGGTCAACCCTCCGTCACGGAAAGCAGGCCGGGACCGTGTGCTCATGACACACCACTTCCGGTCGTTCCTTTCACGCAGTTCTCCCCCGCGGGCACTGGTTGCACGTCACCTACTACTTTCCCCACTCATCTCGCCCCGCGTCGCGAGGTGGTTCGATCGCGCGAACTCATCTGCCGGATCGTCATGGTGGCCCCCGGCATGGGACCTGACCGACCGGAACAGCTACTCGATATCAACTGTCGAACTCCGGACCACGGTGGACCGGCAGCGCCGCGCGAGCGCGTCGACCGCCCCCTCCATTCCACCGTCCGATCGCCGGATCGTCCATGGTCAGATGGGCGACATCGGGTGGGTGGAACCCCGCGGGTGACTCCGCACTCCCTATCACACTCACTACCGGGTGATACCTCTCCGGGCGGGAGGTGACCCCCGTCAAGGCCGGGTGCGTGACCTGTTCAACAGGCGCATGACGGTTTCGGGATCTTCCGAGGAACAGACCGACCACTTCATGGGCAGATTATTACGGTGATTTCTCACCGCATTGCGGCGGATGGAATTCCGCG
Source organism: Frankia sp. R82 (assembly GCF_023716925.1). Lineage (GTDB taxonomy): Bacteria > Actinomycetota > Actinomycetes > Frankiales > Frankiaceae > Frankia. The sequence continues at coordinate 3,359 of NZ_JAMQQG010000321.1, forward strand.
ACGGCCGGGGCGCGGACGAACCGGTACCCGACCGGCCCAAACGGGCAGCACAGCCCCGTGGCCGCAGCGGACGACGACGTGTCGCCGCCCCGGCCCGAACGGGCCCGGCAACCTCGACCATCCGGGAACCGCGCACATTCGGAACGCCTTCCCCACCGCGACGAGCAGGCCGGCAACGCAGGCAGGACGGTCCGGCCGAGCATCGTCCCAGCAGTGATCCATCCTCCACACGACAACACCCTACCGCCCGACACAAAGACGACCGAAAGCGACGATTTACCGAACACGACGGGCGAGCCATCGACCAGTAAATCCAGGCTCCGTGATATCCGACACATCACCTCCCTTCCCGCCTGCCGATGGGCCGGATGTGGCGAACGCTACGACAACTCCGGCACGTTCGGTGGCTACCCCGGCGAGGGGACCCCCGAACGGATACCCAGTCGATCCACCTGATTACCGATATCCGACGGTCGCCTTGTCGTCCACACCATCCGGCAGATGGACTACCCCGGGTGGTTACCCTGACGGTTTCGGTCGCCGATCATCGGGATCCGGCTTTCGGCGCCCGGCCGAATCCCGACCTACGCCGGTGGCCGGCCGGGGGCGGGGTCCTCGCTGCCGAGCGCCGCGAGGGCGGCCGCCACGATCTCGCGCCGTTCCTCGCTGGTGACCAGGCGCAGGGCCGCAGGCGAGGCGCCAGCCGGCCCGCCGATCGCCCGTTCGAGGGCCCCCTGCATGATGCCGGCCTTCAGGGCGCCAATCGCGCAGTGGGCGCGCAGCAGGCGGGCGCTCGACGGCTCCGGCCCGGCCAGCACCCGCACGAGCATGCACCGCAGCGAGAGCATGTCCCGCTCACCGATCCGCCGGTGGATGATCGAGGGATCGTCGACCAGGAGGAGCAGCGTCCCACCGGCGCCCGTCATCACCTCGGCGATCCGCTCGATCACCAGGTCGGGGCTCGGCGGTGGCGTCTGGCGCACCAGGTCCGCCAGCCGCCCGAGCTCCAGCATGAACGGTTCGAGCAGCGCGTCGAGGATGGTCTCCTTCGACGGGAAGTGGTGGTAGAGCGCCGCCTTGGTGAGACCGAGGCATCCGGAGATGTCCCGCACCGACGTGCCGGCATAGCCCCGTTCGCCGAACAGAGTGCTGGCAACGGCGAGGATGCGTGATCGCGTGTCCCCCGGTGACCGCGGATCCGCCGGTGACCGGGTGGTTCCGGTTTCCGGTGATCTCGTGGCTCCCGACCCGCGGGTCGGTGGGGACGCCTGCTCGAGCATCCTGGTGCTCACTCTCCGATCCAGCACGTCCGGATCCAGCACGTCCGGATCCGGTACGCCCGGTTGTCGCCGTACCCCCAAACCTACTGATCGATTGGTAGGTGCGTACGGCTGGATCGGCACCGTGGTGCTACTCGACTCCCCCGCGGATGAGCCGGGCGGTCTCCTGGGCGATCCGCCGCAACGACTCCTGCGGCAGGTCGCGTTCCGCGGTGGACGCACTGATCCGCGGGCCCGGACGCAGGCCCAGGTAGCCGGCGGCGGCCAGGCCCGCACCGAGCAGGGGCGCCACGACGAACAGCCACAGCTGCCCGAGCGCCCAGTCGCCGACGAACACGGCCGGGCCGAGCGAGCGGGCCGGGTTCACCGACGTTCCGTCCATCGGAATGCTGATCAGGTTGCACAGGGTGAGCACCAGGCCGATCGCCAGGCCCGCGAACCCGAACGGCGCCCGCACGTCGGTCGCACCGAGCACGGTGAACACCAGCAGTGCGGTGAGCAACACCTCGACGAGGAACACCCCGCCCAGCCCGAAGCCGCCCGGCGAGTGGGCGCCGTAGCCGTTGGCCCCCAGCCCCCGGGTGCCGGCCGAGTACCCGAACGGGCCCGAGTCGGCGAGCAGCCACACCGTGGCCGCGGCGAGGATGCCCCCGAGGCACTGGGCCACGACGTAGCCGACCGCGTGCCGTGGCTCGATCTTGCGACACAACGCCAGCCCCAGGGTCACGGCCGGGTTCACGTGACAGCCCGAGATCGGACCGATCACGTACACCAGCACCAGCAGCGCCAGCCCGAAGGCCAGGGCGACCCCCAGGGTGCCCATCACGTCGCCGGCCAGCACCGCCGTCCCCACGCCGCCGAAGACCAGGACGAACGTTCCGATTCCTTCGGCCAGATACCTACGCACGCGGCCTCCCCTGCATCGGGACACGCCACGGGCCGTGGCCGGGCCGGGAGACGCGTCCAACTTCATAACTCCAGGTACCGAAATGGTTCCACAGAGTCGTGAAGTGTGCCGGATGACCACGTCTACCCGGACTGGCGGCCGGTCACCCCAGCCTGGACGTCACCCCAGCCTGGACGTGACGGCGGTGTCGTCGGGCGGACGGAGCGCGTCCGGGGCGGGGCGCTCGTCGCCGTACTCGAGATAGCCGGCCCGACGGGAGGTGCCCCGCAGCCGGGCGGCCGCGGTGACCCGCCGGGCGTGCAGCGGCGGCAGCAGGGCACCCACCTCACCGATCGACACGAAGGCGAAGTTGACGAGCTCGTCCATGTCGAGGTGGATGCGGGCCCGCCAGTCGTCCGCGAGCAGGCCGCCATCGAAGACGAACAGCAGCATCTCGCCCTCGAGCCAACCGTCGCGCGGGCGGGGGGCCCAGTCGACGGCCAACAGCTCGCCGATCGGCGGGGTGATGCCGAGTTCCTCCTCGACCTCCCGCACGCAGGCCGCGTACGGCGACTCGCCGGGTTCGACGAAGCCGCCCGGAATGTCCCAGCCGGGCTTGTAGGACGGTTCGACCAGCAGCACCCGCTGGGCCTGGTCGAAGAAGAGTGCGCCGGCGGCCGCGAAGGGCCGCGCCATCGGCGGGAGCGTCCCGCTCACACTCGGCTCGGTCACGGTGGGCACGCTCTCGCTCCCGCGCCGACCCATCCTGATCCCCGACCCCTCCCGCGCCGCTGCGCCCCGACCGCATGCCCCGAATCGTGCTCTGCCATGAGATCCACGCCCGCCCGTCATCCGGGGACTCTCACGATCCCCATTCCCGTACATCATCATCTGGCACAGGATCGAAGGCCAGACGACCAGCCACGAAGCCGACCGCGCGAGCGGGGGCATCTCCGATACCCGACCACGAAATGCGCCATCCCGCCAGCGGTTCACCGCCGTATACCGGCGAAGGGTACGCGCGCCCACGTGAAGATGGGAATCCGCTGCAATACACGAGACAACGGGTTAATTTCGTTGACATCTGCAGCACTCATCAACGCGCGTTCACAGCTACCGGACGGGATTACCCGTCGACTCCAACAGATGGCCCGAGCGTGACTGCCGCCCGATGGCGGCGACGCGGCGAGAACGACACACCACCGTCGACACCCGCCACAGAGGACGCCCGAGGACCCTCATCCACGGTCGTTTCTGACCTCAGAAACAGCATTTACGGACGATACTGCTATTTTCTGACGCAACAGCGGGTCCGCTGCCAGCGTCGGAGTCCGTCCGGAGTCCGGTCGGAGCCCGGCGGTGCGCCACGACGGACCCACTCGCCGGGACGCCGGTCACCCGACCCCGGTCGGCGGTGCCCGCCGGGCGGATGCGGCCACCGCCGCCGGCACTGTGATTCCCGACAAGTGCCAGGGCCAGCACCATCGCCGTCCATCTTCCCGACCCGGCCGGTAGGGAAGTCGGCAGTGCTGGCCGGCGACGCGGCGGCGCCGACCGATCCCGCCGAGCGGCAACCGATCCCGGCAGTCGATCCCGGCAGTCGCCCCGGGAGGTCTGCCGCGCCGACCGGGATGCCGACCGCGAAGCCAGTGACCAAACGGGTCTCGAGAGTGAGCGAAGGACTTCTTGCCAACCGCTTTAGGTTGCCCTAACTTAGCTGAGGTTAACCGCAGAACTTCGCTATCGACAGACCACCCCGCAGGCGACGACGGATGGAGGCCCGTGCTTCCCACATTTGTGATCGGACTCCGCGAGGGCCTGGAAGCCGCACTGATCGTCGGGATCGTGGCCGCCTTCCTCCGCCAGCGCGACCGCCGGGACGCGCTGCGCCAGGTCTGGCTCGGCGTGGGTCTCGCCCTGCTGCTGTGCATCGCGGTCGGGATCGGGCTGCACGTGCTGGACCACGAGCTGCCCCAGCGCGAGCAGGAGGGCCTGGAGACGGTCATCGGGCTCATCGCGGTCGCGATGGTCACCTACATGATCGTCTGGATGCGCCGGCATTCCCGTGACCTGCGCGCCTCACTCGAGTCGGCCACCGAGTCGGCCCTGGAGAAGGGCTCCACCCAGGCACTGGTGTTGATGGCCTTCCTCGCCGTGCTGCGCGAGGGGTTCGAGACCGCGGTGTTCCTCATCGCCGCCTTCAACGCGAGCGACAACGCCGCCACGGCCGGCGGTGGCGCGCTGCTCGGAGTGCTGGTCGCAGTGATCATCGGTTTCGGCATCTACCGCGGTGGGGTCCGCATCAATCTGGCCCGCTTCTTCCGGGTCACCGGCATCGTCCTGGTCGTCATCGCCGCGGGCCTGTTGGCCACGGCCGCGCACACCGGGCACGAGGCGGGCTGGCTCGACGTCGGCCAGGGTCGCGCGGTCGACCTGAGCTGGCTGGTGCGCCCCGGCACGGTGCTGGCCAGCGTCCTCACCGGTGTGCTGGGGCTGCAGCCGCGCCCGGTGGTCGCCGAGGTGGTCGCCTGGCTCGTCTATCTGGTGCCGCTGCTGCTGTACGTCACCTGGCCGGCGCGGCGGCGGCCGACCACCCGGCCCCCGGCCGCCGAATCGCCGGTCAGCACCGCCGGCTCCCCGAATACCGCACCCCGCGTCACCTGACACCACGTCACCTGACACCACAGCTGTAAACAGCCGGTCGATCGTGCACAGCCGATCAACGGTAACCATTGCACCAGTGGACGAACGAGATAGGGGCACCACGTGCGTCGCGCACCAGTCGCGTACAGCGCCATCGCCGTAGTCATCGCGACGGGCGCCGTCGCCTGCGGGGGAAGTGATTCCGGCAGTTCCGGCGGGTCAGGGTCCGGCGAAAAGCGGACTGTCACCATCACCCTGACCTCCAAGGGCTGTTCGCCCAGCGTGTCGAGCATCCCGGCGGGCCCGGTCACCTTCAAGGTGGTGAACAAGGACACGGGCGCGGTCACCGAAGCCGAGCTGATGAAGGGCGACACCATCCTCGGCGAGAAGGAGAACATTGCGCCCGGGCTTTCCGGGACGTTCTCGCTGAACGTCAAGGAGGGTCGCTACCAGCTGTACTGCCCCGGTGGCTCCGGCCCGGAGAAGGTGGACTTCGCCGTGACCGCGGCGTCGAGCGCCGCCCCGGCCTCGACGCTGAGCCCCGCGGTCACCACGGCGCTGACCACCGCCACCACCGGGTATGCCACCTACGTCCGCCAGCAGGTGGCGGAGCTGGTGAAGAACACCGGCACGTTCGTCGCCGCGGTGAAGGCCGGCGACCTCGACCAGGCCGCCACGCTGTACGGGGCGCCCCGGCTGAACTACGAGCGGATCGAGCCGGTGGCCGAGTCCTTCGGTGACCTCGACCCGGCGATCGACGCCCGCGCCGACGACGCACCCGACCCGGCGACCTGGACCGGCTTCCACCGCCTGGAAAAGGCGATCTTCGCCGACAGGTCGATCGCGGGCCTGGGCACGGTCGCCGACCAGCTCAACACCGACGTCGGCAAGCTGAACTCGCTGGTGGCGACGGTCTCCTTCCAGCCCGCGCAGATCGCCAACGGCGCCACCGAGCTGCTCAACGAGGTCGGCCAGTCGAAGATCACCGGCGAGGAGGAGCGCTACAGCAAGCTCGACCTGCTCGACATGCAGGGCAACGTCGAGGGTGCCGACAAGGCGTTCAGCCTGCTGGAGCCGGCCCTCAGGACGCTCGACCCCAAGCTCGCGACCACGGTGCGCACCCGGTTCACCGCCATGTACCAGGCGCTCAAGCCGTACCGGCAGGGCGACGGCTACGTGTCCTATGACTCGGTGACCGAGCCGCAGCGTCGCACCCTGTCCCAGGCGGTGGACGCACTCGCCGAGCCGCTGTCCCAGGTGGCCGGCATCGTCGTCAGCTAGCCCGACCGTCGGCCAGCCCGGTCGGCTGGCCGACGGTCGTCGGCGGATGTCGCAGCAACAGGCCAGGGGCCGGACGGTGACACGTTCGGCCCGGCACGAACAGGAGCAGGTCATGGTCGAGCGGTTCACCGTGTCCCGTCGGCGAGCGCTGTTCGGCGCCGCGGGGCTCGCCGGGGCGGGGGTCGCGGGCGCCGCGGCGGTGGCGGGCTGTTCCGACGACGGGTTGTCGGCGGACTCCTCGTCGCCCCCGCCTGGCCTGGTGCCCTTTCACGGCGCGCGCCAGGCCGGGATCATCACCGATGCGCAGGACCGACTCGCCTTCGCCGCCTTCGACGTCTCCGTCGGGGTGGATCGCGCCGCGCTGCGCGATCTGCTGGTCGGCTGGAGCGCGGCGGCGGCCCGGATGGCTGCCGGCCAGGCCGTCGCCGACGACGAGGCCGCGCCGCAGTCGCCGCCCCGGGACACCGGAGAGGCGATCGGCCTCACCGCGGGAAACCTGACCATAACCTTCGGGGTCGGGCCGAGCCTGTTCGACGACCGGTTCGGCCTGGCCGCGCGGCGCCCGGCGGCCCTCGTCGACATCCCGGCCATGCCGCGCGACAACCTCGACCCGCAGCGCAGCCACGGCGATCTGTGCATCCAGGCCTGCGCGGACGATCCGCAGGTCGCCTTCCACGCCGTGCGCAACCTGCGCCGCCTCGCCCAGGGCACCGCCGTGCTGCGCTGGTTCCAGCTCGGCTTCGGCCGAACCAGCACCACCAGCGACGGTCAGGCCACGCCACGCAACCTGATGGGCTTCAAGGACGGCACCAACAACATCAAACGGGAGGACACCGCCCGCCTGAACAGGTTCGTCTGGGTCGGCGCCGACGGCGACCAGGCCTGGATGCGCGGCGGCACCTATGTTGTCACCCGCCGCATCCGGATGCTGCTGGAGGCATGGGACCGCGACTACCTGCTCGATCAGGAGAACGTCTTCGGCCGGACGAAGGGCTCCGGTGCGCCGCTGGGCGCTGCCGAGGAGTTCGACACCGTGCCGCTGACCGCCCGGGGCGCGGACGGCGAGCTCGTCATCGGCGAGGACGCCCACATCCGCCTGGCCGCGCCGGCCACCAACAACGGCGTGACGTTGCTGCGCCGCGGCTACTCCTACACCGACGGCGTCAGCCAGGAGACCGGTCAGCTCGACGCGGGCCTGTTCTTCATCGCCTTCCAGCGCGACCCGCGCACCGGCTTCATCCCCGTGCAGCGTCGCCTCGCCCGCTCGGACGCCCTCAACGAGTACATCCAGCACACCTCGAGCGCGGTGTTCGCGATTCCCCCCGGCGTCCGCGACGACAGGGACTTCTGGGCCAGCGGCCTGTTCGCCTGAGCAGGACCGTCAGTCGAGCAGGACCGCCAGTCGAGCAGCGCCGCCAGTCGAGCAGGGCCGTCAGTCGAGCAGGGCCGGCGCGCCCGGGTCGTCGAGGAAGGCGAACATCATCGCCAGCTGGTTCGTCGTGGTCCGCTGGGTGGACAGCGGCGGCAGCTCGTCGCGCGCGAACCAGCCGACGTCGGACGTCTCCAGCCCGCCGCTGGCGACACCACCCACCACCCGGCACCGAACGAAGATCTTGTAGGTGTCGTTGGGATAGGGCGGATGGGCGTGGCGCCGCTTGTCCAGGACCCCGAGCAGCCGTACCGGCTCGGCGACGAGCCCCGCCTCCTCCCGGATCTCCTTGACGACGACCTCGGACGGGGTGAGCCCGACATCCGCCCAGCCGCCGGGCAGCGACCAGCCGCCGTCCGACCTCTCCCGCACGAGCAGGATCCGGTCGGCGTCGAAGAGCACCCCGCGCACGTCCACCTTGGGCGTGCGGTAGCCGACCTCACCGGCGAAGATGCCCTCGGCCACCGGCACGTCGACCGCCGCGCACCGGGCCGCGATCTGCCCGGCAAGCTGGTGGAGCTGCTCGAAACGCTCCAGGTCGTACGGGTTCTCGCAGTACGTCAGGCCGGACTGGGCGATGGAGTACAGCTCCCGCACCCACCCCAGCCAGTCCGGGTTGCGCGCGCCGATCGCGCCCCACGCGGGCTCGACACCCGCCGCCGGGGCGGCGCCCGGCGGCGGCTCGGCACCCGAGAGGGTCTCGGCAGAATCGGGTGCGGGCCCGGGGAACGACTCGGAACGCTCGGTCACCCGGTGATCCTCCCCCATCCGCTGGCCCGGGCACGGGACACCTCCCGTGCCCGGATGTGGCCGACGCCCGTCCCCGTCCCGGACTGCGCCCCGCCCCGTCCCGGCCGGCGGGTGGATCGACGGACGGGGGTGCAGAGGAGGCAGTTCGACACCGGATCATCCGCACCCGCCATCGGCATCACCCGTTTCTAGCCATCGGCTGCATCGGATGCATCCGGGGTCTGCGCGACGATCGCGGCCAGTAGCTCGGCGATGCGGGTCTCGACGGCGGCCCGCTCGACCCCGGCGCTGCTGAGCACGCCGGTGCCGTCCTCGACGGCGAGCAGCGCAAGCAGGAGATGCTCCGTACCCACGTAGTTGTGACCCAGCCGCAGCGCCTCCCGGACGGTCAGCTCCAGCGCCTTCTTCGCCGCGGCGTCGAACGGGACGAGGGCCGGCACGGTCTCGGCCCGTGCCGGCAGCGCGGCGGTGGCCGCGGCCAGCAGCACGTCAGGCTCGACGCCCTGAGCTCGCAGAACGCGCACGGCGAGGGACTCGGACTGGTCCAGCAGACCCAGCACGAGGTGCACCAGGGCGATGTGGTCGTTGCCGGCCGCGTGCGCGGCGTTCTGGGCCGCGACCACGACGCTGCGGGCCCGTGGGGTGAACCGGCCGAACGGGCCGGCGCCCTGGAAATCCGCCGGATCGGCGGAGCCTCTGGCCACGAACCGCTTCTGTGCGGCCTGCTTGGTGACCCCGAGGCTGCGACCGATGTCGGTCCAGGACGCGCCGGAGTGACGGGCCTGATCGACGAAGTGGCCGATCAGGTGGTCGGCCACCTCGTCCAGGTGCTCGGCGAGCAGGACGGCGTTGGCGAGCTGGTCGAGGGCATCGGTGTGCGCGGAACGGATCGCGTGGATCAGGTCGTCGAGACGGATGGTCGGGGCGATCTTCACAGCTTCACTCATGCGTCAACCATAGGTTGACGACACCTCGAGCGTCAACCTGAAGTTGACGAGTCATCGAGACGTCGTCACCGCAGTCCAGCGCGGCACGTCATCCTTACCGCTGGCCGAAACCGTCGCGGTACGCAAGAGTGATGAACTGACCTCACGGGGGCAACGGACGGGCTCGGGAGTAGGAGCATGTCGTGACCGACAGCGGCGGGCCGCCGTCCACCAGCATCCCGTCGTCGCAGGAGACACGTGGCGACCGCCCGGACCAGCGGGTGGACCTGAGCACCGATCGGCCGCACTCGGCCCGGATCTACAACTACCTGCTCGGCGGCACGGAGAACTTCGCCGCCGACCGGGAGGCTGCGGCGCAGGCCATGGCGGGCTTTCCGGACCTGCAGGTCGCCGCCCGGCACAACCGCGCGTTCATGACCCGCGCCGTGCGGTACCTGGCGGCCGAGGCGGGCATCCGCCAGTTCCTCGATCTCGGCTCCGGCATCCCCACCTCGCCCAATGTGCACGAGGTCGCCCAGGCGGTGGCACCGGACGCCCGGGTCGTCTACTGCGACGATGATCCGATCGTGCTCGCCCACGCCCGCGCCCTGCTCACCGGCACGCCGGGCGGTGCCACCGCCTACCTCGACGCCGACCTGCGCGATGTCGGGGCCATCCTTGCCTCAGCCGAGGTGCGCGACACCCTGGACCTGACCCGGCCCGTCGCCGTCTCGCTGATCGCCGTCCTGCACTTCCTCCCGGACGACCAGAACCCCCACCACATCGTCCGCCGCCTGCTCGCAGCCCTGCCGGCGGGCAGCTACCTCGTCCTCACCCACGGCACCGGCGACTTCGATCCCCCGGGCGGCGAACTCGGAGCCCAGGCCTACCGCAACCGCGGCATCCCGCTACAGAGCCGCTCCCGGGACGAGATCGCCCGGCTGTTCACCGGCCTCGATCTGGTGGACCCCGGCATCGTCGCCCTGCATCGCTGGCACCCCGACGACACCCTCGGGGACGAGGTCACCAACGCGCAGGTCAGCATGTACGGCGTGGTCGGGCGTACCACGGCGTGACAGCGGAGCCCGGCGCCACCGGATGGTGAAATAGGCCGATGACGGCCGGAGCGGATCACGAGAACACAGTGGTGCCGGACGGGCGGCTCGAGGAACTGGTTCACGAGGTGCTGGCGGCGCCACAGCCCTGGGCGATCGTGCAGGCCGGCGAGCCGGTGCTGCGCCGGCCGGCCGCGCGCTACGACGGGCAGCTTCCCGCCGACCTCCTGCACCGGCTGCTCGACGCGATGCGGGCCTACCTGCCCGACCGGGGAGTCGGGCTGGCCGCACCGCAGATCGGCATCCCGCTCGCGCTGGCCGTGATCTCCGATCCCGCCGCCGTGCCGGCGGAGGTCGCCGAGGTACGGGAACGCCCGCCGCTGGCCGCCTTCGACCTGGTCAACCCGGTACTCACCCCGATCGGGACGGCCCGGCGTTCCTTCTACGAGGGCTGCCTGAGTGTCGTCGGCTACACGGCGGTCGTCGCGCGGCAGCACCAGGTCCGCCTCGACGCGCTCGACCGGCACGGCAACGCCTACGAGCGCGAGCTCACCGGCTGGCCCGCCCGGATCGCCCAGCACGAGACCGATCACCTGCACGGCGTGCTCTACCTGGACCGGGCCGAACCACGCTCACTGTCCTCGATGGCCAACCACGAGCGCCTGTGGACCCAGGCGACGCCCCTCGACGCGGCCCGTGCCCTTGGTTTCCCCCACGGATAGACCCATCCGTGCCCAGCGGCCACGAACGGGCGCCGGGTGCCGGGTACCGGGTACCGGGTGCTGACCAGGCGGGAGCCGCGAGCCGACCAGGCGGGTTGAGCCATCCACAAGGGAGATGAAAGGTCACCCCACCATCATCGGAGCCGTTGACCAGACGACCGGCACCGCGGGAGGCGCCCCACACCGCGCCTGCGCGACAGTCCAGTTCGGCCCTGCCCCGTGCGGGCAGGACCGGGCGGTGAGGGGCATCATGGCGGAGACCGCAAGCAGCGCACCGGTACGGGTGAGCGTGCCGGAGCAGGACGTCCGCAGTCCGCAGCGCCGACTTTCCCACCTGTTCGATCCCGGCACCCTCGAGCTGGACGAGATCGTCGCCGGCAGCCGGGTCGTGACCGGCCGCGGGCGGATCGACGGCACGGTGGCCGTCGCCTTCTGCACCGACGGGACCCGGATGGGCGGCGCGCTCGGCGCGGCTGGCGCGGCAGAGATCGTCGCTGCCATCGAGACGGCGGTCCATCTGGGGCGGCCCGTCATCGGGCTGTGGCACTCCGGCGGGGCGAACCTCACCGAGGGGGTGGCCTCGCTCGACGGCATCGGCCGCATCTTCGCCGCGATGATCCACGCCTCCGGCCGCATCCCGCAGATCTCGGTGGTGCTGGGACCGGCGGCAGGCGGAGCGGCCTACGGCCCGGCGCTGACCGACGTCGTCATCATGGCGCCGGAGGGACGGGTCTTCGTCACCGGTCCGGACGTCGTGCGCAGCGTCACCGGTGAGCAGATCGACCAGGAGGGCCTGGGCGGCGCCGAGGCGCACGGGCGCCGCTCGGGTGTCGTGCACGTGCTGGCCACCTCGGAGAGTGACGCGCTGGCCCGCGCTCGGCGGATCACCGGGCTGCTCGCCGGCGCGCAGGGTTTCGCCGCCACGGACGCTCGCCTGGCCGGCCTCGACCCCGACCTCGAGGCCGGCTCCGGCCTGCCTGGCGGCACCGGCCGTGATGGCGCCACCGGCGTTGCTGGCAGCACCGGGCTTGGCCTTGACGTCGACCCGGGCGAGGACAAGCGACCGGATCCGCAGAGCCTGCTTCCGGAGCGACTCCGGCGGGCCTACGACGTGCGACCGCTGGTGCTGCGGATCCTGGACGAGGGTCCGCATCCGTTCGAGGAGCTACAGGCCCGCTGGGCGGCGAACGCCGTCGTCGGCCTCGGCCGGCTGTATGGCCGGCCGGTCGGGGTCATCGCGAACAACCCGATCCGCAAGGGCGGGTGCCTGGATTCGCTCAGCGCCGAGAAGATCTCCCGCTTCGTGCGGATGTGCGATTCGTTCGGTGTTCCGTTGGTGGTCCTCGTCGACGTCCCGGGGTACCTGCCCGGCGTCGCACAGGAATGGGACGGGGTGGTGCGCCGCGGAGCCAAGCTGCTCTACGCGTTCGCGGAGGCCACCGTGCCGCGGGTAACCCTGGTGACCCGCAAGTCGTTCGGCGGCGCGTACATCGCGATGAACTCCCGGTCGCTGGGCGCCACCGCCGTACTGGCCTGGCCACAGGCCGAGGTGGCGGTGATGGGCGCCGAGGCGGCGGTCAACATCCTGCACCGACGGACGCTCGCCGCCGCCACCGAGGACGAGCTGCCGGCGCTGCGCAGCCAGCTCGTCGAGGAGCACACCCGCAAGGCGGGCGGGGTGGACCGGGGAGTCTCGATCGGCGTCATCGACGCCGTCATCGAACCCCGCGACACCCGCCGTCGTCTCGCCGCGGCCCTCGCCACCGCACCCGCCCGCCGCGGCCGGCACGGCAACATCCCGCTGTAGGCACCAGTCGGACAGCACCAACGCGCGTTGCATGCCCGGACGGCCACCTCTGACGCTTATGCCCCCACGACGACCCGCGTAGGCGGATCTTGCCTGGGGCCCGGTTGCGGGGCGTGCCGGCGGGGATGGCATTGCCGTCCGTGGCAGGTGATGACGCGGCGTCACGACCCCGAACGGCTCCGAGCCAGAGGCAATCCCGGGCATGTCGATTGTCGGCTGGTGCGGTGGACGCCGCAGCGGCTACGTCCACGCCAACCATCTGTGGATCAGGTGGCCAGCCGGGATCATCGGCCCGGACGATGGGGCTGCTACGAGTGGTGGTGCGCGGAGATCAGGCGGGCGATCTCGGCTGGCTGTTCGAGTGCCGGCAGGTGGCCGGCACCGGGCAGTTCCACCAGACGGGTGCCCGGGATCGCCGCCGCATACGCCGCCGCATGCGCCGCGGGCAGGATGCCGTCCAGGTCACCGCGGACGACCAGGGTCGGCGCCGTGACGAGGCCGAGCCGGCCGGCGAGCGCGGGATCGCTCAGGTAGGGGTTCCAGCCGATCCGCGCGGTCGCCTCCATCGCCCGGAACAGGTGCAGGGGCAACGCGAGCGGGTCGGCACCGCTGCCACCGCTGCCACCGCTGACCCCACTGCGGCCGGCGACCCCGCTGCGGCCGGCGCTGCCGGTACCCGCGGCGTTTCCTGCCATGGCCAGCGCGGGGGCGAGATGACGCGGGAGGTCGCCGGGCCGGGCCAGCAGCCGCGGGAGCAGGTCCGCGTCCTGCGCGCCGAAGATCTCGAAGACGGGGGCGCCGTCGATCCGCAGCCCGACCGGGGCGAGCAGTGCCAGCTGGCGCACCCGCTCGGGGAACCAGACCGCGATCTCCGCCGCCAGCCAGCCGCCCAGCGAGCTGCCCACCAGCACCGCGGGCGCCACCTCGAGGCGGTCGAGGATGCGCCGCAGGGTGAAGACCACGTCGGCGATGCTGCGCCAGGCCGTGATCGGATCGGACTGGCCGAAGCCGGGCAGCTCGGGCGCGACGACCTCGAAACCGGCCGCGGCCAGGGCGGTGAACAGGGGCAGCTCACCCACCTCGCCGAACGCCGAGTGCAGGTAGACGAGCGGGAGGCCGGTCCCGAGCCGGGTCACCCGGATCCGGGTGCCGTCGACCTCGAGGAACTCCACCACGGCGCGCCGGGCCGGTCCGGCCGCAGCCGGCAGATCAGCTGCACCCACCAGAGCGTCGGTCATGCGGTCACCTCCGGCCAGACCGGGCCGGCGGCGAACTCCTTGCGCAACGTCGGCATCACCTGTTCGGCGAACAGGGTCAGGTTGGCCCGGGTCAGCTCCGCCGGCAGGGTACCCAGCTGGAACAGGCCGAGCAGATTACCCGCCCCCAGCCGGTGAATGTGATCGGTCAGTTTCTGGGTGACCGTTTCCGGACTACCCACGATCGCATAGGAGCCGGCCTCGACCGTCTCCCAGTCGGGCACGTTCAGCAGGTACTTCGAGGCGTTGTCCATGAGGCGCACCGCCGAGGGCACACTTTGATATCCGGGTGGCACGATCTGCACTCCGTTCAACAGCCGGTGGGCGAAATACCAAAGGTGTTCCTCGAACTCGGCGCGGGCCCGCGCGTCCGTCTCGGCCACATAGATCGGCAGCAGTAGACCGAGGTTCTCCGGTGCCGGTTCGCGGCCGGCCTCGAGCCAGACACGACGGAACTCCGCGTAGTTGCGCTCGAACACCGAGATATGAAAGAACGGCAGCCCGACGTAGGAGAAGCCGCGGGCCGCCACCAGTTCCATGGTCTCCCTGGAGCCCATCCCCGGAATCCACACCGGCGGATGCGGCTGCTGGAGTGGCCTGGGCCACGTGTTGACCTTCGGGATCTGGTAGTACTCGCCGTGGAACTCGAACGGGCCCGGCCGGGTCCAGGCCTGCAGAACCAGGTCGAGGGCCTCGGCAAACCGCCCCCGGGCCTGGGCGGGATTGATTCCGGACGAGTAGTACTCCGGCCCCCCGCCGACCACCATGCCCGCGATCAGCCGTCCGCCGGTGACGACGTCGAGCACGGCGAACTCCTCGGCGACCCTGGTCGGCGGGTCGTACAACGGCAGTGCGTTGCCGATGACCGCGATCTTCGCCCGGGAGGTGCGGCGGGCGAGCATCGCGGCGAACAGGTTGGGGCTCGGCATCGACCCGTAGGCCGTCTGGTGGTGCTCGTTGACCACCAGCCCGTCGAAACCGACCTGTTCGGCGTACTCCAGCTCGTCGAGATACCGGTTGTACAGGTCACGACCGCGCGGCGGATCGTAGAGCTCGTTCGGAACGGTGATCCAGGCGGAACCGGAATAGTCCGCCGGGAGATACGGCCAGGGCATGAGATGGAACGAGAAAAACTTCATGCGTTCCTCCGGAAACGCCGGCCCACGGCCGACGGACAGGGTCGGAACACCGGACGGACGACCCTCGAACATCCAGGTGTAAAAGAATCCGGAAACCAGCCGCCAGCGCGCGACCCGGATCCGGCGACCGACGGGATCGATATCCCGAAGTCCCGCCACCATAGCATTACCGTCCGCCGCGAGATCGTCGCTCCGCCGCATCCGGCAAGGAACCAGTCATCGGTCAGCAACACCAAACCGATCCTTTAGCGACTCCAAAGCGAGTCCACAGCCCGGCCATCTAGGCTGATTCTCATCCCGAGAAGCGTGCAGTTCGAATGAGCGACGTCGAGCTCTGATCGTTCACGACGAGGAGCAGTCCAGCGATGCGCAGTGGATCAATCCGGGAAACCGACGGAACCGGCTCGCGACGGCTCCCCGCCGAGCCGATCGCGATTGTCGGGCTGGCCTGTCGACTCCCGTCGGCACCCGATCCGTCGGCGTTCTGGCAGCTGCTGCGCTCGGGCGGGGACGCGGTGGTGGCCGGTCCGGCGGTGCCGGCACGCATCGGCGCCCCGTTCGCCGCGCCCCTGGCCGACGTGTACGGCTTCGACCCGGAGTTCTTCGGTATCGCCCCGCGAGAGGCCGCCGAACTCGACCCCCAGCAGCGGCTCGTCCTGGAACTCGCCTGGGAGGGGATCGAGGCCGCCGGGTACCGGGCGCACAGCCTCGCCGGCAGCCGCACCGGAGTCTTCGTCGGGGCGATCGGTAGCGACCATGCCACGGGGGTGCTGCGGGCCGGTGCGAACGCGCTCACCCGGCACTCGTTGACCGGGCAGAACCGCGGGATCATCGCGAACCGCGTCTCCTACGTTCTGGACCTGCACGGCCCCAGTCTCACCGTCGATGCGGCCCAGGCCTCGTCACTGGTCGCGGTGCATCTTGCGGCCCAGAGCCTGCAGCGCGGCGAGTGCGATCTCGCGCTCGCCGGCGGGGTGCAGCTCAACCTCGCGCCGGAGAGCACCGTGGCCGCCGACCGGTTCGGCGCGCTGTCGGTCACCGGCCGGTGCTTCACCTTCGACGCCCGGGCCGACGGCTATGTGCGCGGCGAGGGCGGCGGCCTGGTCCTGCTCAAGCGACTGACGTCCGCTCGGGCCGACGGCGACCGGATCCTCGCGGTAATCCGCGGTGGGGCGGTCAACAGTGATGGTGCGACCGACGGTCTGACCCGACCCAGCGCCGCCGCCCAGACCCGGGTGCTGCGCGAGGCCGCGCAGGCCGCGGGGGTCGAGCCCGGCGAGATCCAGTATGTGGAGCTGCACGGGACCGGCACCCGGGTGGGCGACCCGATCGAGGCCGCGGCGCTGGGTGCGACCTACGGCGGCGACCGGCCGGCCGGTGCGCCCCTGCTGGTCGGCTCGGCGAAGACCAACGTCGGGCACCTGGAGGGGGCCAGCGGCATCGTCGGCCTGCTCCGGACGGTCCTCGCGATCGCCCATCGCGAGCTCCCGCCGAGTCTGAACTTCGCCACCCCCAACCCCGACATCGACTTCGACGGGCTGCGGCTTCGGGTGCACACCACCCACGGCCCCTGGCCAGCGGCGGACCGGCCCCTGCTCGCCGGGGTCAGCTCGTTCGGGATGGGCGGCACCAACTGTCACCTCGTCGTGGGCGAGGCGCCCACCGAGACCCCTGTCGTCGAGACGTCCAGCGGTGGGACGTCCAGTGACGAGGTGCCCGGCGGGGACGTCATCACCACGGCGAACGGTGTCGGCCCCGCAGTTCGCGCGCTGGTGGACCCGACCGTGTTCTGGCCGCTGTCGGCGCGCAGTGACGCGGCGCTGCGGGACCAGGCCGGCCGGCTGTACGACCTGCTCCAAGGAGCACAGAACGCCCGTCTCGCAGGAGCACAGACCGCCCGTCTCCCAGGAGCACCGGACGCCCGTCCCGCGGACGTCGGGTTCTCCCTGGCCACGACCCGCACGTCGTTCGAACGGCGGGCGGTCGTCGTGGGTGCCGAGCCCGCGGCGCTGCTGGCCGGGCTGGCCCGGTTGCGCGACGGCGAGCAGGCCGCCGAGCTGGTGACCGCGGCGCCGGGTGGTGCCCACACGTCGGGCGGCGTCGTCCTCGTGCTGCCCGGGCAGGGATCGCAGTGGGCGGGGATGGCCCGGGATCTGCTGGCGACCTCGCCGGTGTTCGCGGCGCACATCGCCGCCTGCGCGGACGCGCTCGGCCCGCACGTCGACTGGTCCCTCACCGAGGTGCTCACCGAGGCCACCGGAGCGCCGGCGCTGGACCGGGTGGACGTGGTGCAGCCGGCGCTGTTCGCGGTGATGACGGGTCTTGCGGCGCTGTGGCGCGCCGCCGGGGTCCATCCGGATGCGGTGATCGGGCACTCGCAGGGTGAGATCGCCGCCGCCTGGGTCGCCGGGGCCCTCTCCCTTTCCGATGCCGCGGCCGTCGTCGCCCGGCGCAGTCGGGTGCTCGCCGAGGTCGCGGCGGGCCACGGGGGGATGGCCTCGGTGCCGCTGCCGGCGGCCACGGTGCTCGAGCGGCTCGCGCAGCTCGGCGGTCAGGGGCCGTCCGATGCGTCGGGTCCGCTCGCGGTCGCGGCGGTCAACGGACCGTCGTCCACCGTGGTCGCCGGGGATCCGAACGCGCTCGACGCGCTGCTGGCGGCCTACGCGCGGCAGGGCGTGGACGTACGTCGCATCCCGGTGGACTACGCCTCGCACTCCCCCCAGGTCGAAGCGCTGCGCGACGCACTGCTCGACCGGTTGGACGGCGTCGGCGGGCAGACCACCGAGATCACCTTCTTCTCCACCGTGACCGGTGCGGTGTTCGACACCGCGCACCTGGATGCCGACTACTGGTACACCAACCTGCGCCGGACCGTCCGGTTCGACGCGGCCGTGCGGGCCGCGCTGGCCGCCGGTCACCGCACGTTCGTCGAGGCGAGCCCGCATCCGGTGCTGGTCGGCGGGATCCGGGCGATCGCCGAGGCCGAGGGCGTGGCGGTGACCGCGGTCGGGACGTTGCGCCGCGACGACGGCGGGCCGTCCCGACTGCTGCGGTCGGTGGCCGAGGCGCACGTCGCCGGCGTCGAGGTCGACTGGCCGGCGCTGTTGCCCGCCGAGGCCCGGCGGGTCGCGCTGCCCACCTATCCGTTCCAGCGACGCCCGTTCGTCCTGGACCTCCCGGAGCTCCCGGGCGTCGCGCGCCCCGGGTCGGCCGTGGCCGCCCCCGGCCCGTCCACCGTGGCACCGTCCACCGTGGAACCGCGCCCTGCCGGGCTGGGCGGTACCGGTCTGAGCAACGCGGACGTCGGTGGCGCCCGGGTCCCTGAGGCTGCGCGGGTGTCCGGGTCCGAGGCACGGCGGGTGCTGCTCGACGTGATCGGCTCGACCCTGGCGATCGTGCTCGGGCACACCGCCGGCAGTGTGCCGCCGGACAGCACGTTCGCCGATCTCGGCTTCGACTCGGTGAGCGCGGTGGAGTTCCGCGACCGGCTGGCCGCGGCGACCGGGGTGGCACTGCCCAGCACGGTGACCTTCGACCAGCCGACGCCGCGCCGGCTGGCCGCCTACCTGGCCGACGCCACCGCCGGCTCCGACACCGGGGACGCCGCCGCGGGCGGCACCGGTCGGTCCACCACCCCGTGGCGATCCGACGAGCCGATCGCGATCGTGGCGAGCGCGGGCCGCTGGCCCGGTGACGCCCACAGCCCCGAGGACCTCTGGGATCTGCTGGTGGGCGAGGTGGACGCGGTCGGTCCGTTCCCGACGAACCGGGGCTGGGATCTGGCCGCCCTGCATGATCCGCAGCTGCGCCGGCCGGGCACGTCCTACACCCGCGAGGGTGGTTTCCTGCACGACGCGGACACCTTCGACGCGGAGTTCTTCGGCATCTCCCCGCGCGAGGCCACCGCGATGGACCCGCAGCAGCGCCTGCTGCTGGAGACGGCCTGGGAGACCCTGGAACGGGCCGGCCTCGACCCGCACTCGCTGCGCGGCAGCGCCACCGGTGTGTTCGCCGGCGTCACCCCGCACGACTACGGCACCCGGCTGGTGGAGGCCCCGGACGGGTACGGCGGGTACGTCCTGACCGGCAGCCTGACCTCGGTCGCCTCCGGGCGGGTCGCCTACACCCTCGGGCTGGAGGGGCCAGCGGTCACCGTCGACACCGCCTGCTCGTCCTCGCTGG
The DNA here is from genome assembly GCF_023716925.1 of Frankia sp. R82. Taxonomy (GTDB): domain Bacteria; phylum Actinomycetota; class Actinomycetes; order Frankiales; family Frankiaceae; genus Frankia. The sequence continues at coordinate 22,715 of NZ_JAMQQG010000321.1, forward strand.
TCGCGATCCACCTGGCCAGCCAGGCGCTGCGCGGCGGCGAGTGCACCCTGGCGTTGGCCGGCGGCGTCGCCGTGATGCCGACGCCGGGCATGTTCACCGAGTTCTCCCGCCAGCGCGGCCTTGCCCCCGACGGCCGCTGCAAGCCGTTCGCCGCCGCCGCCGACGGCACCGCCTGGGCCGAGGGTGTCGGCATGGTGCTGCTCGAGCGCCTGTCCGACGCCCGCCGCCACGGCCATCCGATCCTCGCCGTGGTGCGGGGCAGCGCGGTGAACTCCGACGGGGCGTCCAATGGGCTGACCGCGCCGAACGGCCCGTCCCAGCAGCGGGTCATCCGCGCCGCGCTGGCCGCGGCCGACCTCACCGCCGCCGACATCGACGCCGTCGAGGCGCACGGCACCGGCACCACCCTGGGCGACCCCATCGAGGCCCAGGCCCTGCTCGCCACCTACGGCCAGCACCGGCCGGACGAACGTCCCCTGCACCTGGGCTCGGTGAAGTCCAACATCGGCCACACCCAGGCCGCCGCCGGCGTCACCGGCGTGATCAAGATGGTCGAGGCGCTGCGGCGCGGCCGGCTGCCGAAGACGCTGCACGTCGACGCCCCCAGCCCGCACGTCGACTGGACCACCGGCGCCGTCGCCCTGCTCACCGACAGCACCGACTGGCCGGCCACCGACGACCGCCCCCGGCGCGCCGCCGTCTCCGCCTTCGGCATCAGCGGCACCAACGCCCACCTCATCCTCGAGCAGGCCGACCCGGCCGACGCCTTCGCCCCGGCCGACGTGCCCGACCCGGCCGACCCCCCCGAGCCCGCCGTGCAGGCCGATTCGCCCGGCCAGATGCCCGCGCAGCCGGCCGACGCCGACGAACCGACCGCGACACCGGCCGACGAGCAGGTGCTGCCCTGGGTGCTCAGCGCCCACTCGGACGCCGCGCTGCGGGCGGTGGCCGCCCGGCTGGTCGAGCGGGTCGCCGCCGCGGACGGACCC
>NZ_JAMQQG010000322.1:0-16904 GCF_023716925.1 Frankia sp. R82
CCGGTGCGCAGGTCCGCGGCGCGCACGGTGTCGCGTCCCGACCAGGCGGCGAGCGCCAGCGCGGTGCGGGCCAGCACGACGTCGGCGCGCATCCCGTCGACGTCGAGACCGGCGCAGATCGCGGCGATCGCGTCCAACGCGGCGTCGGTGAGGGTCACCGCCGGCAGCCGCACGGTGGCGGCGGCCACCCGGGCGGCGAGGCGGGCCTGCGCGGGCGCCCAGGCGGCGACGAACCCGGCCGGGTCGGCGTCGTAGGCCAGGCGGCGACGGACCACCTTGGCGCGCAGCCGCGGGTCACGGCTGGCGGCGACGGTGACGGTGAGCGCGAACCGGTCGAGCAGCTGCGGGCGCAGCTCGCCCTCCTCGGGGTTCATCGTCCCGACCAGCACGAACCGCGCCGGATGCCGGGCGGACACCCCGTCGCGTTCGACGTGGGCGACACCGGTCGCGGCCGCGTCCAACAGGACGTCGACGAGATGGTCGCCGAGCAGGTTCACCTCGTCGACGTAGAGGATGCCGCGGTGGGCCGCGGCCAGCAGCCCCGGACGCAGCACACTCACCCCGTCGGCGAGCGCCCGGTCCAGGTCGAGGCTGCCGGTGACCCGGTCCTCGGATGCGCCGACCGGCAGCTCCACCAGCCGCACCGGCCGCACGACCGACGTGGACGTGGCGGATGTGGCGTCCGCGTCGGAGGCAGGTGGATGCGGCCCGTCGGGGCAGTGTGGGTCGGGGGCGGCGGGGGCGCAGGCGAACCGGCAGCCGCGGACCACCTCGACCGGGGCGAGCAGGTCGGCAAGCCCCCGGACCGCGGTCGACTTGGCCGTGCCCTTCTCCCCGCGCACCAGCAGCCCGCCGAGTGCCGGGCTGACCGCGTTGAGCAGCAACGCGAGCCGCAGATCGTCCATCCCGACGACCGCCGCCAGCGGGAACCCGCCGACCCGGTCCGCGGCGAACGGATCGGCCCGACCCGCCGGCGAGGTGGTGACACTCGACGGTTGCGCGCAACCGGACGGGAGGGCCGTGGCCGGTTCCGCGGAACCGGGTGCTGCTGTGGAACCGGATGGTGCTGTGGGTGGTGCTGGCATGCCGCTGGTCCTCCCCAGGTCCTCGCCCGTGGTCGTCCATCGCGACGGCCGGAGTATCCTGGCTCCCGGATCCCGCGCGCCGCCGTCGGCCTTCCAACCGCGCTGGCGGTCGTGACCTGCCCGTGTGGCTGTAGGGCACGTGGATGGCGGTGCTCTCCGGTGACAGTGGCGGGACCGCGCCGGATTCGCACCGGCTTCCTCCGCTAGCTGTCGCGTCCGCCAGCATGTCACATCCGCCAGGCCGCGGTGGCGTCGTCGTCCAGGCCCCACCCGCCGGCCCGACCCGCCGACGTGCCGCGCTCCCGGTGGGACGAGGCGAAGGAGACCCCCGTGTCCACCCCCCGACCGGACGGCCCACCCACCGCACCCGCCTGCGCCGCCCCGGGGGCGACGGGGGCGACGGGGGCGACGGGGACGGCCACGGGGTCCGTCCCGGCCGCCGGCCGCACCACGGCGGTCACGCTCACCCTGGTGGACGTGGCGCGGGTACGGGCCGGGCTGCGCGCCGACTGCGCCCGATGCGCGGGATTGTGCTGTGTGGTGCCCGGGTTCACCGCGTCCGCGGACTTCCCGATCAGCAAACCCCCCGGTGTCCCCTGCCGGCATCTGGACGGCGAGCATCGCTGCGGTATCCACACCGAACTGACCGGACGCGGTTTCGCCGGCTGCGTCGCCTTCGACTGTCTCGGCGCCGGCCAGCAGACCACCCAGGTCACCTTCGCCGGCCGCTCCTGGCGCACCCACCCCGGCGACGCGCCGGCGATGTTCGCCGTGTTCGGGGTCCTGCGGGTCCTACACGAGTCGCTTCACCACCTGGGCGCCGCCCTGAGCGCCCTCGACCCGTCGGGTTCGGACACCGCGGCGCTGGCCGCCCGCCTGCGGGAACTGTTCACCGCCGCCCTCGCCCTGACCACCACCACGGACGCGGACCGGCTGCGCGCCGTCGACCTCGACCTCCACCGTCGCACCGTCCATCTCGCTCTCACCGAAGCCAGCACCGTCCTGCGCGGCCCGGCCACCCCGTCCACCGGCCGGACCGGCACGAACCACGCCGGCACCCGCGGGGCCGGCGGGCGCGGGGTCCGCGACGGGGATCTGATCGGCACCCGGCTGGCCGGCGCGGACCTGCGCGGCATGGTCCTCACCGGACGTCTGCTGCTCGGCGCCGACCTGCACGGCGCGGACCTGCGCGGCGCCGATCTACGCGGGGCGGATCTGCGCGGGGCGGATCTGCGCGGCGCGGACCTGCGCGGGGCGTGGTTCCTCACCCCGATGCAGCTCGCCGCCGCCCGCGGCGACGCCACCACCCGCCTGCCCACCGGCCTCGACCACCCCACCCACTGGCCCACCACGGTCAGGGCGGACACCACGAGCACCGGCAGCGCGCCAGCTCCGTCGGCCACGCCACGGGGACGCGGCCGACCAGCAGGTGACCGCCGCCGCGGCCGGCGCACCCCGCGCTGACCGACCAGAGCCGCTGACCGACCACAGCGAGGACGCCGTGCATGTCCGCTGATCAGCCCGTGTACCTCGCCGGCTACGACCCGGCCTGGCCCGCCCGGTTCGCCGAACAACACGACCGGCTCGCGGTCATCCTCGCGCCGTGGCTGGCAGCGCAGATCACCCACATCGGGTCCACGGCGGTCGTCGGCCTGCCCGCCAAGCCCGTCATCGATGTTCTCGCTCCCGTGCGTTCCCTCGACGCGGCGCGCGGCGGCGCTGTGGCGGCGCTGGAGGCGGCGGGCTGGCTGTTCTGGCCGCAGGATCCGTGCGGCCACTACCGGCTGTGGTTCCTGCGCCCCCGCCCCGAGGCCCGCACCCACCATCTCCACGTGATCGAACACGGCGACTCCCACGCCGAGGCCCTGCTGGCCTTCCGCGACGCCCTGCGTGCCGACCCGGCTCTCGCCCGTGACTACGCGGCGCTCAAGAGCCGGCTCGCCCGCGAGCATCCGACCAACCGCAACGCCTACACCAACGCCAAGGGCGCCTTCGTCGACGAGGTCCTGCGCCACGCCGGCCTGTCACCCCCACCCCGCGTCCCGCTGCCCGAATAGACGAGGGTCACGGACGAACCGAGCACGATGGACCGGTTGGCCAATGCCCCCCGGCCCGACCAGCGGTCGCACACAACCGCTCGCGGTCTGCGGCCACCGACGCGATGCTGTCACGATGCCCGCACAGACCGCCTACCACGACGATATCGGCGACTACTTCGCACGGAACGCCGACACCAGCCCCTACAACGCACACACCGACCGGCCGGCGATGCTCGCACTGGCGGGGGATGTTGCCGGCCTGAGGATTCTCGATGTCGGCTGCGGGGCCGGGCACTACGCGGCCGAACTCCTGGCGGGTGGCGCCGAGGTAGTCGGAATCGACGGCAGCGCGACGTTGCTGCGCCACGCGCGGCAGCGGTTGGGCGACCGGGCCGCACTGCGTGTGCACGACGCGGAGAAGCCGCTGGACTTCCTCGATGACACGTCGTTCGACGGAGTCGTGTGCGCATTGACGCTGCACCACATCGCCGACCGGCCGCGCCTGCTGCGTGATCTACGACGCGTCCTGCGTCCTGGCGGGTGGCTGCTGGTCTCTACGACACACCCGACAGCGGACTGGCGGAAATTCGGTGGCTCGTACTACGCCGAGGACTGGGTCGACCGCCTGCTCGCCGGGGGGCCGTTGGCAGTCCGCTACCAGCGCATGCCGCTGGAAACGTTCCTGCACGAACTGCTGACCGCCGGATTCACGCTGGAAAGGCTCCTCGAGCCTCGCCCGACGCCCAGGCTGCGCGACATCGACGAAACGGCCTACGACAAGCTCCACCAGGCTCCGTGCTTCCTCGCGGTCCGGCTCCTGCGGCCCTAGAAGCACGCGATCCCCACCGTCGAGAAGGTCCTGCGCGGCGCCGGCATCGCGCACCCCCGCCCCTCTAGCTGCTGCCCGAGTGGACGCCCGCTGTCTGGGCTTCATCCGGTCGGCGAACAGCGGCCTGGGTAATGGTGTGGGCACGCCTGTCACCGAACAGTTCGTGCTTCCAGGGCTGGCTCGGGTGACGGCTGCTGGTCGGCGAGTGCCTCGATCAGGGTCAGAGCAGGCCGGCGTCGTGGACGAGCAGGGCGAGCTGGGTGCGGTTGGTCAGGTGCAGGTGGGTGAGGATGCGGGTGATGTGCGCTTTGACGGTGGCGGTCGACAGGTGCAGCCGGGTGCCGATCTCGGCGTTGGTGTGGCCGTGGCCGACGCCGAGGGCGACGTCGTGTTCGCGGGGGGTGAGGCCCGCCAGGGCGGTGCGGGCGCGGATGTGGGTGTCGGCTTCGGTGGTGGTGCGTGCGAGCAGGCGGCGGGTGATCTGCGGGGCGAGGATGGGTTCGCCGGCGGCGACGCGCAGCACCGCCTCGACGATGCGGGTGGGCGGGGCGTCCTTGAGCAGGAAACCGCCGGCGCCGGCGCGCAGGGCGGCGAGGACGTTGTCGTCGGTGTCGAAGGTGGTCAGCACGATCACCTCCGGCGGGTGGGGGCGGGCGCGCAGCCGGCGGGTGGCGCTCAGCCCGTCGAGTCGGGGCATGCGCAGGTCCATGAGGACGACGTGCGGTGCGTGGGTGTCGACGGCGGTCAGGGCCTGCGCGCCGTCGCCGGCCTGCCCGACCACGGAGATCTCCTGCTCCTCGCCGTCGGGTGTGCCGCTGCCGCGGACGTCGTCGAGCATCAGGGTCAGGCCCGCGCGTACGAGCGGGTCGTCGTCGACGAGCAGTACCCGTACCCGCGGGCGTGCCGACCCGGCCGGTGCCGGTGTGGTGGGGGCTTCTACGTCGGGCGGTTCGGGGCGGGTCATCGGGGCCAGGGCAGCTGGGCGTGCAGGCGGAATGTTCCGTCGACGTGCTGGTGGTCGAGTTGGCCGCCGGCCAGGCGGACTCGTTCGGTGAGCCCGACCAGCCCCATCCCGGAGCCCGCCAACACCGGTGACGCTGTCTGGGAGGGAGCCGTCGTCGACGCGGGCGCCGCTGGTGCTGTCGGCGGCGGGGGCGCGTCGGGGGTGGCGGGCAGCTGGTTGACGAGGTCGAGGGTCAGGCCGTGACCGGGGCCGCCGCGGACGGTGAGGTGGACGGGCTGGCCGGGGGCGTGCCGGTGGGCGTTGGTCAGGGCCTCCTGCACCACCCGGTAGGCGGCCCTCCCCACCGCGGGCGCCAGGGTGTCGATCTCGGGGAGGCGCCCGGTCGCATGGTCGCGGTCGTCTGCGCGGCGGCCGTCGCGGTCGGCGCCGGGTTCGGTCTGGGCGCCACGGTCGTCCTGCTCGCAGCCGGCGGGGCAGGCGTCTGGATGGGCGGGCAGGTCACAGGTGTGGCGGATGGGGGTGCCGGCGGCGCGGACCCGGGCGAGCAGCTCCGGGAGGTCGGCGAGGGTGGGTGGGGGTCCCGCCGCGTGCTCGTCGTCGTCGCGGAGGACGGCGATGACGTCGCGCAGCTCGTCGAGGGCGCCGGCCACCTGCTCGCGGATCACCCCGGCGGCCTGCGCCAGGGCCTGCGGTGGCGCATCCGGCCGGTACTGCAGCGCTCCGGCGTAGGTGGCGAGCAGGGACAGTCGGTGGGCGAGCACGTCGTGCATCTCCCGGGCCAGCCGGGTGCGTTCGGCCGCGCGGGCCTGCACGACGCGACGGGCCCCGTCGGCTTCGGCTCGCCGCGCCCGCTCTTCCAGCGAGGCGAGCAGCGCCGCCCGGGCGCGGGCGAGCCTGCCCCAGCCCAGCAGCCCGGCGTGAGCGACGATGACCAGCAGCAGCAGCCAGCGAAGTGGCAGCTCCTGCGGTGGTCGCAGCACCCCGCGGACGATGTGCGCGGCGATGCCGGCCGCGGCGACGGCGAGTGCCACCGGCAGCCGGCGGCGGGCCGCGACATGCAGGACGGCCAGCGTCGCCGGCACGGTGGCCACCGAGGAGAACGCGGCCAGTGCCGCGAGCAGCAGCGCCGTGGGCACCGGGGCGCGGATCAGCACCGCCAACAGCGCCCAGCCGACCAGCCCGGCCGCGACATCCACCGCCGCCCAGGTGCTGTGTGGATGAGCAGCCACCTGCCCCCACACGGTGATGGCGATCAGCGGGGCGCACACGACCAGCGTGATCATGGTTGCCGCGGTCCGCGCCCGACTTCTGGCCTGGCGATCATCCGTATCCTGGCTGTCGCCCCAGCCGCCGGTGGCGCTGGGGGTGCCGAGATCGAGGCGGCTCAGCCCGCTCAGGCCACCGGCGACGAAGGCCAGGCCCGCGGGCCGCAGGCGCTGCGCTGGATGCATGAGCCGAAGGTTACGGTCGTACCGCGTGCCCGCCCACCGACCAAAGTCGGTACGCGGCCGGGATCGACTTTGGTCGATATGGTCTGGCCAGTCGGCTGATGCGCGGGCAGGGCGGGGTCGGAGAGGGTCTTCGCCATGCAGACCTCACCCGGACTCCGCCCGCCCCGCAGGCTATCGAGACCATCGGCCCGTCGCGCGCCGCGTGCCTCCCGCCATCGCCGCGGCCTGTGCCTGCACGCTCATCCCGGCCCGGGCGCCGCAGCGGCCGGAATGCGGCGGGCACGGGTGGTGCTGGTGGCGGTCGGGTTGGCCGTGGCCGGCTGGGTTCTGGCGGTGCCGCTGGCGGGGGTGTCCCTGCAGGTCCGTTCCGGTGGGCGTGGTGGTGGCCACGAGCCGGCGGGGGTGCACGGGGTGGGGGTTGGCCTGGTCGTCGTCGCCGCGGTGCTCGCCGGAACTGCCGCCGTGGTGCTGCTGGCCGTGCTCGAACAGCGCACCCGGCGGCCTGGGCGTTGGTGGGCGAGGATCGCCTGCGCCGTGCTCGCGAGTTCTTTCGTCGGGCCGTTGCGGGCGGACAGTCTCGCCGCCGGGGTGACCCTCACCGGCCTGCATCTGCTGGTCGGCGTCACCCTGATTGTCGGGCTTGCCCGCACGACCGGCTGCGCGCTGCCCGTCGACGACTGCTGACCGACGGCGAACAGACCTGACGGTGAGCAGATCAGCGATGTCAGGTCAGGCGTTGACGGTCCAGGGTGGCGTGGACCAGACGCAGCAGGGCGTGGTGGATGTCGTCGGGGGTGCCGGTGGCGGGCAGCTGGTGGAACGAGGCGGCCTCGGGCAGGCTCGCGTAGGCGGCGGCGAAGGCAACCAGACGGTCACGGTCCTCGCGGTCACGTCCGCGCAGCTCCACCCGCCGTCTGGCCACCTCGGCCGGCGCCGTCAGCCAGACGACCAGGTCCGGGACGGGCAGATACCGGTAGGCGGCGCGGACCAGGTCCTCCCCGCGAGCGGCGGCCGGCTGAAGGCCGGCGCCGTCAGGCCGGCCGACGGGTGGGATGGTGCCGGTCGGAGCGGGGGTCCCGTCGTTGTCGGTGGCGAGGTGGGCGCGGAGGCGCATGGTCGCGAACTGGCAGTAGGTGTAGCGGTCCATGATGGCGATCTCGCCGCGCAGCCACGACAGGACGAGCGCGATCGTGATCGCCGTGGCGCGGATCGTCGCCTCGACGGCGAGGTGGCCGCGCGCGCCGAGCAGGTCCGGGCCGTCGCGGCGGCCCAGGCGTCGGGCGAGCGGGTCGAGCAGCGGTCGTCCGCCGCCGTTCTCGTGGTAGCGGGCGGGCTGCCCGGCGGCGGACAGCGCCGCGGCGAGTCGTCGCGCCTGGGTGGTCTTGCCGGCCCCGTCCACCCCGACCAGCGCGATGATCGGCATCCGTCGCCGTCGTGGCCTGCGCATCCGGTCAGGCTAGTGCCTGTCGCCGCCGGTCTTTGGCGGGGCTTTCCCGATGCCGCGCTCCGGTGTGCCAGGGGTGCGGCTGGCCGGTGCGGCTCAGACGCCTTCACCCACGTCCTCACGGACGTCCTCCACACGCTGCTCTGACCCGACGCCGTCTGGGGGTGTGGCCGGTCAGGGCGTGGATGCCGGCGGTGGGGGTTCGTCGGGGAACAGGTCCCACAGGGCGGTGGTGCGGTCGGCCGACGCGGTGGCCAGCAGGCGGCTGTCGGGGGCGAAGGCGACGGCGTGCACGGCGCCGGTGTGGGCGGCGACAAGCCGGGGTGGTCCGGGCTTGTCGGGGTTGGTCAGGGTGCGCACGGTGACGGTGCGGTCGGCCGACGCGGTGGCCAGCAGATGCCCGTCGGGGCTGAAGGTGACGGCGTGCACGGCACGGCGGTGCTCGTCGAAGACGGCGATCAGCCGCTGACGGGTGGGGTCGGCCACCGAGTAGAGGCGCACGGTGCGGTCGCGTCCGGCGGCGGCGAGGGTGTCGCCGTCGGGGCTGAAGGCGACGGTGTGCACCGGGCCGCGGGCGCCGGTGAGGGTGACCGTGGCGGTGGGATGGGTGGGGTCGGCGAGGTCCCACAGGGTGACGGTGCGGTCCGCGGCGGCGGTGGCCAGCAGGGTGCCCTCGGGGCTGAAGGCGACCGCGCGCACCGGGGCGCGGTGCCCGGCGAGGATCGCCGTGCGGGTCGGCGCGCCCGGCTCGGCGAGGTCCCACAGCAGGACCACCCGGTCGTCGCCGGCGGTGGCCAGCTGCGTGCCGCCGGGGCTGAAGTCCAGGTCGTGGATGTAGCCGCGGTGCCCGGTGAGGGTCAGCAGCGGGCTGGGCCGCAGTGCCGCGCCGTCACCGACCCCGGGGGCGGTGGCTTCGCCGGTGGTGGTGTCAGCGGCGCCCAGTACGGGGCTGGGGGTGCTCAGCTGCCAGAGCAGGGTCGTGCCGGCGTCACCGGCGGCGGCCAGGATCCGCCCGTCGGGACTCAGCGTGACCGCCCGGGCCCATTCCTGGTTGATCCGCCGTCCGTAGGCGACGGTGGCACTCAGACGCGGCGGGTCGGGGAACGGCAGGTGCCACAGGTGCACGGCGGTGTCGGTGCCGGCGGTGACGATCAGCGGTGCGGCCGGGCTGAACGCGACCGCCAGTGGATGCCCCCGTTCCTGGGCGAGCACGGCCAGCCGCTGCGGCGCGGCGAGCACCACCGGGACGGCCCGCCGCAGCCGGGGCGGGCGGGAGTGGGGTGCGCCCGGCGTGCCGCCGCCGTGCCCCGCCAGCGGTGGACCTTCCGCCGTGTGCACCGGGTTTCCGCCATGGTCGACGAGGGCGGGCGTGCGGTCCGCGGCGGGCCCCGCGCCAGGGTGGGCGGAAACGGCAGCGACGACGGAGGAGGTGGGTGGCGGGGGGAACGGCGGGGGGCGCAGGCTCGCGGCCGGTTGTGGGGCAAGGACGGTGATCTGGCGGAGCAGCCAGTCGCGGGCCATGTCGGCGTCCAGGCCAAACAGGTCGAAGGCGAGCAGTCCGGCGTACGGCGCGGGCCGCGGGCAGTCCTCCAGCCGCACCAGCAGGACGCGTTCGGCTGGCCCGTAGCCTGCGGTGGCCGGGGCGAACTGCCCCTGGTGGGCCGCTGACCACAACACCAGCAGGAGTCCCGTCCGGGGACAGGCGGTGGGGGCGGCGATGGGCGTCGTGGTGGTCACCCGGTAGCCGGCCTCGGCCAGGTGCCAGGACAGCCACTGCGCCCATACCGTGTCGGCGCCGGCGTGGGACACCACCACGTCCCAGACCAGGCCCGGGGCCGCACCGGACGCCATGCTCTGGTCGCCCGCCGCTGGTGGATGCTCCCCTGCGGCGGGCGGACCCGGGCCGTCGGCCACATCGTCCTTGCGCATACCTGGCAGCCTGCCATGGCCGGCACACCCACGAAAAAACGATCATGTCTGGGGTTGGACGCCAGCCCCCGCCGGGACCTGCGCCAGGCGATGTTCCTGACGCGGCCGCCGAAACCGGGCGGTAGGTGCAGCACCCACACAGCCGGAGATGGCCTGGGGCGGTTCAGCCGTCCAGGACCGGTGTGGGGTCGGGTGGCGCAACCTCCTGCTCGATGCCGCGCACACCGCACGGGCCGCCCTGATGTGACATGGACTTCACGGTGCGTTGCCGTTGGTGCCTCTGGCGTGCCGGCGCCGTGTCGAGCTGGACGCCCGCCGTCCCGTGCCCGTCAGGCGCCACCCTGGCCCGGTCCGAGGTCCGGCGAGGCCGCCCCGGCCAGGGCCCTGGTCCCGGGCCCCGCCGCTGTCCCGTCCGCGGACCCTGGCCCGTGGCGCAGGCGCCGGCCGGCCCAGGCCAGCGGGCTGGATCGGTCCGGGCGGATGACCGAGCCGCCGCCGCACTCCGGGGCGGTGGCCGCGCGTGGTGATCAGGTGAGTGGGCGGTAGTAGTAGAACATCGGCTCGGTCGCCCCCGGTTCGATATGGGTGAAGCCGTGCGCCTCGTAGAAGCGGCGGGCGCCGGTGTCCTCGCCGTCCACGTGGATTTCGAAGGTCCGCGCCCCCCGTTCTCCCGCCAGGTGGCAGGCGGCCGCCAGCATGGCGTGTCCGAACCGCCGCCCGCGCAGGTCGGGCTGTACGTAGAGCTCGTCCAGGGTCGCGACCGGCCCGTCGGACCAGACGTCGGGCCGCAGGGACATCACCGCGACACCGACGGCCGGCTCGCCGCCGAGAAGGACCACGAAGCAGTCCAGGGCGAGCAGTCGCCGCAGGCGGGCCGCGAGCACCGGCGTCGCCGGTGTCGGCGTGTCGAACTCCCGGTTGAAGGCTTCCAGCAGTTCGGCGACGACAACGGCGTCGGACGTCGTCGCCAGCCGCACCGGGTGTTCACGTGCAGCTCCGGGCATCTCCACGACCTTCGTGTTCGCTGTCCGCGGTGGGTGGCACGTTCCACGGCCGGCGCGGCGGCCTACAGGCCGACGCGGCCGGACGGGTTGTCCCGGTCGAACAGGCGGCCGGGGCGGACGTAGGCGTCGAGGCTGGCTGCCGAACGCCACCGTCCCTGGCGCATGATGGCCCGGTCGTGGACGCCGGCGCGGGCGGCGGCGGTGGCGAACCCGGAGCGCAGCGAGTGGCCGGCGAAGTCGGCGGCGTCCAGACCTGCGGCGGCCACCCTGCGCTGCACGATGCGGGCGACCGAGCTGGGGTGCAGCCGGGTGGCGCCGAGGTGGCCGTGCCGGGTGATGCCGCGAAACGCCGGGCCGTCACCGAGGTCGGCGCGGCGGGCCCAGGCCGTCCAGGCGCGCACCGGGCAGGTGGTGCGGTGCGAGCCGTAGGTGATGCCGACCAGCGCACCGGCGCCGTCCTGGTCGGTTTTGGACCGTCGGACGTGCACGACCAGACCGTCGGGGGTCTCGTCGAGGTCGGCGACGTCGAGGCCGACGAGTTCGCCTCGGCGCAGGCAGCCGGCGAAACCGACGAGCAGCAGCGCCCGGTCACGCACGTCGGCCAGCTCCTCGTCGCCCAGTGGCGCCACGACCCGGGCGAGCAGGTCGGTGTCCAGCGCCGTCTTGCGGGTCGGGCGCATCCCGTGGGTGCGCCGGATCCCGTCCCACACGGCGCCCACCTGCGCGGCGCTGGTGGGGCTGGGCTGGCCGGCGAGCTGGTGGCCGACCGAGATCGCCGCGAGACGGCGGCGGATCGTCGACGGTTTGTAGCCGGCGTCGGCGAGGGCGACCAGATAGCCGGCCACCGTGGACGGCTCGGCTGGGATCGCGACCAGCGCCACCGGCTGCTGGGCGCACCAGGTGTGGAAGTGGCGCAGGTCCGCGTCGTAGGCCCGCCAGGTCGAGCGTGCCCGCGACGCCCGCGCGTAGTCCCCGACCCGTTCGGCCAGCACCGGCGCCAACACCCCCGGCCCACCGTCCCCGCCGGTGCCGACGCCGGCGCGGTGGATCCTCGCCTCGACGACGATGCCGGTCAGCACCGGGGTGTCCCGCGGCGCGGGCGTCGCCTCGGCAGGGCCAGGCAGGTCAGAGGACGGGCAGCTGTCCGAGGGCAGGGACGCGTCGAACGGCACGGGGCTGATGGTCATCGTCCGCTATTGTCGCCGTCCCCCCCGGGCAGCGGTCAGCAGGAGGCGGTCAGCTGTGCGCGGCGCGCCCGGCCGATCCGCCGCCCGTCGGGCGGCACCCGGACCGGGCCGGTGCAAAGCGTCGTCGAGCCGTCCTGGCCGTCCGAGCCGTCCTGGCCCGAACGCCAGCCAGACACGGTCGGGGGCGGGGGCGTCCATGGCGGGCGGGGTCTCAGCCGTCGTGGATGGTCAGATGGTGGCGGGTGGCCAACATGGGCAGGTCGGGCAGGCCGAACTCGGCGGCGAGCGCGTCGAACAGGTCGACCTTGTCCGCGCCGAAGCGGCGCAGCGCACGTCGGTAGGCCGGTGCGGTCAGGAAGCTGTCCGGGCGGCTTTTCGAGTGGAACTTGTCGGCGTACATCACCAGCCGTTCCTCCACCGTCTCGGCCAGGTAGTCGGCCGCGGGCACGGGCAGCCCCCCGGCCTCGATCTCCGCGCGGGTCAGCCCGACCCCGGTGTGACAGGACGCGAACCGGCACACCTGCAGGGGCAGCCCCTCGGCGGCGAGCAGCTCATGGCCGAGCACCCCGTGGCGCAGGTACCGGGCATGGTCGAGGCGGCCGGCGGCGTCGTAGAGCCGGTAGACGCCGATGTCGTGCAGCAGCGCGCCGGTGCGTACCAGGGTGACGTCGGCCTGCGGTGCGGCCCCGGCGGCCAGCAGGCTCGCGGCCACCTCCCACACGATCTGACAGTGGCTGTGCACCTGGGCGTAGGCCGCCGGGGTCGGGGCATGCCGGCGGTGCAGCCGCGCCGCCTGCTCCGCCACCGCCGGGTCGTCCACCGGGATGCCGTCCACCGGGATGCCTGTGCTGGTCACGCCGCCGTCCGCCGTCCGTTGTCTGTCACCGGGCCGGCGGAGTGCGCGGTGTCGCCCTGTGCGGTCAGGCTCATGCTCCGACGGTAGCGGGCCCGTCCGACCTACGGGGCCGCGACGGCGCAGCATGTCCGGGGGTGAACCTGCGATCAGGGGACGGGCTGGCGGATGCGGGCACCGCCACCGCGGCCGGCCCGCGCCCGGACCTGGACCTGGACACGCGCCTGGGTCTGGGCGCGGATGCGGGGGCGCCGCGCCCAGGCGGTGTCCAGGGCGCGGGTGAACACGTCGCTGCCGCGGGCGCCGGGCACGGCCAGGGTGCGGTCGATCAGGACGAACGGCACCCCCGTGATCCGCAGATCGTGGGCGGCGCGTTCGTCGGTGAACACCCGTTCGGCGTAGGCGTCGCCGGCCAGGACGCGGCGGACCTCGGTGGCGTCCAGGCCGGCGGCGGTGACGACGCCTGCGGCCACCGCCGGGTCGAAGACGTCCAGGCCCGACCCGAAATGCGCCTGGTGGATGGCGTCGAGGGTCGGGGTCGCCCGGCCGGCGTCGGCGGCCAGGTGCAGCAACCGGTGCAGGTCGAAGGTGCTGCCGTGGCGCCGTTCGGCCTGGTAGGGCAGGCCCTCGTCGCGGATGGCGGCGGCGACCCGCGCCTGTCTGCGGGTGATCTCGCCGGCGGGCAGGTCCCGCAGGCGGCGGGCCAGCGCGCCGGTCAGCGGCTCGGACCGGCCACGGGCCAGACCCGGGTTCAGCTCGAAGGAGTGCCAGCGCACCGTCAGCTCGTCCTGGTGGGCGAACCCGGCCAGGGCCCGGCGCAGCCGGGACCAGCCGACATAGCACCAGGGGCAGACGAGGTCACTCCAGATGTCCACGCGCACGGCGGATCACCATCCTGTTCGTCACCGCGTTTCGGCCGCGACTTCCCGGCGACGCACAACCCACCACCAGCGCTGTCCGCTGCCGTGGGGTCCGGCACCCGGGGTTGGAGTGCTCCGGTGCCCGGATGCTCCCGGGTACCGGCGTCCTGGCCTCCGGTGCCCGGTCTGCGGGCTCGGATCCTCGGCCGGGCCGAGGCTCGGGATGCGCGGTGGTCGTCTGCGTCGCCGCCGTTAGCGAGTGAACACCCGCGACGCGCAGCCGGGGCCCGCGGTGGATGAGCGACCGCGCACACCCGTGACGCACCGGCCGCCCTGCCCGCCGTGCCGGGACGGACCGAGCCCGCGCCCACCACTGCCAGGGCGGACGGAACCGCAGCTCACGGGCACTGTCCAGGCCGCCAGGCCCCCTGACGCGGACCTGCCCGGCGCCTGGCGGCGGCCGGTGGACGGCCCGCGGCACCGCGCAGAAACACACCACGGCGAGGACCACCACCGGTCACCCCTACCCGTGCCCGGCCGGCGTCCCGCCACCGAAACGGAGATCGAAGGTCGGAGATCGACCGGGACGTTCAGGCGGAGGGTTTGCCGCCGTTCGGCGTGACCGTGATGATGGCCGGCTGCGCCGGGGCGGAGATCACCGGGGCAGCGGACGCCGACGCAGGTACCTCGGGCACGGCAACAGCCGCCGGGGCGGGCACCGGGGCCGGCGAGGCAGCGGGGGCCGGGGTGGGGCCGGCGGGCTGGTCGTCGTCGTGCAGGCCCTTCACCTCGGACTTGAAGATCCGCAGCGAGCGGCCGAAGGAACGGGCGGCATCGGGCAGCCGCTTGGCACCGAAGAGCACCATGATCACAACGACGATGATGAGCAGTTCGGGAACACCGATGTCTGCCACGACAACCAACCTTCTACCGGGGTCGGGATGTGGACCGAACCGGCCGCCCGACGACCCATAGGGGGACGGCCCTGCACTGCATGGTACGACCGCGACGCCCCGCGCCGACAGGCAACCACACACCGTCAGGTCCGGTGCGCGACGAGTCCGCGCAGGCCGGACCTGGACGTCGTGGGCCGCGGCGGCGGGGCCCACTGCGGACGCCGGCGAGGCAGCGCGCCCCCCGGAAGGACGGAACAGGGCACCCGCGGCGACTGCCGCGAATGCCTACGCTGAGACAGTGCACCCGCCATCCCCGGAGAACACCGCCTTCCCGGAGAACACCGCCTTCCCGGAGAACACCGCCTTCCCGGTGGGCGCCGCCTCTCCGGAAGGCACCGGATTCCCGGAAGAGGCCGGATTCCCGGAAGAGGTCGGGCTGGGCGCGGTGCAGATCGCCGGGCTGGTCACCTCGGGGCAGCGTTCGGCAGGCGAGATGGTGGAGGCCGCTTTGCGGCGGATCCGCGCGGTCGACGACGAGCTGCGGGCGTTTCGTACCCTGTGGCCCGAGCACGCGCGCAGGGTCGCCGCGCAGGTGGACCGTCGGGTCCGCGCCGGGCAGCGGCTGGCGCTGGCCGGGGTGCCGCTGGGGGTGAAGGCCAGCGAGGGACTCAGTTCGGTGCAGACGGCCCGGCTGGTCGCCGCGGGCTGTGTGCCGGTCGGCGCCACCGCGGTGCCGGGGCCGGGTACCGCCTGGCAGACCTGGGGTCACACCGAACGCGGTCCCACCCGCAATCCGCATCATCGGGCGTGGAGTCCCGGGGGTTCGTCGGCAGGCTCGGCGGTCGCGGTGGCCGCCGGGCTCGTACCGCTGGCCACCGGCAGCGACGGCGCCGGGTCGGTGCGGATCCCGGCAGCCTGGTGTGCGGTGCTCGGCCTGAAACTCACCACCGGCCGGCTGCCCACTCGTGACCGGGCTGGTCTGACCGCGCCCGGGGTACTGGCCCGCCACGCCGTCGACGCCGCGGCCTACCTCGACGCCGTCACCGCCACCCCCCGCCTGTCACGTCCGTCCGACCCGTCCGAGGCCGGTCCGTGGCGGCTGGTCGACCCGGATCTGGACGTCATGGGGCAGCGCGCAGGACGGTCACTACGCACGGTGTGGTCGGCGACGCTCGGGTTCGCCGCGACCGAGGACCGCATCGCGGCCACCGCCCGCACCGCGCTGGACCGGCTCGCCGCGGCGGGCGTGCTCGCCATGGTCGACGGTGCGGTGACGCTGCCGGACCCGGCGCCCTGCTGGACGTCGCTGCGCAGCGACACCCGATCGGTCCCGGAGCCCGGTGGCCGCACCGCGACGGGCACCGACGGTCCGGATCCCGGTGGGATCCGGACCGTGCTGTGGGACACCCTTGAGGACCTGTTCACCGGCGTCGACCTGCTGGCCACACCGAGCACACCCAACCCTCCGCACGGCCACGAGGGGCCCGGTGACGCGATGAGCGTCGCCCTGACCTGGGCGTTCAACATCACCGGCCATCCCGCGGTGAGTATCCCCGCCGGTTGGACGAACGCCGGGGAACCCGTCGGTCTGCACCTGGTCGCCCCTCCCGGCCACGAGACCGACCTGCTCGCTGTCGCCTTGGCCGCCGAGCAGCTCGCGCGCCGACGGACTCCGGACCTCCGCGGTCTCGATGTTTCCGTGGACCGTTAATGTGCACATCCGATCCATACGCCGCCGAAGTCGGGGTGTAGTCGGACATCCGAACCAGCTGTCGCACGGGAACCCGTCGATTTTTCGGCCGCCCCGACAACGGAGAATCCCTGCCACCCGAACGGCAGGGCGGCCTTTCGGGCAGCCGGGATTCCCCTGTGCGGATTTGGCGGAGTGGCACACAGGACATGCCTCCCCCACTATGGGTCCAGCGGCGACTAATTGCTCACTCTGGGTGACATCGCCGCATGGAGATGACGGCGTTCCACCGTCCGAGTAGGAGAACAAGCGAAGGGGTATTTATTATGCGACTCGACAAGAAGCGAGTATGCGCGGTGCTGGTCACGGCGCCGGCGGCGGCGATTCTGATGTTTACGCAGTCCGCTGAAGCGGCTGCTCAGGGTGGCTCCACTGGTTCGTTCGGTGGCGGTGGCGCCCAGGGCGGCTCGACCGCCGTCTTCGGGGCAGGTGGCGCCCAGGGCGGCTCGACCGGTTCGTTCGGGCGCGGTGGCGCCCAGGGCGGCTCGACCGGATCCTTCGGGCGCGGTGGCGCCCAGGGTGGGTCCACCGGTTCGTTCGGTGGTGGCGGAGCCCAGGGCGGCTCCACCGGATCCTTCGGTGGTGGCGGAGCCCAGGGCGGCTCCACCGGATC
>NZ_JAMQQG010000322.1:17004-23296 GCF_023716925.1 Frankia sp. R82
GGTGGCGGAGCCCAGGGCGGCTCCACCGGATCCTTCGGTGGTGGCGGAGCCCAGGGCGGCTCCACCGGATCCTTCGGTGGTGGCGGAGCCCAGGGCGGCTCCACCGGATCCTTCGACTAATCCACCCCTAGCTCCAAGAGCCTTCCCTGTATGTGGTCAACGGTGGTCCTCCCTCTCCCTCCGTGGAACATGTCGGAAAAGGGGGAGACGGAGGACCGCCTCCGCGACGGCGCCGAGCGCCCGGCCGCCCCAACCTGACCGGCATATTTAAAATCTTCCACAACACGCCGAGACCAGAGGCCGACTGTTTCGTCAGGTCAATCATTATCCTCTCGCCGAGACGCTTTGGATCCTAGTTTCGAGCGAGGACGTCATGATTCTCAGAAAAAGTTTGCCGGCCTTGTGGCTGACTGGCGGAATATCCGCCGTCACCATCCTGTCCGCGGCGCCCGCGAAAGCTAACGTAGCCACGCTGTTCGAGCCACCTCCAGGCTACACGGCAATACCGGGTGGAGCATCCGACTACAGTCCGCCGAGCTGGAACGAAACGCTGCCATGGACATGGGACGACAAAGGATGGGACGACAAGAAAAAAGAACTGACCCCAGGTATCTCGATAGTCTCAGTGTGGAACACCGCGATCGGCGGTCCCACCAACGCCCTGGGACCGGGCGCCAGCGCACAGGGCGGATCTACGGGCACCTTCGACGAGAACGGCTCCCAGGGCGGATCCACCGGCGCGTTCTGGCTGAGTAACGCCCAGGGGGGTCCGACCGGCTCGAGCGGCGCAGCAACCGCTCCGTTCGCGCCGGACGATGCCCGCAGCGGCGGAACGACCGGCTCGTTCGCACCGGGCAGCATCATCAGCAACGCGGCAACCGGTCCGATCGCACCCGATGGCAGCATCGGCGGCGGAACAGGGAACGGAACAACCCGAGGCCTCTGGCCGCAGGATGCCCAGAACGAAACCGCGGCCACCGATGTCGGAAGCTACGACCCGGTTCACGAGTTCTTCCACAACCTGTTTTCCTTCTTTTCCCTGATCGGCTCGCTGGGGCTGCAGAGCCTGCAGTCCTCGTCGCCGGCCGACGTCGCGGGGAACGGCTGAGGTCCGCCCGGAGGCGGACCCACCGTGCGGACGGCACCCGGCGAGCATGGTCACAGGGCCTCCACCCTGTCGGCCAGCAGACGACGAATGCCAGGTTTGTGCTGGCCGGGGTGGTGGGTACACCGGGATCCATCCAGTCGTCGATCATCGGCCGACCCCGGTGTCCGATGATCAGCATCTGTCGGAGGCCCTGTCATGCTCTGGACTCTGCTCACGTGGATCGTTCTCGGTCTGATCGCGGGTGCCGTCGCCCGGCTGCTCGTGCCCGGACGTGACCCGATGAGCATTCCCGCGACGATCCTGCTCGGCGTGGTCGGTTCGTTCGTCGGTGGTTTCCTCGGCTACGTCCTGTTCGACAAGGACTTCGGGGAGGGCGCGCTGCAGCCGTCGGGCATCATCGGGTCGATCCTCGGCGGCATCGTGGTGCTGCTGATCTGGCGTGCCGTCGGCGGTCGCAGCCGTGCCCTGCACCGCTGACCCGCACCGACCGTCCCCCTGTCCGCCTCCGGGCCACCTGTCGATTTTCAGGTATGAGATTTTCATGCCGTCCTGACGTCCGGCGGGGACCTGGCCGAAGGTCCCATGCCGAGGGTTATGCGGTGCCATGCCGAGGCGTGTGCGGGTATCCGGGCCGGATTTCCCGCACACGCCTCGGCATGTCCGGCACGCGGGCTTTTTCCTGCGGTTGTGGTCGCCGCCGGCCGGCCCGACCGGACGGCGGACGCCGCCCGTCCTACTCTTGGTTCCCGTGCGGACATTCACAGTGCGGTGGATCCCGGCGCCCAGGGCGGCGGGGCGGACGGCGGCGGGGCGAACAGCGTGGGCAGGGGTCGCCGCGCTCACGGCCGGGCTGATGCTGGTCGTGATGCTGTCCGGCTGCGGCACCAGCGATGCGGACGGCCGCCCGGTGACGGTCAGCGAGATCACTCCCACGGTGACGGCCACCCCGCCCACACCCACCAGCCCGCACACCACGGCGCCGTCACGAGCTGGATCCTCGCCGCGTCCCGAGACGTCGACCAGCGGCGGCTCGTCGGCCACCGGCGAGACGGGGGCGGGGCCGGCGGTGGGACGGGCGGGGCAGGGTGCGGCGCGTGGGGGGCGGCCGTACTGCGGGGCGAGCCAGGACGTCGAGGAGATCGTCGTCGAGCAGTGGTCGAGCGGGGCGTTCCGGGTGTCGCTGCGACCGACGGACGCGTCCCGCCAGGCGCCGCGGACGGCGACGACGCAGGTGCTGTGGTCGGCGATCGGTGCCTGCGTGCCGGGGGTCACCGCCGCCGCGTCCGCCGAGAGTCTGCACGAACAGCTGGCCTGCCACCAGGCGCTGGCGCAGATCCGTTCCGGTGACGGCGACTACGCCACCGGTGACACCTACGACCTGGAGAGCTGGCGACCGCGGATGACCCCGAACAGCTTCGCCACCTGGATCTCCACCCGGTGCGGCAACACCCTGGGCACCGATCCCACCGGCGGGCCGGCGCGGGTCTACCGTCCCGACGGTGTGACGCCCAGGTACACCGTCCGCGGCGAACACGGCTGAGCGGGCAGACCGGGCCTGCAGGCGAGGGCACGCCGGGCCTGGGGGCCTGCGGCGTACACCGGCTGGGCCGGGTGGGCCCGGGAGTGCCACCCCCGACTCCCCCGCAGCCCGGGAGATCAACAGACGGTTATGATCCGCCGCCATGAGCGGGACTCCCGACGACGACGCGGGCGAGAACGAACCGATGGGCCGGCCGGCCCACGCGCATCCCCCCACGGACCAGCCGCACTCCCTGCGCGGCGACACGACGGGCCCACGAACCCGGTGGGACGAGACGGACCTGGACCGCACCCGGGCCGCCTACGATGCCGTCGCCGACCTCTACGCCGACATGTTCGGCGACCAGCTGGCACACCGCCCCCTGGAACGGGCGATGTTCGCCGCGTTCGCCGACCTTGTCGCCGAGCACACCGCGGCCACCGGCAGCCCCGGGATCGTTGCCGACGTCGGCTGCGGTCCCGGCCATATCACCGCCCACCTGCACAGTCTCGGGGTGGCCGCGGTCGGCATCGACCTGTCCCCGGCGATGATCGACCGGGCCCGTCGGGACCATCCGCGGCTGTCGTTCGAGGTTGGGTTCATGCACCGTCTCGGGTTCGGCGCGCAGACGCTGTCGGGCATCGTCGCCTGGTACTCGATGATCCACCTGCCGCCGGGGGCCGTCCCGCAGCTGTTCGCCGAGTTCCGCCGGGTGCTGGCGCCCGGCGGGCAGCTGCTGCTGGCCTTCCAGACCGCCGAGGTCACCGAAACTCAGCCGCAGCCGCACGCCCACCGGGTCGCCCCCTCGCACCGCTGGCCCCCCGACCGGGTCGCCCTGCTGCTGCGCCGCGCCGGTTTCGTCGAGACCGCCCGGCTGCTGCGCGGCGCTGACGAGCGCGACGCGCTCCCCAGCGCCGTCCTGCTCGCCCAGGCCCGCTCCTGACCCGGTCTCCCACCCCGCCCCGTTCCGCCGACCGTGGGATTTCGATGGACGCCCACCGGAACCCCACGTGCCGCAGGCCGACGGCGGCGGCGTGGAGGGGGATCAGCGGCCGATGACGCGGACCTCGGGGTAGGCCCGGCTCAGGTCGTCAGGCAGGGGGGCGGGATCCCCGGTCAGGGCGCGGGTGACGAAGGCGTCCACACAGGCCCGGGTGATCGCCAGCGCACGGGCGCCGGACATGGTCGGGACGACACCGGTGGACGAGCCGGTGCCGGTGGACGGCGGTGGGGGAAGCTGGTCGGCGATGACCGGGTCGTCGGTGAAGCTGAAGTGGTCAGCGCCTTCGACGTCCAGCCACAGCCGGGGGGCCCGCAGCCGGGCCCAGGCCTGCGCCCAGGTGGGGTCGTAGTCGTCGGGGTCGACGCCGGGCGGTACCTGGCCGCCCGGGCCGGGGGCGGGATGGTCGGCGGCGGCGCCCAGCAGCAGCACCGCACGTCCGGGCAGACCACCGGACGGGACCGGTTCGCCGAGGGTGCCGTCCAGGTCGACGCCGACGCGGACCCGACGGTCCTGGGCCAGCAGCGCCACCGACGCCGCCCCGCCGAGGCTGTGCCCGACGGCGGCCACCTTCGTCGGGTCGATCGTCGCCGCGCCGCGCCACGCCGGACGGGGGCCGACCAGCCGGTCCAGCACGAACGACAGGTCCGCGGTGCGGGAACGCACCGCGGCGCTGAGATCGGCCTGGCGTTGGATGCGGTCGCAGGCCAGGCAGGTCAGCATCCGCGCGCCGGGGAACAGGGTGCCCACCGACTCGTAGGCATGGTCGACGGTGGCCGCGACATAGCCGCGGCTGGCGAACTGCTCGGCCAGCCCCGTCAGTGAGCGGCGACCCACCCCCAGTCCCGGAGAGAGCAGGACCAGCGGATGGTGCCCGGACAGTGGGGGGACGCCGGTGCGGCTGGCGATCGTCGTCGTGGCGATGTCCTCGGCGGACAGGACGCCGTCCAGGCCGAGCGAGGCCAGGTACAGGCGGATCTCGGCCGGGTCGGCGTAGCGGGCCGGGGCGCCCCGGCCGACAGGTGCGGTGGCGGCCGGATAGTAGACGTCGACCATCAGTTCCCGGGGGTGCGTCGGCATCCACGGGTCGCGCCGGGCGGTGTCCACCAGATGCAGCGTGTCCCGTCCGACGGGATGCACCCCGGTGGGTCGGGGCAACGTCACCCGGCTCGTCACCCGCGGCCCACCAGGGCCGGTCGAGGTCGCCTCGGACCTTGTGGTTGATCCGGTTGCCGTGGTTGCCGTGGTCGTGGCGGTCGCGGCGGGACCCACCAGCACCACGGACACCGCTGTCACGGCTGCCAGAACTATCGTCATCGCCCGATCTCGCACCGTCACAGCTATCACTCTAGGTGCCGTTCAGCGTACGGAAACGATATGGACGCAGTCTGTCATCCGACACTCGCCGCCCAGCTGTCAGCCGGGGTTACCCGAGAGCGTGGAAGTGGTCTGGGATCACAGGGCGGCGATGGTGGCGGGGGCGCGTTCGGCGCGGCTGAGCGCACGCAGCAGCGGGACCGGGCCGTGGCGGCGGGTGGCGACGCGGGCCAGCAGGCCGATGACCAGGTCGGTGGCCGCCTCGGGCAGTGAGGGGGTGCGCACGCCGAGGCTGACGGCGAGGTCGTCGGCGTGGACGGCGATCTCGAGGATGCGGGTGGCCAGCAGGTCGTCCACGGTCAGCGGCGGCGCGGACGTGCGCATCGCGACCAGCCGGGTGCCGTCGGTGTGCGGTAGCAGGGCTCGCAGCTCGGCCAGGGCCACGTCGACCTGGCCGGCCAAGGCCACCGGGCCGGCCTTGGCGGTCTGCTCGCCGAGGTCACGCAGCCCGGCGTTGAGCTCACCGTCCAGCGGTGCGCCGACCCACGCCGCCGTTGTGTAGTAGTCCAGCAGGGTGACCGGCGGCCCGTGCGGCGTCGGCGCGGCCAGCCGGCCGGGCACGGCGAGGACCTGCCAGGCCAGATGCCCCGCCAGCCCGCTGACCTGGAACTGGTCGAGCGCACTCGGGGTGTCCCACCGCTGTTCGAGCACCGGCTCCCACAGCAGCCCCGTCGCCGCCGCCGCGGTCTGGACGAAGACCTCTCCGAGCATGGTCACGGTCACGGCGCTCATTGTGGCCCATCCGGATCCACGGGAAGCACATGGTTTCCCGCGGCGCCCCACGGTCCCTGGAGCGACTGCGCCACATAGGGTGACTTGATGGCCTTCGGGCTGCTCGCCGTAGTGGTCGTCGCAGGGTGAACACGCAAGGCCGGCGGTGCGTCGGCGCTCGGCAGCGCGCCGTTTACCTCGTCAACGGTCTCGAGCTGGTCGGCCTCGGCCCTTGATGACGCTCGCACCCACAGGGGCGGCACCCGCGAGCAGTGACCGGTTCGGCAATCCCGCGCTGCCGGGCCCGGCGAGAGCAGCATCACCCCCCGACGGAAGAGGTAGAGCTGTAAACGGTGAGTGGTAAAACTACCCGAATGACTTCACTCCATGACAGACGGGCAGGTAATGGATAGCGCCGCCGTGGCGACGGGCGACACCATCTCGGCGCGATGGTCTATGCAACACAAGCGGAGTGCTGCGACGAGGAGCTGGCAGGTGGTAGTGGAGTCCACGCACGTGGTGTACGGATCGTGATCGTCTAGCGACTCGCCGGAGTGGCGGTCCGTGACGTAGAGCG
>NZ_JAMQQG010000323.1 GCF_023716925.1 Frankia sp. R82
GGCCGGGTGGCCCCCCGGCCCGCGGCCGTGGCTCCTCGTCGCCGGCCTGTACCTGGTCGCCGCGGTCGCGATCGCCGTCCTGCTACCCGGCGCCGCCGGCCTGTTCGCGCTGCGGGTGGCTGTCGTCACCGGTGAACTGCTGCTCCTTGCTGTCGCACTCCCCACCGGCTGGCGCCTGGCCGGGCGGGACCGACAGTGGCGCTGGTTGTTGGCCGGCAGCGTCGCGATCATGTTCGTGACCGGAGTCTGCTATCTCGTGGCGAACCCGGTCGGCGGGTCGGGCGAACAACAGCTGCGGATGACCTACGGCCAGCTGGCCTACCTCCTACCGATGGCTCTTCTGTTCGCCGCCGTCCTGTACTACCCGACCTGCCCGGCCGGTGGACGCCCCGCCGGGGGCGGCCCGCCCGGGCGCCGCTGGTGGATCACCGCCCTGCTCGACAGCGTGATCGCCCTGGTCTCGGTCGGCATGCTGGGGTGGGCGCTGTTCCTGCACCGGATCGTCGAGGCGGGCGTCGGCGACGTCGAGCAGCTCGTGGTCAGCCTGGTGATGTCAGCCGCGAGCCTGCTGCTCGTGTGCGTCGCCCTGGTGCGGTGGACCTTCCGCCGGCCGTCGCCGGTCCGTACCTTCGGCTGGCTGGCCGGCGGGCTCGCCGCGATCAGCCTGAGCTTCTTGTCCTACACCGCGACGATCGCCACCCGGCGCGACCCGCTGCCCCACGACGCCGAGATCTGCTGGATCCTCGCCGGCTGGTGCCTGCTGCTGGCCTGCCTGCCCACCCGGAACACACCCCTCACCACCGTCCCGGCCGGCACCGCCCACCCCGGCCGGGACGGGCGGATCAGCCTGCGCTGGGCGCATGCCGTCCTTCCCCTGCTGCCCCTGAGCGTGGCCGGTGTGTCCGCCCTGGTCGACCTGGTCGTCGGTAACGGGCTGCAGATCGTCGACGTCGTCGTCCTGCTGGCTCTGCCGCCGCTGGTCCTGGCCCGCCAGATGATGATCCTCGCCGACAACATCAATCTCCTGCGCCGGTTGGAACGCAGTGAGCGGCGGCTGCACCGGCAGGCCTTCCACGACCCGCTGACCGGCCTGCCCAACCGGGCGCTGTTCGGGGAACGACTCGAGCGCGCGGTGGCCGCCCAATCCGCCGACGGCCATGCCCTGGCCGTGCTCTACGTCGATCTCGATGACTTCAAACACGTGAACGACACCCTGGGGCATGCCGCGGGGGACCGGCTGTTGCAGATCACCGCCGGCCGGCTGTCCCGGGCGGTGCGGGTGGGGGACACGGTGGCCCGCCTCGGCGGGGACGAGTTCGCGATCCTGCTCGTTTCCGGCGACGAGGCGCCGGCCGCCATCGGCAGTCGCGTGCTGACCGCGGTTCATGCGCCCACCCTGCTCACCGGGATCCGTCACAATGTGCGGGCCAGCGTCGGCCTGGTCGTCGCGCAGGCGACCGAACAGCTCTCCGCCGACCAGCTGCTGCACCGCGCCGACGCGGCGATGTACGCGGCGAAAGGCACCGGCAAGGGCAGCCTGACCATCTACCACCCCGGCCTGGAGCCGGGAGGCAACGGCGGCATCAGCCTCGCCCCGCGGACCGCCCTGATCCGCGCGTTACGCGGCGACGGCGACCGCGAGCTACGGGTCGTCTACCAGCCCATCGTCGATCTGCCCGGCGGTCGCCCCGCCGGCGCGCACGCCGAGCTGCGCTGGACGCATCCCGCCTACGGCGAGGTGCCCGCGGTCGCCCTGATCGCCACCCACGAACGCACCGGTCTGTTACCGGCGCTCGCGCTCACCACCCTGCGCAGGATCTGCGCGGACCTGCCCCGACTGCGTGCCAGCGCCACCCCACCTCCGGTGCACCTGCCCGTGCACGCCGTGGTCCCCCCGTCCGACACCTTCGTCGCCGCCATTCTGGATGCGCTCGGTGACGGCCGGCTGCGCCCCGGGGAGCTGATCCTCGACCTGTTCGGCGCCGATCGCGGCATCGACCTGGCCACCTGGGAGGACCGGATGGTGACGCTGCACCGGCGCGGCGTCGGCCTGTGCCTCGCCGACCTCGGCACCGCCGACGCCAACATGTTGCTGCTGTGCCAGCTGCCCGTCGACATGGTGACGCTCATCCCCGAGGTGACCGGCGTGTGGACCGCCGCCGTCGCCCCCGCCACCCGCATCGAGGACGACCGGCCTCCCAGACTCTGGCAGCTGCGCGACAGCATCCGGGCGTATCTGCGCGGACTGGGCGTCCAGATCATGGCCACCGACCTGCCCAGCGCGGACGCGGCGACCCGCGCCGTCGCCCTCGGGATCACCCTGGCCGCCGGTCGGGTACCGCTTCCGGTCCCGCCGCCGCTGCCCGGTACGGCCGTGCAACCCGCCGCCGCACCGGGGCGAACCTGGGCGGACGGCGCCCGGACCGCCGGCGGACGGCCCGGCCCGATCCGGGCCCCGCCGTCCGCCACCACCCGATACGTCGGGACGGCGGGCTGAGGCGGATCAGAGCCGGTCCACCGCGGTGACCCGCACGGCGGCGACACCCGCCTCGTCCGAGGCGGCCAGGTCGATCTCGGCGCTGATCCCCCAGTCATGGTCGCCGGCCGGGTCGTCGAAGATCTGCCGGGCCGTCCACACCGGACCGTCCTGGGTCAGCAGCAGCATCGCCGGGCCCCGGGCATCCGGGCCCGTGCCGATCTGGTCGTGCTCGGCGTAGTAGCCGGCGAGCGCCTCCTGCCACCGCTCGGCGTCGAAGGTCGAACCCGCCACCCCGGACCCGCCCGGTGGGGGACCGTCCAGCTCGCCGAGCAGGTCGTAGCGGCGCAGCGCCGCCAGTTCCACCCGGCGGAACAACGCGTTGCGCACCAGCACCCGAAACGCCCGGGCGTTACCGGTCACCGCCGGCGGCCGTTCGTCCACCGCCGAGGCCGCGAGCGCCGCGTCGGCGCCGGAGTCCGGGTCGCTGAGCCGTTCCCACTCGTCAAGCAGACTCGAGTCGGTCTGGCGGACCAGTTCCCCCAACCACTCGGTGAGATCGGTGACCTCCTCGGTGCGGGCGTCCTCGGGCACCGTCTGGCGCAGCGCCTTGTACGCGTCGGCCAGATAGCGCAGCAGCAGCCCCTCCGAGCGGGCCAGCCCGTAGAACGACACGTACTCGGCGAACGTCATCGCCCGCTCGTAGAGCTCGCGGGCCACCGACTTGGGCGCCAGCTCGTAGTCATCGACCCAGGGATGGCCCTGCCGGTAGGTCGCGTACGCCGCGCCGAGCAGGTCGGCCAGCGGCTGCGGGTAGGTGACCTCCTCCAGCAGTTCCATCCGCCGGTCGTACTCGACGCCCTCGGCCTTCATCGCCGCGACCGCCTCGCCGCGGGCCCGGCTGAGCTGGGCGTGCAGCACCTGGCGGGGATTGTCCAGCGTCGACTCCAACACCGACAGCACATCGAGGGCGTAGCCGGGCGACGCCGGGTCGAGCAGCTCCAGCGCGGCCAGCGCGAACAGCGACAGCGGCTGGTTGAGCGCGAAGTCGAGCTGCAGCTGCCCGGTGATCCGCACGGTGCGCCCCAGCTCGTCCGGAGCGTCAAGGCGCTCCACCACCCCGGCGGCCAGCAACGCCCGGTAGATCGCGATCGCCCGGCGAATCAGCCGCCGCTGGGTGGCGGGGTCGGAGTGGTTGTCGGTGAGCAGATGGCGCATGGACGCGAACGCGTCGCCCGGCCGGTTGATCACGTTGAGCAGCATCGCGTGCGAGACGGTGAACTGGGACGTCAACGGCTCCGGTTCGGCCGCCACGAGCCGGTCGAACGTCGGCTCCCCGTAGCCGACGCTGCCCTCCGGCGGCTTCCTGCGCACCACCTTGCGTCGTTTCTTCGGGTCGTCCCCGGCCTTCGCCAGCGCCTTCAGATTGTCGATCACATGCTCGGGGGCCTGCACCACAACGTTGCCGACCGTGTCGTAGCCGGCCCGCCCCGCCCGCCCGGCGATCTGATGGAACTCCCGCGCGGTCAACAGCCGCACCTTCGTCCCGTCGTACTTCGACAGCGCCGTGAACACCACCGTGCGGATCGGCACGTTGATGCCCACCCCCAGGGTGTCCGTTCCGCAGATCACCTTCAACAGCCCCGCCTGGGCGAGCTGCTCCACCAGCCGGCGGTACTTCGGCAGCATCCCCGCGTGGTGCACCCCGATGCCGTGGCGCACCAGCCGGGACAGCACCTTGCCGAACCCGGCGGTGAACCGGAACCCGCCGATCGCCGCCGCGATCGCGTCCTTCTCGCCCCGCGAGCACACGTTCACGCTCATCAGCGCCTGCGCCCGTTCCAGTGCCTGCGCCTGGGTGAAGTGCACGACGTACACCGGCGACTGGCGGGTCTCGAGCAGCTCGGCGATCGTCTCGTGCAGCGCCGTGGTGACGAACCGGTAGAACAACGGCACCGGACGCTGCGCCGAACTCACCACCGCGGTCGGCCGCCCGGTGCGCCGGGTCAGATCCGTCTCGAACCGCGAGACGTCCCCGAGCGTCGCCGACATCAGCACGAACTGGGTGTGCGGCAGTTCCAGCAGCGGCACCTGCCAGGCCCAGCCCCGGTCCGGATCGGCGTAGTAGTGGAACTCGTCCATCACCACCTGGCCGACGTTCGCCTCGACCCCGTCGCGCAGCGCGATGTTGGCCAGTACCTCCGCCGTGCAGCAGATGATCGGCGCCGTGTCGTTGACGCTCGCGTCGCCGGTCATCATCCCGACGTTCGACGCCCCGAACATCGCGCACAGCGCGAAGAACTTCTCGCTGACCAGCGCCTTGATCGGCGCCGTGTAGAACGTGCGCCGTCCCGCGGCCAGGGCGGCGAAGTGCGCCCCGGCCGCGACCAGGCTCTTACCCGACCCGGTCGGCGTCGCCAGGATGACGTTCGAGCCGGACACGATCTCGATCAGCGCCTCCGACTGCGCCGGGTACAGCTCCAGGCCCTGCTCGGACGCCCAGGCGGTGAACGCGTCGTACAGCGCGTCCGGATCCGGCTCGGCGGTGGTCGTGGCGGTGGTGGCGCCGGGGGCAGTCGAGGCGCCGGCGATACGCGGGGGAAGGTGGTCGGCGAGAGTCATGGTCTCCTGATCGTGCCTGATCCCCGGCGCAGACCACACCGCGGCGCCGTCCGGAGTCGGCGCCAGGTCAGCCGACCGTCTCCGTCAACCGACCGTCTCGGCCGGCCACGCATCGCACCGGGGGAGTGGTCCGACCGCGCCAGGCGCGGCCCCGTCAGCCGGCCATGCGGCGGGTGATCGTGTCCGGTGGTTCGGCGTGCAGGACCCGGCCCGGGGCGCGCTCGTCGGCGAGCAGCCAGTAGCCGCGGTCCTCGTGCAGCCCCACCTGCGGGGGCGGCTGGCAGGTACCGCCGACCCGATGGGCGTCGAACCCGCTGGTGGCGCTGGCGAACGTCGTGTGGCAGGTCGGGCAGTGCGCGGCGGTCAGCGCGGTCCACCGGGCGTCGCAACCACCGCAGGCAAGCAGGATGGGACGCTCGTACTCGCTGTCCCGCCCAGCCATGCGGCCACCTTTCCCCCGAACCCTTATATCCCCGTAGACCGGGATTCTCACCGGTTCACGTTTCGAACGCCGGTATTTGGCCCGTCGCGGCGCCGCAGACCACGTCCGGACGTGTCCGTCACGCAGGCGCCCGACGGTACCGCACCGTCCCGCGACATCCCCGTCAAGATAATCAACGGTGTTGACGGATCCCCGCGGCCGGAAAAACGATCATCTCTGGGTGGGGTGTGTCATCACCTGGGCGACGCGCGGCCAGCCGGTCCCGCTGGACGGCTCCGGCATCTGGTGGTCCGAGACCCGGGGGGACCGCTGGTGGGGGAGTGAACCGGCCGCGGGGATCAGGGCCGTGGCGACGGCGGGGCCGGGCAGAGCTCAGGGCTGATCGGGCCGCAGTTCGACGAACAACGCCTCGGCCTGCGCACACAGCACCTCGCCATGGTGCAGTCCGCCGCGCAGATAGCACTTGCGGCCCTCGACGCGATCCACCACCACGTCGATCCACAGCTCGGTGCCGATCGGTGTGATCGCCCGGTAGTCGACGTGCAGATACGCGGTCCGGGCCATCGGCCGGCCCCGGTTGGCCACCGCACTGAGCGCCTCGTCGAACAGCAGCGACACCGCCCCGCCGTGCGCCGCGCCACCACCGGTGTAGTGCTGACCGAGCGTGACACGACACCGGCCGTGGTGGGCGTCGAACTCGTCCCAGTGCAGGGCGGGCGCCATCGTCTGGCCCCGCCCCGGCAGATCGAAACGCCGTCCCGCGACCCGGGCCGCCTCGGCGACCGCGAACGGTGCGAGCTGCGCGTCGAGCTCGGCGAGCTGATCGGCGAGCCGACTGACCAGCGGGCTCGGTGGCCGTGCAGCCGCCACGGCATCCAACAGATGGCGCAGGTTCTCGACGAGACGTGCATAGTCCGCACCGCCGGCCGGTTCGGCCGGTTCCGCACCGGCTTGCTCCGGCCCACCGGCCTGGTCGCGGCTCGGCTGGGTATCCACGTGCACGGCGCTGACCTCACCCATCGGCCCAGCATCGCAAGCCCGGCCGCACCCGACGGCCGGTGTGTGGCCCTTCCCACGGACGACACCCGCCAGAACCAAGATAATCAACGGCGTTGATGGCCTCCGGCGCTGCAGTCGGACGACATCCCGACGCTCTCTCACTCAAGGCCAAGGATGGTGTGGCCGGTGCGGAAACTGTCGGACCCGGCGGTCAGAATCGGCCCATGCCCTCGGCACCGGTCCGTGTTCTTTCGGGGTCGGCAGCCGACCCCTGCGCCGCACTGTGGGCAGCCGAGCTTCCCACCCGCCATCCCCTGGCGGTCGTCGCCGTGCCCGGTGTCGGGTTCGCGCTGGCCTGGCCAGCGCGAGCGACCGCCGCATCCGGTGGTGCCCGGGCCGGCGCCGGGGGAGTCGGGGGAGCGGCTGCGGCGGGAGGCGGAGCCGGGCCAGGGTCGGGTCCGGGAGTGCTCGATATCGTTGCGGGCCCGGCCGAGGCCGGGCACCACGTCGCCGAGATCGAACGCCGCCTCAGGCCCCGCTGGGTGTGGTGGTCATCCCGACCCGCGGCGCAGGTGGCGCTCACCGCCCGGGTACGCCTGGCCGCCTGCTGGGATCTGTCCGCCGTGCACCGCCTGCTCTACGGCGGCCGGCGCGACGACGAACCGGCCGTCTGGGCGGCCGTCGTGGGCCTGCCGCCACCACCACCGCGGCGGGGATCCAGCCCGCTGGCGCGGGCCGCCGCGGGGCAGCTTGACCTGTGGGATGCCGCCACGATGACCGTCGGCGACGACCCCGGGGCACACACGTCCCATCTCCTTCCGTCGACCCCGACCCGCGCCGGGCAGGCGGGGCATATCGACCCTGGCGCCGGGGCCGACGGTGACGCGGTGCGCGACGACGGTCAGCTCGACGCCGACTGGCTCGCCCGGGCGCCGTCCAGGCCGGAGGCGCTGCGGCGCGCCGGCCGGTTGGCCCAGCTCGCCCTGACGGCGCAGGAACACCAGACGGCGGCCCTGCACCGGCTGGCCGACCGCCGGTCCCGACCCGGCCGCACCCCGCTGCCGGTCCTCACCGCCTGGTCGGAGTCCGCCGCCGAACTGCTCGCCCGTGAACTCGAACGCGACGGGCTGCCCCTGGCCCGGCCGGTCGCCGAGGCGCTGCTCGCCGAGCTGATCGGCCCCCGTCCGCGCACCCCCGCCGACGAGCACACCGCCCGTCGCCGCCGCGACGCACCCGTGCTCGCCCATCTGCCCGAGCCAGTCGACCTGCGCAACCCGGCGGCGGTCCGGGCGGGTCTGCGCACCGTCGGCATCGACGTCCCCGACACCCGCTCGGGTCGTCTCGAACCGCTGCGGGGCGCGCATCCCGTCGTCGGCGCCCTGCTCGCCTGGCGGCGCGCCGAACGGATCGCCACCACCTACGGCCATCGCTGGCTGGACGAACACGTCGGCGCCGACGGCCGGCTACGCGGCGCCTGGCACGGCAGTGACGGCGGCGCCGGCCGGATGACCGCCCAGGCCGGCCTGCACAACCTGCCGGCCGACCTGCGGACCGCGATCATCGCCGAGCCGGGCCGGGTGTTCGTCCGCGCCGACCTCGGCCAGATCGAACCACGGGTGCTCGCCATCGTCTCCGGCGACGGCGCGCTGGCCCGCGCCACCCACGCCGACGACATGTACGCCCCCGTCGCCGCACACCTGGGCCGTCCGCGCGCCGACGCGAAGATCGCGATGCTCGCCGCGATGTACGGGCAGACCACCGGCTCCGCCGGCGAGGCGCTGCGCCGGATGCGGCACGCCTACCCCACGGCGCTTGCCTTCCTCGACGCCGCCGACACCGCCGGCCGTGAGGGCCGAGACCTGCGTACCTTCGGCGGCCGGCTGATTGCCCTGGCCCCAGCCACGGCCACCGGCGCCGGGCCGGGGACGGCCCGTCCCCACGGGCCGGACTCCCGAGCCGTCCCCGACCCGTTGCCGGCCCGGGGACTGACCGACCCGGCTCCACCCGACGCGGCGGGCGGCACCGCGCCGACCCCGCAGGCCCGGATCGCCCGCGGACGGTTCGCCCGCAACGCCGTCGTGCAGGGAGCCGCCGCGGAGCTGTTCAAGGCCTGGGCGGCGACGGTCCGCATCGAACTGGCCGCATTCGACGGCGACGTCGTGCTGTGCCTGCACGACGAGCTGCTTGTCCACGTCCCCCGGCAGCACGCCGAGCCGGCCGCCGAGCTGCTGCACCGCACCCTGGCCGCGACCGCCGCCTACTGGGCGGCCGGCAGCGGCGTGCGCCTCGTCGCCGACGTCTCGATCCTGCACCGCTGGTCCGACGCGCCGCACTAGGCGGTTCTTCGTAGATCAAGGTTGCCGGTCGGGCTCGTGATTCATGGTTGGTCGGCGTGGGATCACCGGTGTTGCATGGGCCCGGATCGCACTGTTCAAGATAATCAACAGTGTTGACGGCATGTCACCAAACTTGATCAAGAAATAAAGATCAAAAAGCAC
The DNA here is from genome assembly GCF_023716925.1 of Frankia sp. R82. Classification (GTDB taxonomy): domain Bacteria; phylum Actinomycetota; class Actinomycetes; order Frankiales; family Frankiaceae; genus Frankia. The sequence goes on from NZ_JAMQQG010000323.1 coordinate 9,038, forward strand.
CTGGCCGGGGGAGGGCCTCACTGTCCGTGTCGGCGGCCTTCGTGTCCGCGTCCACCTCGAGCCCGCCTGTATGTCGATCCCTGGCCCGGCATGCAGGACCGCCGGGGCGCCTGCGCCGGTTCGTGGACGGTCAGGCATCCGCGACGCATATCAGAAGATCATCGCCGGGTGTCCGAGTAAAGATGATCTCGACGCTCCTCCGGCGTCCTACTTGACATAATGTGCATTATCGGCGCGTGGGGGATGGTGGTGGTGGGGCTGGTTTGTGGGGTGTTTCGGGGTTGGATTTCGGGGGTTGGACTGTGGTCGCTGAGCGTGGCGTGGGCCGGGCTGAGCGACCACGTTCGCGTGGTGGGCGCGATTGTCCTGTGGGTGGTCTAGTGGGGGTCGAGGTTGAGGGCGAGGCTGTTCATGCAGTAGCGCTCGCCGGTGGGGCCGGGGCCGTCGGGGAAGACGTGGCCGAGGTGGCTGTCGCAGCGGGCGCAGCGGACTTCGGTGCGGGTCATGCCGTGGCTGTGGTCGTCGATGAGGGTGACGGCGTCGCGGACGGTGGGTTCGGTGAAGCTGGGCCAGCCGGAGCCGGAGTCGTATTTGGTGTCGGAGGTGAACAGGGCGGCGCCGCAGGCGCCGCAGCGGTAGGTGCCGGTGTCTTTGCTGTAGGTGTAGGTGCCGGTGAAGGCGCGTTCGGTGGCGGCCTGGCGGAGGATGGCGTAGCGGTCGGGGTCGAGTTCGGCGCGCCATTCCTCGTCGGTTTTTACGATCTTGCTGGTGGTGGGTTCCTGGTGGGGCTGGTTGCTGGTGGTCATGGGGTGGGGGTCCTTTCTGGGTGGTGGGTGGGGGTGCTACTCCCCCGTGGGCTGGTTCTGGTGGTTCTGGTGGTTCTGGTGGTTCTGGTGGTTGTGGTGGTGTCGGATCAGGGGTAGGGCGGCGGCGGCGCCGGCGAGGGCGGCGGTGGTCATGGCGCTGCCGATGACGGGTGGGATGTGGCCGCGGGTGGTGGCGGTGGCGAAGACGGAAACGTCGGCGGTGTCGGCGAGCATTCCGGCGGTGATCCACAGGTGGGTGTCGCGGCCGGTGGCCTGGGCGGTGAGGAGTCCGGCGCCGAGGGCGAGGTCGCGGATGCCGGCGAGGCGGGCGGTCCAGGCGAGGTGGGTGGCGGTGGTGCGGTCGATGCCGGTGAGGCGCAGGGTGTCGACGGCGCGGGTGAGGGCGAGGGCGCCGACGGCGGCGCGGGCGAGGCCGAGGGTGGTGGTGTGCAGGGTGTGGGGTTTGGTGGTGGGGTGTCGGCGTGTTCGGTTCATGATTGTGGTACGGGTCCTTCCGGGGCGGGAACGTCTCGGCTGGCTGGGACGTTGTGGGGTGGTAGTTGCTGACGACTCGACGCTCGGAGGAGTTATATGGGCGAGCGCATCCTGCGGGGAAGCCGTCTCGGTGCGGTGTCCTATGAGACGGACCGCAGTACCGAGCTTGCCCCACGCCAGTCGGCGTCCTACGACTGTCCGAACGGGCACCAGTTCACGATGCCGTTCGCCGCGGAGGCGGAGGTGCCGTCGGTGTGGGAGTGCCGGGTGTGTGGTGGGGCGTCGGTGATTGTCGATGGTGAGCGGCCGGAGCCGAAGAAGGCGAAGCCGCCGCGGACGCACTGGGACATGTTGATGGAACGTCGGACGACGGATGATTTGGAGGAGGTGCTGGCGGAGCGGTTGGCGGTGCTGCGCGGTACCGGTGAGGGGCGTCGTAGCGCCTGAGGTGCGTCGCGTCCGAGTGTGGGCGCGGGGTGGCTGTGGGTGTGTGGCGGCTGGTGTGGGTTGGGTCGGGCACGGTGGGTGCGTGCCCGACCCTTTTGCGTGCGACGGTTTGGTTGCTGTGTGTAATGTTCTGGGTGTTCTGGGTGGCTAGCTGGTGGTGGTGGTGGTGTGCCGGTCGGGGGTGGTGTCGGGGTGGTGCTGGTCGGGGGTGGTGGGGGTGGGTTGGCTGGTGGGGCTGGTGGGGCTGGTGGGGCGGGGGGTGGGGCGGCGGCGGGGGTGGGTGAGGGCCCAGAGACCGACGCGCCAGAAGGCTTCGGCGACGATGGTGTTGCTCATTTTGGAGGTGCCGCGGGCGCGTTCGACGAAGGTGATGGGGACTTCGGTGACGCGGTAGCCGGCGCGCCAGGCCTGCCAGGCGAGGTCGACCTGGAAGCAGTAGCCCTGGCTGGCGATGCGGGTGAGGTCGCGGGCGCGTAGGACGTCGGCGCGGTAGGCGCGGTAGCCGGCGGTGGCGTCACGCAGCGGCATGCCGAGGGCGGCGCGGACGTAGAGGTTGGCGCCGCGGGAGAGCAGCAGGCGGCGTCGGGGCCAGTTGTGGACCTCTCCCCCGGGTATCCAGCGGGCGCCGATGGCGAGGTCGGCGTGGTTGAGGGCGGCGAGCAGGCGCGGTAGTTGTTCGGGTTGGTGGGAGCCGTCGGCGTCCATTTCGACGATGACGGTGTAGCCGCGTTGGAGGGCCCAGGTGAAACCGGCGGTGTAGGCGGTGCCGAGGCCGGATTTTTCGGTGCGGTGTAGGACGTGGATGTGGTTGTCGGCGGCGGCGAGGTCGTCGGCGATCTGGCCGGTGCCGTCGGGGCTGGCGTCGTCGATGACGAGCAGGTCGACCGTTGGGTTGGCGGTGCGCAGCCGGCGGGCGGTGTCGGGGAGGTTGTCCCGCTCGTTGTAGGTGGGGATGCAGACGACGACGCTGTGGTGATCCACGCGGTTCCTCTCCGTTTCGGGGGCCATGTCCGAGTGCCGGTGGTGCGGGTGCGCCGCGTGCCGGTGTGGTGGTCGGTGGTGCGGGTGGGTCAGGTGTGGCGGGTGGTGCGGCGGAGCGCTCCCGCCATCATGGCGCCCAGGGCGAGGGTGAGCAGCACCGCCTCGGGGAGGATGCCGGCGCGGTCGGCGAGGGTTCGGCTGGTGCGCAGGGGCAGGGTGGCGGCCAGGACGGCGGGCTGGTAAAGGCCGGATTGGGCGAGGATGGTGCCGTCGGGGGTGATGAGGGCGCTTTGTCCGCTGGTGGAGACCTGGATGGTGGCGCGGGCGTGTTCGACGGCGCGCAGGCGGGACATGGCGAGTTGCTGTTGGCTTTCGCCGTTGCGTCCGAAGGAGGCGTTGTTGGTTTGGATGACGAGGAGTTCGGCGCCGTGGTTGACGGTGTCGCGGACGAGGCTGTCGTAGGCGACTTCGAAGCAGATGACGTCGCCGATGGTGGTGCCGGCGACGGGGAGGGTGCCGATGGTGGTGCCGTGGACGAAGTCGCTGGGCATGTCGTCGGCGAAGCGGTGGATGAGGGTGGTGAGCAGGGCGCGGCCGGGGAGGTATTCGGCGAAGGGGACGGGGTGGCGTTTGACGTACATGTCGCCGGTGAAGCCGTTGGCGGTCCAGATCATGGCGGCGTTGCGGACGTGGTTGGGTCCGGGTCCGTCGAGGACGGCGCCGACGAGCAGGGGTGCTTTGGCAGTGCGGGCGGCGTCGCGTAGTGCGGTGGCGACGGTGGGGTCGGTGAGGGGGTCGAGGTCGGAGCTGTTTTCGGGCCAGAGGACGAGGTCGGGTTGGCGGGTGTGGCCGGCGGTGACGTCGGCGGCGAGGCGGCGGGTTTGGGTGAGGTGGTTGGTGGTGACCTGGAAGGCGCGGCCGAGGGCGTGGATGCCGCCGTCGGTGGTGACGTTGCCCTGGATGGCGGCGATGGTGCGGGTGCCGTGTTCGGGGTTGGTGGGTAGGGGGACGAGTTGGCCGGTGAGGGTGAGGGTGAGGGCGGCGAGCGGGGGTGCGGCGAGGCGGGTGGCGGTGGTGCGGCGGGTGGGGGTTGGCCGTGGGGTGGTGCGGGTGGTGTGGGTGGGCCAGGTGGTGTGGATGGTGAGGGCGGTGTGGGTGAGCAGGGCGCCGAGGGTGGCGACGGTGGCGGTGAGCAGGGGGGCGCCGCCGAGGGCGACCAGTGGGGTGAGTGGGCTGTGGGATTGGGTGAAGGCGAGTCGTCCCCAGGGGAAGCCGCCGAAGGGGGCGCGGTCGCGTAGCGCTTCGTCGGCGGCCCAGACGGCGCCGGTGGCCAGTGCGGGCCAGGGGGTGGGCAGGCGCCAGACGAGGGTGGTGGCGGGGGCGGCGAGGGCGAGGATGGCGGCTTCGGCGAGGGCGAGGACGATCCAGGCGTCGGCGCCGACGAAGGAGACGAAGCGGAGTAGGGGTAGGAGGAAGCCGAGGCCGAACAGGAGGCCGAGGGTGTAGGAGGCGCGTAGGCGTCGGTGGCGGACGGTGAGGGTGAGCAGGGTGATGGCCAGGGGTGCGAGGGGCCAGGCGCCGACGGGTGGGGTGGCGAGGTAGAGCAGGATGCCGCCGGTGAGGGCGGTGAGGGCGGGTGGGGTGCGTCGGCGCAGGGTGGTGCGGCGGGTGTGTCGGGGGGTGGGCTGCTCCCCCGCTGCCGGCGGCGGTGTGTCGGTTTCCCCTGATGCTGGTTGTGGTGCCTCGGGTGCTTCGGGCACGCGGACGGGCTGCTCCCCCGCGGCTGGTTGTGGGGCCGGTTGCGCTGCTTCTGGCTGCGCCGTACCGCGGTGAGCGGCTACCGCTACCGCGTCGCGCTGGCCGGTGCTGGTCGGCGCGGTGTCGACGGTGGGCTGGGCGGTGGGCTGGGCCGGGATGGTGTCGGCAGCCGGGGCGGCGGGTGTGGTGGCGGGGTCGCCGTCCACCGGGGCTGTGGTGCGGGGGTGGGCCGGCGTCGCTGTCACCGGTCCAGTTTCGGTCATGGCGGGCGTGCTGGCCACGGCGGTTGCCGGGTGTGGCGTGTGGGTGGGTCGGGGCTTGGCGGTTTCGTCGCGGTGGAGGGTCCTGTCGGCAGAGGCTGGAGCGGCGCTGCCGTGGAGTGTGGAGTGGGTCGCGGGGGTCAGGTGAGGGTGTCGTGCAGGATCTGGCCGCGTAGGACGGTGCGGCGGCAGGTGGGGGTGGGTGCGGCCGGGTCGGGCAGGGCGGTGGCCGTGGTGTGGGTCCAGATGGCGTAGGTGGCGGGGTGGCCGGGGGCGAGGGTGCCGTGGCCGTCGTGGTCGGCGTGGGCGGCGTACCAGCCGCCGCGGGTGGCGGCGTCCAGGGCGGTGTGGGGGTCGAGGCGGGCGGTGGGGGTGTGGTGGGTGGTGGCGGCGTGGACGGCGCCCCAGGGGTCGAGGGGGGTGACGGGGGCGTCGGAGCCGAAGGCGAGGGGGATGCCGGCGCGGGCGAGGGTGGCGTAGGGGTTGAGGGTGGCGGCGCGGGTGGGTCCCAGGCGGGTGGCGTACAGGCCGTGGTGGCCGCCCCAGCGGGCGTCGAAGGCGGGTTGGGTGGAGATGACCAGGCCGAGGGCGGCGATGCGGGGCAGGTGCGCCGGGGTGATCATTTCGGCGTGTTCGAGGCGGTGGCGGGCGGCGGCGAGGGTGGGGTGTCCGTGGGGTCCGAGGTGGGTGGCGGCGGCGTCGAGGCCGTCGAGGATGGTGGTGAGGGCGGCGTCGCCGATGGCGTGGAAGCCGGTCTGGCGGCCGGTGGCGGCGCAGGTCAGGGCGATGTCGCGGATGGTGTCGGCGTCGAGGTGCAGGGTGCCGTGGTGGGGGGCGTCGGCGTAGGGGGTGTGCAGGGCGGCGGTGTGCGAGCCCAGGGAGCCGTCGACGAAGGTGTCGCCGCCCCAGTGGGCGCCGAGGGCGTCGGCGGTGTGCAGGTCACCGGCCCAGTAGCCGAGGATGGCCGGGCCGGTGGTGGTGGCGGCGTGGGCGAGCAGGCCGGCGAGGTCGGCGGCGCTGGAGACGTCGGGGCCGGCCATTTCGTGCAGGGCGGCGATGCCGAGGGTGGCGGCGCGGGTGCGGACGGCGTCCCAGGCGGCGTGGCGCTGGTGGGTGGGCAGGGTGGTGTCGGCGGTGCGGCGGGCGTGGTGGTGGGCGTCGCCGGTGACCAGGCCGCTTGGCTGCCAGCCGGGGTGGTCGGCGGCGTGGGCGGCGGCGGCCAGGGCGGTGGAGATGACGGCGGTGTGGCCGTCGACGCGGGCGAGGTAGACGGGTGCGCCGCCGGTGGCGCGGTCGAGGTCGGCGGCGGTGGGTGGGGTGTTCTCGGGCCAGCGGGTTTCGTCCCAGCCGGTGCCGAACACGGTGGTGTGGCGGTGGTGGCGGGTGTGGGTGGCGAGGGCGTCGAGGGCGGCGGTGCGGGTGGGGCTGTGGGTGAGGTCGAGGCCGGTGAGGGCGAGGCCGGTGGCGGTGGTGTGCAGGTGGGCGTCGACGAAGGCGGGGGTGACCAGGGCGCCGTCGAGGTGCCAGACGGTGTCGGCGGTCAGGGTGGTGGCCTGGTCGTCGGTGCCGATCCAGGTGATGGTGTCGCCGGTGGTGAGCATGGCGGTGGCGGGCGCGGCCGTGGGGGGTACGGCGGCGGTGTGCGCTGCGGCGGCGGGGGTGTGGATGTGGCCGCCGAGGTAGAGCACGGTGCGGGGGGTGGTGGGCACGGGGCGAGTGTGCCCGGTGGGGTTTACAGGGCCGGGGGGCGGCCTTCGTAGGGGGTGGACAGGACGACCAGGGTGCGGGTGGACACGCCGGCGGCGGCGCGGATGCGCTGCAGGAGGGTCTCGAGTGCGGCGGGGGTGGCGACGCGCACCTTGAGCAGGTAGCTCTCCTCGCCGGCGACGCTGTGGCAGGCCTCGATCTCGACGATGTGGGCGAGGCGTTCGGCGGCGTCGTCGGGTTGGCTCGGGTCGATCGGGGTGATCGACACGAAGGCGGTCAGGGGCAGGCCGATCTGGGTGGGGTCGACCAGCGCCGTGTAGGAGGTGATGACTCCGCGTTGTTCGAGGCGGCGGACGCGCTGATGGACGGCGGAGACCGACAGGCCGGTGGCCCGGCCGAGGTCGGTGAAACTCATGCGCCCGTCTCGGCACAGCATCTGCACGATTCGTCGGTCGAGATCTTCCAGCACGATCCGGAGCGTACGCAGGCGGGCGGGGGGGTTGGGAGGGGTTTCTGGTCCGTTGCCTGGTCCCGGTGGGACAGTGGCTACGGTCGGCTGGTGTGTGTGTGGTGGACGGTCGGGGTGGCGCGGGCGGAGCGCTCGGATGCGGTGACGGAGGGTGGTTGTCGGTGAGTGGGTCGGGTGCGGGTGGTCGGGGTGGCGGTGGGTTGTTGTTGGCGGACACGCCGTCGTTGTATTTCCGGTCGTTCTATGGGGTGCCGCGGTCGGTGCGGGCGCCGGACGGGACGCCGGTGAACGCGGTGCGGGGTCTGGTGGATGTGCTGGCCAGGCAGATCCTTGAGGTGCGTCCGGGGTCGTTGGTGGCGTGTTTCGATGCGGACTGGCGGCCGGCGTTTCGGGTGGCGTTGGTGCCGTCGTACAAGGCGCATCGGGTGGCCGGCGGGGTGGATGGGGCGGGTGGGGCGGCGTCCGGGGTGGTGGAGGTGGTGGAGGAGGTGGAGGAGGAGCTGCAGGTGCAGCTTCCGGTCATCGATGCGGTGTTGGACGCGTTCGGGATCGCCCGGGTGCAGGCGGCGGGTTTCGAGGCCGATGACGTGATCGGGACGTTGGCGACGCGGTATCGCGGGGTGGGTGGGGTGGATGTGCTCACCGGGGACCGGGATCTGTTCCAGCTGGTGGATGACGGTGTCGGGGTGCGGGTGCGGTATGCGGTGGAGCGGTTCGCGGTGGTGGATGAGGCGTCGGTGACGGCGCGCTATGGCATTCCGGGCCGGGCGTATGCGGATTTCGCGGTGTTGCGGGGGGATCCCAGCGACGGGTTGCCGGGGGTGGCGGGGATCGGGGCGAAGACGGCGGCGGCGTTGCTGGGGCGGTTCGGGTCGCTTTCGGCGGTGTGTGCGGCGGTGGAGGCGGCGGGGCCGGGGGGGTCGGTGGACGGGGTGTCGGCGGCGGTGCTGCGGCGGCTGGTGGGGGCGCGGGAGTATCTGGCGGCGGCGGTTCCGGTGGTGGCGGTGGTGCGTGATGTTCCGCTGGGGTCGGTGGCGTGGGCGTTGCCGGCGGCGCCGGTGGATGCGCGGGCGGTGGCGCGGCTGGGGGCGCGGTTCGGGATCTCCTCGGCGTGTGCCCGGCTGGCCGCGGCGTTGGCCACGGTGAGCGAGGCGGCGGGTGGGGTGGGCGGTTAGCCGGTGCCGGCCGGGCGTGTGCTGGGTGTTTCCCGGGCGGCCGGGTGGTGGTCGGGTGGTGGTCGCCGGCGTGGCTGGCGGTGTGGTGGACGGGCGGGGTGCATCGCCGGGGGTGGGTGGACGGTAGGTTTCCGTGCGTACTGCGACTGGGGCATCTGCCGGCCGTGTGGGCCGGACGTCGCGCCGTCGGAGGTGGTGTCTCCCCGGATGGGCGTCTGCCGGTCCGGGCGGTGGGGTGCGGATGCCCGTGGGGTGTCCGGGCCATGGCAGCGGAGGTCACAGGTGGGGCTGCGCGAGCGGCTCGCGGGTCGGCGGGTGCTGGTGACCGGGGTGACCGGGTTCATGGGCGAGGCGCTGCTGGAGCGGTTGCTGTCGGATTTTCCGGAGACGTCCGTGGTGGCGCTGGTGCGGCCGCGGGGCAGTCATGGTGGGGCGGCGCGGCTGGCCCGGATGATGCGTAAGCCGGCGTTTCGGGCGTTGCGGGAGCAGGTGGGGGCGGCGGGGCTGGCGGAGCTGCTGGCGCGTCGGGTGCAGGTGATCGAGGGGGATCTGGCGTCGGTGCCGGATCTGCCGGGTGACATCGACGTGGTGGTGCACTGTGCCGGGGAGGTGTCGTTCGATCCGCCGATCGACGATGCGTTCCGGATCAACGTGGGTGGGTTGCAGGAGCTGGTGCGGGCGTTGCGGGCGGGTGGGGCCCGGCCGCATCTGGTGCATGTGTCGACGGCGTATGTGGCGGGGTTGCGGTCGGGGCACATCGCCGAGGGTCCGTTGTCGCATGACGTGGACTGGCGGGTGGAGCAGGCGTTCGCGGGTCGGGTGCGGGAGCAGATCGAGGATGCGTCGCGGTCGCCGGAGAACTCGGAGCGGTTTCGGCGGGCGGGGCGGCGCCGGTTCGCGGCGGCGGGTGCGCAGACGGTGTCGGGTGAGGCGGAGCGGCTGCGCCGGGAGTGGGTGGCGCGTCGGCTGGTGGCGGCCGGGGGTGAGCGGGCGCAGGTGTTGGGGTGGACGGATGCGTACACGTTCACGAAGGCGTTGGGGGAACGCTGGTTGGAGGAGCATCACGGGGATCTGCCGTTGACGGTGATCCGTCCGTCGATCATTGAGAGTGCGCTGGTGCGGCCGTTCCCCGGGTGGATCGAGGGGTTCAAGATGGCCGAGCCGCTGATCATCGCCTATGGGCGGGGTGAGCTGCCGGACTTTCCGGCGTCGCCGGACGCGGTGGTCGACATCATTCCGATTGATCTGGTGGTGAACGCGACGTTGGCGGCGGCGGCGACGGTGCCGCCGGTGGATGCGCCGGCGTATTACACGGTGTGTTCGGGTTTTCGGAATCCGTTGCGGTTCTGGGAGCTGTACGAGCATGTGCGGGAGTACTTCCTGGCCGATCCGTTGCCGCAGCGGGGGCGGGGGGCGATCGGGGTGCCGCAGTGGCCGTTTGCGGGGGCGGCGGCGGCGGAGGCGCGGTTGCGCCGGAGTGAGCGGGTGGTGGGGGCGGCGGGGCGGGTGTTGTCGGCGGTGCCGGCGTCGTCGATGCGGGTGCGGCAGGTGGCGGGGCAGTTGGAGCGGGCGCAGGCGCGGGTGGCGTTTCTGCGGCGCTATTCGGATGTGTACCGGGCGTACACGAAGGCGGAGCTGGTGTATGTCGACGATGCGACGGCGGCGTTGCACGCGTCGATGGAGCCGGCGGATCAGGTGGATTTCGGGTTTGATCCGACGTCGATCGACTGGGAGCACTATCTGTGTCGGGTGCACTGTCCGGCGGTGACGGCGGTGTTGCGTCGGCCGCGGGCGGCGGCGGCGCCGCGGCGGTTGTCGGGGCATCTGCCGGCGGGTGAGGGGGTGCTGGCGGTTTTCGATCTGGATGGGGCGGTGGCGTCGGCGTCGGTGGTGGAGTCGTATCTGTGGATGCGGTTGGCGGATCTGGGTGGGCTGGGGCGGGTGCGGGAGCTTGCGGGTCTGGCGGCGGCGTTGCCGGGGTATGCGCGGGCGGAGCGTCGGGATCGGGGTCATCTGATGCGGGCGGTGTATGCCCGGTATGCGGGGGTGGATCCGGAGGAGTTGTCGCGGCTGGTGGCGCAGGCGGCTGGGGAGGTGTTGTTGCGGCGGGTGCGTCCGGCGGGGATTCGGCGGGTGCGGGAGCATCGGGCGGCGGGGCATCGGACGGTGTTGTTGACGGGGGCGTTGGAGGCGGTGACGGCGCCGCTGGCGCCGTTGTTCGACGATGTGGTGGCGGCCCGGTTGGAGGTGGGGGCGGACGGGTTGTGTACGGGTCGGTTGGCGTCGTCGCCGTTGGTGGGTGATGCGCGGGCGGCGTTTGTGGCTCATCATGCGCGGGTGGTGGGGGCGGATCTGGCGGTGTCGTGGGCGTATGCGGACAGCCAGTCGGATCTGCCGTTGTTGCGGGCGGTGGGTAATCCGGTGGCGGTGAATCCGGATGTGGCGTTGTTGCAGGTGGCGCGGGGGGCGAGCTGGCCGGTGGAGGAGTGGTCGGTGGCGCCGGGGTCGCGGCTGGTGGTGGCGTCGCGTCGCGAGCGGGTGGTGCAGGCGGCGGCGGCGCGGGCGCAGGCGGCGGTGGCTGGTCGGGTGGGGGGTGTGCGGTGACGCGGGGGTTGGAGCTGTATGCCTCTGCCGGTCGGTGGGCGGCGGGTCGGGCGGCGGCGCGGGTGTCGGACGGGTCGGGTCGGTGGGGGGGGCCGGCGGCGGTGGGGCGGCTGGTGGCGTTGCGGTTGGTGGACGGGGATGATCCGGTGCCTCCTGATGGTGGGTGGGTGCGGGTGCGGCCGTCGTTGGCGGGGATCGGCGGGGCGGATCTGGCGTTGGTGACCGGTGGCGGGTCGGGGTATGTGGGCGGGTCGTTGCGGTTGCCGTTCGTGCCGGGCCGGGAGGTGGTGGGTCGGGTGCAGGAGGCGGTGGAGCTTGCGGGTGGCGCCGGGGTGGTGCCGGCGGGTGGTCGGGTGGTCGTCGATGCCGGCTGGGTGCAGCGGGCGGCCGCACGGCTGGCTGCCGGCCCGGGGTGCGGCGTTGCGGGTTCTGCTGGTGTGGGGACGGCGGAGGTGGCGGTGGCCGGTGGGGTGGTGGCGGCCGGTGGCGGGTGGAGTCGGGTGATGGTGGCGCCGCGGGTGGCGTTGCGGGCGGTGCCGGAGGCGGTGCCGGACGGGCGGGCGGTGCTGTTCGATCCGTTGTCGCGGGCGGTGGCGGCGGTGGCGGCGGCGCGGGTGGCGGCGGGGGCGCGGGTGCTGGTGGTGGGTGCGGGGGCGGTGGGGTTGGCGACGGTGTTGGCGGTGCGGGCGTTCACCGAGGCCGGGTCGGTGACGGTGGTGACCGGGGGTGGCTGGGCGGCGGGGGTGGCGGGGCGGTTCGGGGCGTCGGCGGTGGTGGAACCGGCGGCGGCGGTGGCGGGGGTGCGTCGGGCGACGCGGGTGGTGCGGGTGGCGGCGCGCGGCGGGGAGGATTTTCTGCTGGGTGGGGTGGATGTGGCGTTCGAGGCGTCGGGGCGGGCGTCGGGGGTGTCGTTGGCGGCGCGTACGACCCGGGTGGGGGGACGGGTGGTGCTGGTGGGGGTGCCGTCCGGTCGGGTGGATCTGACGCCGGTGTGGGCGCGTGGCCTGACGCTGGTGGGCGCGTCCGGTGACGGCACGATGACGTCCGAGGGGGTGCCATCCGACGGGGACGAGGTGGGCAGTGTGGGCGGTCGGGCGGGGAACGGTCCGGCGCGGGTGTGGGAGTTGGCGGCTGATCCGCGTCTGGATGAGGTGGTGGGGGTGGTGTATCCGCTGTCGCGGTGGCGCGAGGCAGTGGATCATGCGCTGCGGGCGCATCAGCGGGGTGTGGTGCGGGTCGCGTTCGATCCGGCGGTGGGCGGGTGACGGGCCATCGGGGTGTTCTGGCAGGGTCGGGGGCTGGCAGGGTCGGTGATGTCGGGGTCCGTGTGGAGGCTGCCTTCATGCGGCGGACGGAAAGGGACGTGCGTCGGTGAGACCGGGGTTCGTGCTCGAGGTGGACGAGCGGACTCCTCCGCTGTTGGTGCACCAGGGCGACGGGGTGTTGTTGGAGCGTTTCCCGGTGGGGTCGCGGGTGGTGTATCCGCCGTTGCCCCGGCCGGGGATCGGGGCGGTGGAGGCCGCGGTGGACGCGGCGCTTTCGGCGCCGGTGGGGTCGGCGCCGCTGGCGTCGTTGCTGCGGCCGGGGATGCGGCTGGTGCTGGTGGTCTCCGATGCGGGCGTGCCGTCGCCGCGGATGCGCGGCACCGATGTGCGGGCCCGTCTGATCGAGCGGGTGCTGTCGGTGGTGGCGGCGGCCGGGGTCGACGATGTGCGGCTGGTGGTGGCGACGGGGCTGGGTCGGCGCCGGTCGGCGGCCGAGGTCGCGGCGCTGGTGGGTGAGCGGGTGTTCCGGTCGTTCTGGCCGGGGGCGTTGGCGTGTCATGACGCGTTCGACGAGGCGAACCTGGTGGAGGTGGGGACCAGCGGCGCCGGGGAGGTGCTGCGGGTGGCCCGGCCGGTCGCCGAGGCGGATCTGGTCGTGTCGGTGGAGGTGGTGCAGGACGCGGGCGCGGGGGGTCTTGCGGGGCTTGCGGCCGGGGTGGGGGCGTATGGCTCGCTGCGTGCGGTGCACGGTGTGGCGGCGGCGATGCGGGACGCGGCCGGCTGGTTCGCCGTGCCCGACTCCCCCGCGGTGTCCGCTGCAGGGACCGCGGCGGCGGCTGCGGAGGCCGTGTCCACGTCGGCGGGGTCGCGGGGGGTGGCCGACCGGTTGGGGGCGGTGCTGGCCGGTGCGGTGCCGGTGTTCGCGGTGACGGCGACGGTGAACGCGGCGGTGGGTCCGGCAGCGGCGGGGTTTCTGACCCGACGTGAGTGGGAGTGGTCGCTGCCCGATCAGGCGATGGCGCTGGCGGCCGGGCGTGGGTTGGACCGGCTCGGTGGCTGGGCGCGGCGGCGGGTGTGGCAGGAGACGACGGCCGACTACGCGGTCACCTCGGTGGGGGCCGGGGAGGTGACGGCGGTCACGGCGGCGGCCTGGGCGGAGGTGGATGCCGGGCAGCGGGTGGCGGTCGAGGGGCAGTCGGATGTGCTGGTGGTGGGGTCGGCGCCGTTCGGCGCGCACCACGGGTCGGGTCCTGGGGATGCGGTGCTGGGGGTGCATGGGGCGCTCGCCGAGGTGCTGGGTCGGCACACGGGACGGCCGGTGGTCCGCGAGCATGGGGCGATGATCGTCTACCATCCGATGGCCGCGCGGTTCTCGCAGGTGCATCAGCCGTCGTATGTCGACTTCTACGCCGAGGTGCTGGCGGAGTCACACGATCCGGCGACGATCGAGGCGAAGTTCGAACGCCAGTACGCCACCGATCCGTGGTACGAGTCGCTGTACCGGTCGTCGCTGGCGTTGCCCGGGGTGCATCCGTTCCACCGTTGGTATGAGACGGCGCCGGGGCGGGCGTATCTGGGTGAGGTGGTCGTCGTGGGTGGTGACCGGGCGGTGTGTGCGCGCCTGGGGGTGCGTGCGGCGTCGACGTTGGCGGATGCGTTGGAGATCGTGTCCGGGTCGGTCGGTCGGGATCCGTCGATCACCTATCTGCACAGTCCGCCGCGGCTGGTCGCCGATGTCCGGTGAGCCGGCTGTGCAGGGTCGTTCGGGTGGATGGGATCGGCAGGGGCGGGGATGAGCGGCATGGGTAGGCCACGGCGGGGTGTGGGGCTGCGTGAGGCGGCGCGGGGGTTGCGGGCGGCGCGCGGCGCGCGGCTGCCGGC
>NZ_JAMQQG010000324.1 GCF_023716925.1 Frankia sp. R82
GGCCGCCGCCGCCCGTCGGCGGGAGGTACGGGAGCGGCAGGCGGCCCTGGCCGCGGCGCTGGGCGACGCGGCGGGGCGCACCCTGGACCGACTCGATCTGTCCCTGGCCCGGGCTGCGACCGAACGCGAACAGGCCGAAACTCACCGTCGTACCACCGAGACGGACCTCGCCGCGGCCCGTGAGCTGGGCCGGACGCTGGCAACCACGCTTGCCACGCTGCACGACACGGCCCACCGGGAGGAGCTTGCCCGGGCGGAGAAGCGCCTTCGGGTGGAGGCTCTCGAGGCGAAGGCGATGGAGGACTTCGGGATCACCGCCGACGATCTCGTCGCCGAGTTCGGTCCGCATCAGCTGGTGCCGCCCGACGACGTGCCCGGTGACCCGCCCGGTGTGGCGGTTCCCTTCGTCCGCGAGGAGCAGGCGGCACGGGCCGCCACGGCGGACAAGCAGCTGGCCCGTCTCGGCCGGGTGAACCCGCTGGCGCTGGAGGAGTTCGCCGCCCTGCAGGAGCGCGCGGCGTTCCTGGCCACCCAGCTGGAGGACATCCGCACGACCCGCCGGGACCTGCTGCAGGTGGTGGAGGAGGTCGACCTGCGGGTGCGGGAGGTCTTCGCCGCCGCGTTCGCGGACACCGCCCGGGAGTTCGAGATCGTCTTCGCCACGCTGTTTCCCGGCGGTGAGGGTCGGTTGGTCCTCACCCAACCGGACGACATGCTGACCACCGGGATCGAGGTCGAGGCGCGCCCGCCGGGCAAGAAGGTGAAACGACTTTCCCTGCTGTCCGGTGGCGAGCGGTCGCTGACCGCGCTTGCGCTGCTGCTGGCGATCTTCCGGGCCCGTCCGTCGCCGTTCTACGTGCTTGACGAGGTCGAGGCCGCGCTCGACGACCGCAACCTCGGACGGCTGCTGGAAGCCCTCGAAGGGCTGCGGCAGAAGTCGCAGCTCATCATCATCACCCATCAGAAGCGCACGATGGAGATCGCCGATGCCCTGTACGGGGTGGCGATGCGGGGCGACGGCGTGACCACGGTGATCAGCCAGCGGCTGCGGGAACGGGCCACGGCCTGAGCCCACCCGGGTGGGTGCTCCCGCGGGTGAGCGTGCCGCGGTGGTCAGCGGATCTGTCAGGATCGGGGGGTGGAGCTCCTCATCCTGATCGTCGTTCTCGCCGTCGTCGTGGTGGCCACCGCGGGCCTTGCGGTGGGCAGCGTCGTGCGCCGCCGCCCCCGTCGGCGGCGGGGGGTGACCGCCGCCCGCCCGGACCTCACAGCCCAGCCGGGGGTTGATTCCGCGGACGCCGCGGCGGGGGTCACCGGCACCCTGGCCCCGGGCGCCGACGCCGACGCCGGTCCCGACGCCGACGCCGGTCCCGGTGCCGACCTTGTCGGGCCTGCCGCGGCCGGTCCCGGGTCGCCCGCTGGCCTGTTGCCGGGCGACCCGGGTACCGCGCCGACCGCGGCTGGCCCGTCCGGGCCGGCCGGTGCGCCCGACCAGCGGCTGCCCACCGAAGTGCCGGCGCCGTCCGCGGGGCGCCTGGTGCGTCTGCGGCTGCGGCTGTCCCGTTCGCAGAACGCACTGGGACGGGGCCTGCTGTCGCTGTTGTCCGGCGACCGGTTGGACGAGGAAACCTGGGAGGACGTCGAAGCGACGCTGCTCGGTGCGGACGTCGGCGTGGCCGCGACCACCGAACTGGTCGAGGCGCTGCGCGAGCGGACGAAGGTGCTGGGCGCCGGCACGCCGGCGCAGGCCCGCCAGATGCTGCGCGACGAGCTGCTGGCCCAGGTCGGCACGACCACGGATCGGACCCTGCACACCTCGGTTCCCGAGCGCCCGGCCGTGGTGCTGGTGGTGGGGGTCAACGGCACCGGCAAGACGACCACCTGCGGCAAGATCGCCCGACTGTTGGTGGCCGATGGTCGCTCGGTGGTGCTCGGCGCCGCCGACACCTTCCGGGCCGCGGCGGCGGACCAACTGCAGACCTGGGGTGAGCGGGTCGGCGCGCAGACCGTGCGCGGGGCTGAGGGTGGCGATCCGGCGTCGGTCGCCTTCGACGCCGTCCGCCGGGGCATCGCGGACGGCGTCGACACGGTGCTGATCGACACTGCCGGTCGTCTGCACACCAAGACGGGACTGATGGACGAGCTCGCCAAGATCAAGAGAGTGGTCGGCAAGCACGGCCCGGTCGACGAGGTCCTGCTTGTCCTGGACGCCACCACCGGGCAGAACGCGGTCGTGCAGGCCCGGGTCTTCACCGAGGCGGTGGACCTGACCGGCGTCGTACTGACCAAGCTGGACGGAACGGCCAAGGGCGGCATCGTGATCGCGGTCCAACGGGAACTCGGCGTTCCGGTGAAGCTGATCGGCCTGGGTGAGGGCCCGGACGACCTGGCGCCTTTCGAACCGGAGGCCTTCGTGGACGCCCTGCTCGGCGACCCGGCCTAGGCGCTCGACCGGGTATCGACCCCGGCCGGCCACCGATCGCGAGGGACCACAAAGTGTCGCGGGTCAAGGACTTCCCGTTGCCGCCGATGTGATCTAGGCTTCATCGCGGAGTGCAGCCGGGAGGCTTCCCGGCACGTCGCGGCAGGCGTCCTCGGTGCGGTACGGGCCGGGGGGGTAGCGTCCGGCGAGGCGACTCGCCGTCCTCAGCGCAGAGGGCGGATCCGGCCGGTGCCGTCCAGGTCGAGATCCGTGCGGGTGTGCCTCGCCGGGTCGCGCGTGTCCCGCCCGGACCGACCGGGCACGGCGGCATCGTCCAGGTCGAGTGATCGGCTGCGGGTGTGTTGTCCTCGTCGTCGGGTGCGTACGCTGGTGCCTGCGGTCCGCCTGCGATCTCGGAGTGTGCGCGTGTTCGACACCCTTTCCAGCCGCCTCGACAAGGTTTTCACGTCGCTGCGTGGTCGGGGTCGCCTGACCGATGCGGACATCGACGCGACCGCCCGCGAGATCAGGGTCGCCCTGCTCGAGGCCGACGTCGCGCTGCCCGTGGTGCGCACCTTCGTCGCCGCGGTCAAGGAACGGGCACGCGGGTCCGAGGTCAGCACGTCGCTGAACCCGGCGCAGCAGGTCATCAAGGTGGTCAACGAGGAGCTCGTCGCGATCCTCGGCGGTGGGACGGCGACGCTGCGCTTCGCCAAGACCCCACCGACGGTCATCCTGCTGGCCGGTCTGCAGGGCACCGGCAAGACGACGCTGGCCGGCAAGCTCGGGCGTTGGCTCAAGGCCCAGGGGCACAGCCCGCTGCTGGTCGCGGCCGACCTGCAGCGGCCGAACGCGGTCAACCAGCTGCAGGTCGTCGGCGCCCGGGCCGGGGTGGAGGTCTACGCCCCCGAACCCGGCAACGGCATCGGTGACCCGGTCCAGGTGGCCCGGGACGCCCTCGGGCACGCCCGCCGGCACGTGTTCGACGTGGTCGTCGTCGACACGGCCGGTCGTCTCGGGGTCGACGACGAGCTGATGCGCCAGGCCGCCGACATCCGCGACGCGGTCTCGCCGGACGAGATCCTCTTCGTGCTCGACGCCATGATCGGTCAGGACGCGGTCGCCACGGCGGGCGCGTTCGCCGAGGGTGTCGGGTTCACCGGCGTGGTGCTCACCAAGCTCGACGGTGACGCCCGTGGTGGTGCGGCACTGTCGGTCGCCCAGGTCACGGGCCGTCCGATCATGTTCGCCTCGACCGGTGAGGCGCTCGACGACTTCGATGTCTTCCATCCCGAGCGGATGGCGTCGCGCATCCTCGGTATGGGTGACGTGCTCACCCTGATCGAGCAGGCCGAAAAGGCCTTCGAGGTCGAGCAGGCCGAGGCGATGGCCGCCAAGATGGCCGCCTCGGAGTTCACCCTCGAGGACTTCCTCGACCAGATGCTCGCGGTCCGCAAGATGGGGCCGATCGGCAACCTGCTCGGCATGCTCCCCGGGATGGGGCAGATGAAGGAGCAGCTCGCCCAGGTCGTCGACCGCGACGTCGACCGGGTGGTCGCGATCATCCGCTCGATGACGCCGGCCGAGCGTCAGGACCCGCGGATTCTGCAGGCCTCCCGCAAGGCCCGGGTCGCCCGTGGTTCCGGGGTGACCGTAACCGAGGTCAACCAGCTGCTCGACCGGTTCGCCGAGGCCCGCAAGATGATGCGGCAGATGGCTGGCGGGATGGGTCTGCCCGGTGCGATGGGCCGGGGCAAGGCGGCGTCAGCCCGCAAGGCGCCGAAGAAGGGCAAGGGCGCCAACCGCAAGGGCAATCCGGCGGCCCGTGCGGCGCAGGCCAAGGCACAGTCGCAGAAGTCGACCGGCCAGGACCCGTTCGCACCGGGGTCCGGTCTGCCGGGCGGACTGCCCGACGGCATGCCTGATCTCGCCGCCCTCATGCGTGGACAGGGTGGGCCGGGTGGGCCGCCGGCCCGCGGCCCGCGCGGTGGCGGTCGCTGAGAGCAGTTGCTGCCACGGTGAGCGATGCCTGGATCCAGCTGGATCCACCGGAGGCCCGCCGCAGTGCTTGGAGCACCCGACACGGTCACGATCTGGCAGACTGTAAGCTCTAGTGCAGGCCCTGCCTGCCAGCGTCCTACCTGCCGGCGTCGAGGTGGCTGCCCCGGAACGACCTGAGCCCACGCTCAGGGCACGACACGCTCAGGGCGGAGTCGTCCGGGTGGCCGCTGCGGCGCTGGTGCTACCCACCGCCGACTTCTCCGCATCCACGTGGGGCCCGGCGGTCACCGATACGTCTGGAGTCGTTCGACCACCGTGGCAACCAAGATTAAATTGCAGCGTCTCGGCAAGATGCGCGAGCCGCACTACCGCATCGTCGTGGCCGACGCCCGCACCAAGCGGGACGGTCGGGTCATCGAGGCCATCGGGCAGTACCACCCGAAGTCCGACCCGAGCATCATCAAGGTCGACGCCGACCGGGTGGAGCACTGGCTGACTGTCGGGGCGCAGCCCACCGAACCGGTGCTGGCGATCCTCAAGGTCACCGGTGACTGGCAGAAGTTCAAGGGTCTGCCGGCGCCCCCGCCGATGAAGGTCGCCGAGCCCAAGCCCGACAAGCGCGAGGTCTTCCAGGCCGCCGCCCGGGCTGCCGCCGGCGCCGAGGACCGTCCGGCGACCACCCCGAAGAAGGCCAAGAAGGCCGCGCCCGCGGAGGGTGCCGAGGCCCCGGCCGCAGACGCGTCGACGGCCGCGGGGCAGTAGGTGCTGGAAGCGGCCCTCGAGCATCTCGTGCGAGGCATCGTCGATCACCCTGACGATGTCCGCGTGGACCTCAACAACGGCCGGCGTGGCCGCACGCTTGAGGTCAGGGTGCATCCGGATGACCTCGGTAAGGTCATCGGCCGGCGCGGGCGGACCGCTCGTGCCCTGCGTACCGTCATGGGCGGTGTCGGCGGTCGTGGGCTGCGGATCGACGTCGTCGATGTGGACCGCTAGCCGCCGTTCACGCAGGGCCATGCGTCCGGTCGGCGGCACCGGATGATGGCCGCCGTGGACGACGGAATCGTTGTCGGGCGGGTCGGCCGACCGCACGGCGTGCGCGGCGAGGTCACGATCGAGGTCCGCACGGACCTGCCGCAGCGCCGGTTCGCGGTCGGCGCGGTTCTGGGTCGTCAGGGCGGCGGCGCGGCGTTGACCGTCGCCGACGTCCGCTGGCATTCGGGCCGTCTGCTGCTTCGTTTCCAGGGCGTCGACGACCGTTTCGCGGCTGAAACCCTGCGTAACGTCCTGCTGACCATAGACCCGGCGGACGCCGGATCCCCGGTGGATGACACGGCCGACGACGGCGATCCCGCCGACCTGTGGTGGGATCGCGACCTGGTCGGCCTTGAGGCCGTGACCATCGCCGGTGCGCCGCTCGGCCGGGTGACCGACATCATTCATGCCCCGGCGGGGGATCTGCTTGCCGTCGCGCGCCCGGGCGGCGGGGAACATCTCGTTCCGTTCGTGCGGGACATCGTCCCGACGGTGGATCCGGCGGCCGGCCGTATCGTGGTCGACCCGCCGCCGGGTCTGTTGGACCTCGACTAGATCCGGGCTGGCGGGCCAGTCCCTGTCCACCGGAGTTCTTGCGATGCGTGCCGACGTGGTCACCATCTTTCCCGCCTATCTGGAACCGCTGCAGCTGTCGCTGGTCGGCCGGGCCCAGCAGCGTGGGACTCTCGACGTGCGCACGCATGACCTGCGTATCTGGACAAATGATCAGCACCGGACCGTTGACGACGCGCCCTACGGCGGCGGGCCGGGGATGGTCATGCGGCCCGAACCCTGGGACGCGGCGCTCACCGAGATCTCCGGGGCGGTCCCCGGCCATCGGCCCCGTGTCGTCGTCCCCACCCCGGCCGGAGTGCCGTTTACCCAGCGTAAGGCCGAGGAACTGGCCGGCGAGCCGTGGCTGGTCTTCTGCTGTGGTCGCTACGAGGGCATCGACTCCCGAGTGATCGAGGCCTGGGCCGATGACGAGATCTCCATCGGCGACTATGTGCTCGCCGGCGGCGAGGTGGCGACCCTGGTCATCCTGGAGGCGGTGGCCCGGTTGCTGCCCGGCGTGCTCGGTAACAGCGCGTCGGCAGCCGAGGACTCGTTCTCGGACGGCCTGCTCGAGGCTCCGGTGTACACCCGGCCGCAGGTTTGGCGGGGTATGGAGGTACCCGCCGTGCTGCGATCCGGCGACCATGGTGCCGTGGCTCGCTGGCGCCGGGAGGAGTCGTTGACGCGCACCCGGCGTCGCCGTCCCGACCTGCTGGCCGCCGTCGCGCCGACCGGAGGGGCCGCCCCGGACACCGCTACCGATCAGGATGCGGCTGCCGATCAGGGCGTGGCTGCCAGTCAGGGCGCGGAAGCAGATTCGGTGCCGTGACCGTGGGCCGCACGGTCGGGTCGCCCGCGCGTGTGGCACAGTAGAATGCAGTGTCCGCCGGTTCGTGGCCGGCTCGGGTGACCCTCGCTCGATCGGTTCCCGCGGGATGTCCGCGTTGGTGCAGGTCGGCGTGTGGTCCGGGCCGGGCTCGGCCCACGGATTGTCCGCCGTGGCCCTCGGCCGCCGGACGATCCACTCCCATTTCTTCAGGAAGCGACTGCCATGCACACCCTGGACAGCCTCGACGCCGAGTCGCTGAGGACCGACGTGCCCGAGTTCTGGCCGGGCGACACTCTCAAGGTTCACGTGCGGGTGGTCGAAGGAAACCGTCAGCGCATCCAGGTGTTCCAGGGGAACGTCATCCGCCGGCAGGGCGGCGGCGTGCGGGAGACCTTCACCGTGCGCAAGGTCAGCTTCGGCGTGGGCGTCGAGCGCACCTTCCCGGTGCACAGCCCGATCGTCTCGAAGGTCGAGGTCGTGACCCGCGGCGATGTCCGCCGGGCCAAGCTCTACTACCTTCGGCAGCTGCGCGGGAAGGCCGCGAAGATCAAGGAGAAGCGGGAGCCGGTCGCCCGCTGAGATCTCCGGTCCGCCGTGTCCCACCTGGGTCCTGGTTGGCGACTTGCCGGCACTCCGTCCGCGTGTTGACCTCGCTCCTGGATCAGGATGGGAGTCTCGGTCCGCAACGGCGTCGCGAAGGCGGCTGGCAGCACGTCGGCCGGTCCGATGAGTTCTGACGGCCGAACCAGCGAGGTGGCGGAGTGAACGCATCGAGCCCGGGTAGCCATCGTTCGCATTCTGGTGCGGAGGGTGACGGATCAAGGGCGGATGGGTGGGCGGATGCCGATCCGTCCGCCCTTGAGCCCGCCCTGCCAGCGCCGGCTCGAGCGAGCTCGGAGCAGGACGAACCCCGCTGGGAGGCATCTCCGCCAGCGGGGTCGGGTGTCGGCCCGGAGACGGCTGAGGCCGCCGATGGCGACAGCGAGGGTCTCGGCCCGGTCCGGCGTCCCGCGGTCGACACGGTGGGTGCGGACGAAGCCGCCCGGAGGTCCGGCCGGCCGGGCTCCGGTGGGCGTGGGCGGGGTTCGTTCCTGCGCGAGCTGCCGGTCCTCGTGCTGGTGGCTTTTCTGCTGGCTCTGCTGATCAAGGCGCTGCTGGTCCAGGCCTTCTGGATTCCGTCCGAATCGATGGAACGGACGCTGCTGATCAACGACCGGGTTCTGGTCAACAAGGTCGTGTACCACTTCCGCGACGTCCACCGCGGCGAGGTCGTGGTCTTCAACGGCAAGGGCACCGGTTTCGACCATCAGGAATCGATCGTGCCCAAACCGACGAATCCGTTCAGTCGTCTGGTTCGTGGTGCGCAGCGCCTGCTGGGGCTCGGCGCCCCGAGCGAGACGGACTTCATCAAACGGGTCATCGGCGTGGGCGGGGACACCGTCGCCTGCTGCGACGCCGAAGGCCGGGTGACGGTCAACGGCCATCCGCTCACCGAGCCCTACGTCTACGAGAACGACTATCAGCGCTTCGGCCCGGTGAAGGTGCCCGCCGGCTACCTGTGGGTGATGGGCGATCACCGTGGAGCGTCGTCGGACGCCCGGCAGAACGGGCCCATCCCGCAGAGCAGAGTCGTCGGACGGGCCTTCGTGCGGGTGTGGCCGCTGAACCGGTTCGGGTTTCTGGGGGTGCCGAGCACGTTCAGCGGGATTCCCGCCGCGTCGTCGTCCGCGCCCCGGGTCACGCCGCAGTCGACGGCACCGACTCCCGCGGCGCTGGGATCGGTCGGGTCGGCTGCCACGGCCGGTACCGCGAGCGGCGCGGGTCTGTGGAGCGCCGATTCGCCCGGCCCGGGGCCGTCCGGCAACCAGCAGCCCTCGGCCGATGGTCCGACGCTGGTGGCGCTGTCCATCGGTGTGGTTCCTGCGTGGCGGTCCCGGCGGCGTGGAGATCAGGCGGCCGGCGTCGCAGGTCGGGGCCGGAACGGGTGACGCGGTTGTCCATGGCGCCGCGGGGTGCCGCGGTGCGTCGCGATGCGGGCATGTTCGGTTACGAGCGGGCCCTGGTCCGGCGCGGGCTGGGTCCGGTCGCCGGAGTCGACGAGGCTGGGCGGGGCGCCTGCGCCGGCCCGCTGGTCGTGGCCGCGGTGGTGCTCCCGGCGGACGGATCACGCCGGCTGGGCGGCCTGGCAGACTCGAAGCTGCTGACCGAACAGGTGCGGGAGCGGCTGTTCGAGGACATCACGGTTGCGGCGGTGTCCTGGACCGCGATCGTGATTACCGCGGCCGAGATCGATCAGGTCGGCGTGCATGTGGCCAACATCACCGGTATGCGTCGTGCGGTGGCACGCCTGGAGTGCAGACCGGGTTATGTCCTCACCGACGGATTTCCGGTTGCCGGCTTCGGCGCGGAGTCGTTGGCGGTGGTGAAGGGGGATCGGGTCGCCGCGTGTGTCGCGGCGGCCTCGATCGTGGCGAAGGTGACGAGGGACCGGATCATGCGGGCGTTGCACACACGCTATGCCGAGTACGATTTCGCGCAACACAAGGGATACGTCACCGCGGCCCACACGGCGGCGCTGGCGCGGTACGGGCCGTGTGACGAGCATCGGAAGTCGTACGTGAACGTGGCTGCGCACGCGGCGCCGACAGGGGACGTCCGATCTTCGCGGCTGGAGGACAGGGTGCTTGCGACCAGCCTGCATGGCGTCACGGAGTACGCATGAGCGCGGAAGATCTCGAAAAGTACGAGACCGAGATGGAGCTGCAGCTCTATCGCGAGTACCGCGATGTCGTCGGGCTGTTCTCGTATGTCATCGAGACGGAGCGTCGGTTCTACCTCGCGAACGAATACCAGATCGAGATCAGGAACAGCGGGGACGGCGAGGTTTTCTTCGAGTTGACGCTGCGTGACGCCTGGGTCTGGGACATGTTCCGACCGGCCAGATTTGTCAAGAATGTCCGAGTTGTGACGTTCAAGGACATCAACGTCGAGGAACTGACCAAGGCGGAGCTCTGAGCCGTCGGCTCCAGCCCGTTCGTCGCGGCGCGTTTTCTGCCCACCCGGTTCTCGGCTGGGCCCGTTCCTGCCTCGGCCCTGTGGCCGGCCGCTGACGCGGTCGCCGGGCGCAGGCCGGGAGTTGACCTGTGGATGGAGCGCGTCCGTCCACAGGTGGGTCATTGCACCTGGTCCGGCCCGGTGAACCCGCGGACGCTGAAGCCCGGCCGGCGGGCGTGTGCCCCGCCGCGGACGGGAGCAGGACCATGCGGGCGAAGGACGAACTGGGCCGGTTCGGCGAGGAGGTCGCCTGTCGGCACCTGGCCCAGGCCGGGGCGGCGATTCTCGACCGCAACTGGCGGTGCCGCGACGGTGAGCTCGACATCGTGGTGCGCGACGGCTCCGCTGTGGTGTTCTGCGAGGTCAAGACCAGGTCGGGCAGCCGGTTCGGATCGGGGGCCGAGGCGGTCGTAGGCCAGAAGGCGGCCCGGATCCGCCGGCTGGCGGCGCGCTGGCTCGCCGAGCATCCGCACCCTCCGTCCGCCGTGCGGTTCGACGTCGTGCTGGTGTTGCGGCCGCGGCAGGGGCCGGTCAGCGTCGAGCATCTGCGCGGGGCGTTCTGATGGCGCTTGCCCGCACCCAGGCGGTGGCCGTGCTCGGGGTCGAGGGTCACCTGGTCGAGGTCGAGGCGGATCTGGCCAATGGCCTGCCTCGTCTCACGCTGGTCGGCCTGCCCGACACTGCCCTGCACGAGGCCCGCGACCGGATTCGGGCCGCCGTGGTCAACTCCGGTGAGCAGTGGCCGAACCGGCGGATCACCATCGGGCTGTTCCCCGCCACCCTGCCCAAGGCCGGCAGCGGATTTGACCTGGCGATGGCGATCGCGGTTCTGGGCGCCGCCGCCGTCGTGCCCCGTGCAGCCCTGCGCGGCCGGCTGTTCCTGGGGGAACTCGCCCTGGACGGTCGGGTACGCGCCGTGCGGGGGGTGCTGCCCGCGGTGCTGCGTGCCACTCTCGCCGGCGTCGCGCGGGTGGTCGTGCCGGCCGCGAACGCCGCCGAAGCCGCGCTTGTGCCCGGCGCCCAGGTGGAGCCGGCCGAGAACCTCGCTGGTGTCCTCGCCATGTTGCGGGGTGTGGCGCCGGCCCCACCCCGCACCATGGCGCTGCCCTGCTCGGGTCCGCAGGACGCGGCTTACGGCGGGGCGGACGGGGTGGCCGGGGACCTGGCCGAGGTGGTCGGACAGAGCCGGGGGCGCCTCGCGGTGGAGGTCGCCGCGGCCGGCGGCCACCATCTGTACATGCAGGGCCCGCCGGGCAGCGGCAAGACGATGCTGGCCGATCGGCTTCCCGGACTGCTACCGGAACTCGATCGCGGCGCGTCCCTGGAGGTGACCGCGGTCCATTCGGTGGCCGGGCAGCTGCCGGCCGACTGCCCCCTGATCACCCGACCGCCGTACCGCAACCCGCATCACAGCGCCACCCCCGCCGCTCTGGTCGGTTCGGGCGGGTCGGTGGTCCGACCGGGGCTGGCCAGCCAGGCGCACCACGGCGTTCTTTTCCTGGACGAAGCCCCGGAGTTCGCCCGGACAAGCCTGGACGCGCTGCGTCAGCCGATGGAAAGCGGTGTGATCGAGATCGCCCGGGCTCGGGTGAGCGCCCGCTTTCCGGCCCGGTTCCAGCTCGTCCTCGCCGCCAATCCGTGTCCCTGCGCGAAGGCATCGGGTCCGCGGTCCGCCGCCTGCGAGTGCCCGAGCCTGGTGCGTCGCCGTTATCTGGCGCGGCTGTCCGGGCCGTTGCTGGATCGGATCGACATCCAGGTGGCCCTCGGCGTGCCGAGCCGGGCTGAGCTGCGCGCCGACGCGGGGCGCTGTGAGTCGACGGCCGAGGTCGCCGCCCGGGTGGCCCAGGCCCGTCGCCGTGCGGCGCAGCGGTTGGCCGGCACCCCGTGGCGCTCCAACGCCCAGGTGCCCGGCCCGGTGCTGCGCCGCGACTGGCCGCTGGCCCGTTCGGCCGCCGTGCCGGCCGAACGGGCCCTCGAGCGGGGTCTGTTGACCCTGCGTGGCCTTGACCGGGTCCTGCGCCTGGCCTGGACGTTCGCCGATCTCGCCGACCGCTCGGAGCCCGGGCTCGAGCAGGTCGGTGCGGCTCTTGACCTGCGGCTGCCCGGGTGGGCGACATGAGCGCCGACCGCGAGCCGACGCCGCCGCGTGGCCCGGCGCGTGTGTCGGGCTCGGATGGCCCGCACCAGGGGATGGCTGTGCCCGAGCAGACGGTGGGGTCGGGTCGGAGCGAGCCGACGGATGTCGACGCCGACGCGGCGGATCCGCAGCGGCTTGCCCGGGTGGGGTTGTCGCGCGCATGGGGTCCGGAACACCGGCGAGCGGCCCTTGACGTGGCTCGGCTCGGCGTCGTCGAGGCCTGGGAACGGGCCCGGGCGGTGCATCCCGGTGTCGATCCGCACCGGGACCTGGAGGCCGCCGCCCGGGTCGGTGCACGTCTGGTGTGCCCCGGTGATCCGCAGTGGCCGATCGCCCTGGATGCCTTGGACCAGCTGCCTGGTGATCACAGTGGCCCGGCGCCGGGCACGCCGCTGTGCCTGTGGGTGCGCGGTCCGGCTGATCTGCAGGCGCTCGCCTCGAAGGCGGTCGCCGTGGTGGGTTGCCGTGCGGCGACGAGCTATGGGTTGCATCTGGCCGGGGAGATCGCCTTCGACCTGGCCGAGCGCGGCTGGACGATCGTCTCGGGAGCCGCGTTCGGCATCGATGCCGCGGCCCACCGGGCGGCGTTGGCCGCACACGGTCAGACGATCGCGGTGCTTGCCGGCGGTGTCGATGTGCCCTACCCGGTCGCCCACGCGCAGCTGCTGGCCGAGATCGCCGACTCCGGCGCCGTCGTCAGCGAGATCGCACCGGGCACCCCGCCCTTCCGGCGCCGTTTCCTGACCCGCAACCGGGTGATCGCCGGGCTGTGTCGTGGCACGGTGATCGTCGAGGCCGGGCTGCGCAGCGGGGCGCTGAACACGGTGGCGCACGCCCGCCGGCTCGGCCGCCAGGTCATGGCCGTGCCGGGGCCGGTGACCAGTTCGGCCAGCGTCGGCTGCCACCGCCTGCTCCGCGACTTCCGGGAACAGACCACCCTGGTGACCGGCGCCGACGACATCTGCGAGGAGATTGCCGAGGTCGGTTCGTTCGCCCCGCGGGAGGTTGCCACCGGCGCTCGGGACGAGCTGTCCGCGGTTGTCCGCGAGCTGCTGGATGCGATGCCCGCCCGAGCCACGATCGGACTGTCGGCACTGGCCAGCGCGCTGCGGCTGCGTCCCCAGGACGTGCTGGCGATGCTGGGCCCACTCGTCATCGAGGGCCTGGTCGACTCGGTGCCCGGGGGATACCGTCTCACCACGCTCGGACGCGCGCCGTCCACCGCCGGGCGGTAGCGCCGGTCCAGCCGGCGCATGCCGGGCTCTTGACGGGAGCGACCGACCACCGGCACCGTCCCTTCCATGGCGGCAGAGGAGGGGCCCGCACGGGCAGGTGACGGTGGTCGGGGCTGGGCCGAGGCGACGCTGGCCTTCCGGCGTCATCTCGTCGCCGAGCGAAACAGGTCCCCCCAGACCGTCCGGGCCTACCTGGGTGATCTCGCCGGCCTGCGTGAGTACGCCGGCCGGGCCGGAGCGGGTGATCTTTCCGAACTGGATCTGAACGTTCTCCGCAGCTGGCTGGCCGCCATGCGCGCCGCCGGCATCGCGCCCGCCACTCTGGCGCGCCGGGCCTCGCTGGCGCGGGTGTTCTGTGCCTTCGCCGCGCGCCGCGGCTACCTCGACACCGACGTGGCCGCCCGTCTGGCGGGCGCCCGTACGGTCCGTCAGGTTCCCCAGATCCTCAGCGCCGAGGCGGCGAGAACCCTCCTCGGCCCGGCCACCCTGCCGACTTCACCGCCACCGGCACCATCGCCCGTTCGGCCGACAACGGAGCAGCGGCGGCGGCGTGAGGCGCAGGCGCA
The DNA here is from genome assembly GCF_023716925.1 of Frankia sp. R82. Taxonomy (GTDB): domain Bacteria; phylum Actinomycetota; class Actinomycetes; order Frankiales; family Frankiaceae; genus Frankia. Next base: position 13,835 of record NZ_JAMQQG010000324.1, read on the forward strand.
GATCCGGCAGGCCATCACACTACGTGACAATCTGGTGCTGGAACTGCTGTACAGCAGCGCGTTGCGGGTCTCCGAGCTGTGCGGCCTGGACCTTGGGGACGTCGACGATGAGCGGCGCCTGCTGCGGGTGCACGGCAAGGGCGGCCGGGAACGCAGCGTGCCGTTCGGCGTGCCGGCCGCCACCGTGCTGCGCACGTGGCTACGGGCCGGGCGACCGTGGCTGGCGACCGGCAGCGGCGGGACGGCGCTGCTGCTCGGACAGCGCGGTGGGCGGCTGGATCCACGGACCGTCCGGCGGGTGCTCGGGCTGCGTACGGCCGGCGCCGCCCTGCCGGCGGGGCTGACCCCCCACGGACTGCGCCACTCGGCGGCGACGCACATGCTCGAGGGCGGCGCCGACCTGCGTTCGGTGCAGGAGTTTCTCGGTCATGCGAGCCTCGTGACCACACAGATCTACACCCACGTGACGCCGGAACGCCTGCGGGCAGCCTTCGAACAGGCGCATCCCCGGGCCTGACCGGCCCGGGGATGCCGATTCAGCTGGGTCCGGCCCAGCCGGCGCTGGGATCCGCGTGCACGAGGGCTCGCCTGGCGCCATGGCTCGGCTACCTGGTGGCGATCCCCAGGGGCAGCAGTCGGGGTGGCACCCGCCGGAACGCGCTCAGTGGATCGAGGTACTCGCTGCCGCGCAGCAGGCCCCAGTGCAGGCAGGCCTGCTGCGGGCAACCGGCATGCCCGGCGACCAGCGTGCCCAGCGGTTCGCCGGCGCGCAGCACGGTGCCCACCCGAACACCGGGCAGCACCGGTTCGTAGGTCGTGCGCAGATCGCCGTGCGTGAGCGTCACGACGCCCCGTCCCGCCACCGACCCGGCGAAACTCACCGTGCCGTCGGCGACCGCCCTGACCGTGCTGCCGGGCAGGGCCGGCAGATCAACGCCGCGATGTCCGGGCCCGAACGGCGTCGCCGGCCGCTCGAAGGCACGGCTGACGGCCACCTGCCCGGCCAGCGGCCACCGCAGTGCGGGCCTGGCGCCGGTGGCCGTGTCCGGGTTGAGCGGTACCGGGGTCGGCGCACCGGCCTTCGGGGATGCTCCGCTACCCGAGGGCGGCCCGGCACCGGGCGGCAGCGTGACCGGTGGTGCCGCGCTGCCGCCCGGACGGGTGGCGACCAGCGGGGGCAGGGCCGGTCGCCGGGAAACCCCGGACCTGGTGGTGGTCGGTCCGAGGAGAGGATCGATGCTCTCGCGGGGCATGGGCCCGGACGGGGGCGATGCGGACGCGGATGCCGAGATCGCACCAGCGCCCCTTGGCACTGACACCGGGCTGGCGGTCGTGGCCGTCACGGCGGGTGAGAGAGCGGCCGGCGAGGGAGCGGGTGTCGGCTCAGGAGTTGCCCGATCGGCCGGGACGGCGAGTGCCTGCCGGATCGGTTCGCGCCGGGCGGCGCCACCGGTGCCGTCGGCGACGAGGCCGAACATGCTTCGGTCGACCGGTTCGGCGGTGGGCCCGGCGGCAGGTGCGGGCCGTCCGACCAGGACTGCGGTCCGCTGCTGCGCCCGGGGATTGACCGGCAGGCGAGACGGCCAGCCGAGGGCGATCAGGATGGCGATGGTCGGAACGACGAACCACCACGGATCGGGACGGGGCGTTCGGGGCATCGGACGGGAACCTCCGGGGTCGGGGGAGGCGCGGCGGCCGGGACGTGTCCGGGGGGAGGTTCCGGCCGCCGCTGATCGCTGCGCGAGAGCGGCGCAGCGATCGCGTTCCACGGTGCGGGCTTTTCCTCGGGTTGGGAAGACCGATGTCGGCGGCTGTGGACAACTTGCGCCGGGCCGGTGGCTTCCGGGTCGCTGACCTGCAGCTGGAGTTGCCTCGTCGGATCCGCCGCGATGGCGGTGGGTCAAGCTTCGGCGGCGGGGTGGCTGTGGACGGCGCCGGATCGGCGGCCGTGCTGTGCTCCGCCCGGTTGGCGCGATGATCTCGCGAGCGGGGCGGTCGGTGTGGTCTGCACCGGGGGTTCCGGTGCCGGGCGATATCCGTTGGGGCACTGTTACCCGGGCGGGTACCATGACCGCAGGGCTCGGTGTACGAGCCCAGTTCGCACGCCCACTCCCGACCGGCTGCGCAGGTCCTCGGGAGGGTCTCCTCGGTCCGCCGTACGTGTGCGGCCATGACCACGGGCGTCAGGGGTACCGGCCGCAGGCCGGCACCGTCACAACCGAGGCGTCCGGCTGCGGCCGGGCGGAAAGGAGCGACGTGCCATGGCCGTCGTCACGATGAAGCAGCTGCTGGAGAGCGGCGTCCACTTCGGGCACCAGACCAAGCGCTGGAACCCGAAGATGAAGCGCTACATTTTCACCGAGCGTAACGGCATCTACATCATCGACCTGCAGCAGACGCTCTCGTACATCGACCGCGCCTACGACTTCGTCAAGGAGACCGTGGCCCACGGCGGCACGGTGCTGTTCATCGGCACGAAGAAGCAGGCGCAGGAGGCCATCGAGGAGCAGGCCGCGCGGGTCGGGATGCCGTACGTCAAGGAGCGCTGGCTCGGCGGCATGCTGACCAACTTCTCCACCGTCTACAAGCGGCTCCAGCGGCTCAAGGAGCTCGAGGAGATCGAGGTCACCGGCGGCACCGAGGTCCGCACGAAGAAGGAACAGCTCGTGCTGACCCGGGAGAAGGCGAAGCTGGAGCGGACCCTGGGCGGTATCCGTGACATGAGCCGGGTGCCGAGCGCCGTGTGGGTGGTGGACACGAAGAAGGAGCACATCGCGGTCGGTGAGGCGCGCAAGCTGGGGATCCCGGTGGTCGCCATCCTCGACACCAACTGCGACCCCGACGAGGTCGACTACCCGATCCCGGGTAACGACGACGCCATCCGTAGCGCGGCCCTGCTGACCCGCGTGGTCGCGGATGCGGTGGCCGACGGCCTGATGGCCCGGGCCGGCGCCTCTGGTTCGGCGGACGCCAAGCCCGAGCCGTCCACGGGCAACGAGCCGCTGGCCGAGTGGGAGCAGGCGGTGCTGCGCGGCGAGGGCACTGCGCCCGGCGAGTCGGCAGCGGCCGGCGACGTAGCGGCGGTCGCCGAGGAGCCGGCAGCCGACGGGGCAGCAGCGGCTGGCGAGGCGGTGGCCAGCGAGTCGGCGGCGGCCGACACGTCCGGCGCGGTTGCCGAGAGCCAGTCCGAGACTCCGGTCGGTTCGGCAGTCTGAGCCCACTCGGGGCCTTGTGGCTCCCCGGCGGGGGCTGGCCCACCGCGGCATGGGCGGGCAGCTCGTGAGACCGTCGACCCGCCTTGCGGTGCCGCGTGCCCCGGCAGGACAACGACAGCATTCGATCTCACCGACGAGAAGAGCACCATGGCAGACATCCCAGTTGCTGACATCCGCAAGCTCCGCGAACTGACCGGGGCCGGGATGAGTGACGTGAAGAAGGCGCTGGTCGAGCACGACGGCGACTTCGAGAAAGCGAAGGCCTGGCTGCGGGAGAAGGGCAAGGCGCAGGTCGCCAAGCGTGCCGCCCGCAGCGCCGCCAACGGCCTGGTCGAGTCCTACCTGCACCGCACCGACCCGCAGCTTCCGCCGACCCTCGGCGTGCTGGTCGAACTGCGCTGCGAGACGGACTTCGTGGCCAAGACCGAGGGCTTCAAGCAGCTTGCCCGTGATCTTGCGCAGCACATCGCGGCGGCTGACCCGCTGTACGTGACCGCCGACGAGATCCCGAACGAGGTACTCGAGGCGGAGCGCAAGATCTACGAGGCCGCCGCGCGCGAAGAGGGCAAGCCGGAGCCCGCGATCGCGAAGATCGTCGAGGGTCGGGTCAACGGCTACGTGAAGGCCAGCGTGCTGCTCGACCAGCCGTGGGTGAAGGACACCAAGATCACGATCCGGGCCATGCTCGACCAGGCCGGCGCGTCGTTGGGCGAGAAGATCGAAGTGGGCAGGTTCTCCCGGTTCAACATCCGGCAGGCCTGAGCGCGCCTGCACCGGTCGCGCCGTCGGCGCAACCCCGGGGCACCCGCAACCGCGGGCACTTGCGGCCGAGGCGCGCCGAGCGGACCAGCCGGCGGGCGGTCGACCTGACCGCCCGCCGGTTTCGCGTTTTCGGATCGCCGTCGATGCGATCGAACGACCCGGCGTGGCATGCCACCCCGGACCACCTGGCGGTGACCCGGTACGGGACACTGCGTCTGACGGCTGTGCGAGCATCGTGGTCGGAACGAGCAGCGGACGGAAGGAACTGCGGTGATCGACGACACACTTCTCGATGCCGAGGAGAAGATGGAGAAGGCCGTCTCGGTCGCCAAGGAGGACTTCGCGAACATCCGTACCGGCCGCATCACCCCCGCCGTCTTCTCCAAGATCGTGGTGGATTACTACGGCGCTCCGACGCCCGTCCAGCAACTTGCGTCGTTCCACATCCCGGAGCCACGCATGGTGATCATCACGCCGTACGACAAGTCGTCGCTGGCGTCGATCGAGAAGGCTGTACGCGACTCGGATCTGGGCGTCAATCCCGGTAATGACGGCACGATCATCCGGGTTGTCTTCCCGGAACTGTCCGAGCAGCGCCGCCGGGACCTGGTCAAGGTCGCCCGGGGCAAGGCCGAGGACGCCCGGATCAGCATCCGTAACGTGCGGCGGCATGCCAAGGACGGCATCGACCGCATCGTGCGCGACGGCGACGCCGGCGAGGACGAGGGTCGGCGGGCGGAGAAGGATCTCGACGAGGCCACGCACCGCTATGTCGGGCAGGTCGACGAGCTGCTCCGACTCAAGGAAGCGGACCTGCTGTCAGTGTGATCTGCCGCGCCCCGGCACCCGCCGCGCGCAGCTCGTGTGATGTCCCGACAGGCTCCGCGGTACGACCGGTTCCGGCGTCCCTGCGGGGCAGGGCCGGTCGGCCGCGCCGTCCGGCCGGTGCGGGGTGCGCGGTCCGAACCGTTTTCCTGCGTCGGGATGTAGGCCCTCATGACGACAGTCGACGGCCCGACCGTGGTTGACGGCGGGCAGAACACGAACCCCGGGCCTGCCGGCGGCGACCTGCCGGCTCCCGGGACTCCCGACATACCCGAGCACTCCGGCGTGCCCGAGGCCCCACCCGGGCCCACGGTGCCCGCCGCATCCACGGAGCCTGTGGTGGTCCCGCCCAGGCGCTCCCGGGCGGGACGTGACCTGCCGGCGGCGATCGGCGTCGGGGCACTGCTGGGCGCGATCATTCTGGTCGCGCTGTTCACCGTCCGGGCGGCGTTCACCGTGGTGGTTGCCGCCGCGGTGGCGATCGGGACGGTCGAGGTGATTCGTGCGCTGCGGCTCACCGGGTTGCGAGTGCCGATCGTGCCACTGGCGGTGGGGGCGTTCGTGACCCCTCCGATGGCCTATCTCAGTGGGCTGGACGGCCTGTTGGTGGCCGTGACGACGACGATGGCGGTCGCGGTCGTCCTGCGGCTGTTCGGGCCGGGCGACGGGTTGCTGCGCGATCTCGCCGGCATCGTCTTCGTTGCCGGCTATGTCGGTTTTCCCGCCGGGTTCGCCGCGCTGTTGACCGCGGCGCCCGAGGGGAGCTGGCGGGTGTTGGCCTTCGTCGGCACGGTGGTGGCCAGTGACATCGGCGGTTATGCGGCCGGGGTGCTTTCCGGCGGTCGGCACAAGATGGCGCCCAGCGTGTCGCCCGGCAAATCCTGGGAGGGTTTCGCCGGTTCGGCACTGGCCTGTATGGCCGTGGGCGCGGTCGTGCTGGCCTGGCCGCTGGGTGCCCACGCCTGGCAGGGAGTCGTGCTGGGTCTGGTCACCGCCTGCACGGCGACGGTCGGCGATCTTGGTGAATCGCTGCTCAAGCGGGATATCGGCATCAAGGACATGGGTAGTCTGCTACCGGGACACGGCGGGATCATGGACCGGCTGGATTCGCTGCTGTGCACGGCCCCCGTCTCCTGGCTGTTGTTGACGGCCTTCCTGCACTGACTCCGTCGGCTGTGCTGATCTCCGGTCGGACCCGTACCGTCGCCGCACCGGGCCCGCCTGGACTTCGAGGAGCAAGTCAGGTCAAATCGCTGGATTCGTCTCGGCATCGGCAGACTGGCACACTGGAACCGCCATGACTTCCACGACCGCCCCATCCGGCTCAGCCGAGCCGCACCCGGCCACACCCCCGACGGCCGACTCTGTGCCGCCCGCATTGCTGCCGGCCGAGTCCGCACCGGCCGGATCCGGGTCGGCAGCTCCCGAGACATCGGGCCGGCCGGTTCGCCTTTCGGCGCGGCGGCAGGCGGGCCGGCCGGCCCGGCACCTGGCGGACCTCTCCCGTGCGCAGCGCCGGGAGGTCGCACTCTCACTCGGGCTGCCGGCTTTCCGCGCGGACCAGCTGTCCCGGCACTACTTCGCCCGGCTGCTCGACGCCGACGCCGCCGGGGACATGACCGACCTGCCCGAGCGGGTCCGCGGGCCGCTGCTCAGCGCGTTGCTGCCTCCGCTACTCACCCCGGCCAAGACGCTGACCTGCGACGACGGTCAGACCCGCAAGATTGCCTGGCGAACCGGGGACGGCGCGCTCATCGAGTCTGTGATCATGAGGTACCCGGACCGGGCCACGGTCTGTGTCTCCAGCCAGGCGGGCTGTGGGATGGGCTGCCCGTTCTGCGCCACCGGCCAGGGTGGGCTGACTCGCAACCTGTCGACGGCCGAGATCGTGGAACAGGTCGTCCACGCGGCCCGGGCGCTGCGCCGCGGCGAACTCGGCGAGGGTGACCGGCGCCTGTCGAACGTCGTCTTCATGGGGATGGGGGAGCCGCTGGCCAACTACGGCGCCCTCGTCACGGCCCTGCGCCGGTTGGTTGCCGAGCCGCCGGAGGGGCTTGGGCTGTCCGCGCGTGGTCTCACCGTCAGCACGGTCGGCCTGGTTCCGGCGATCCACCGGCTGGCGGCAGAGGCCCTACCGGTGACGCTCGCGTTGTCGTTGCACGCCCCGGACGACGAGCTGCGTGACGAGCTGGTGCCGATCAACAATCGCTGGCCGGTGGCCGAGGTGCTGGCCGCCGCGTGGGCGTACGTCGAGCGCACCGGGCGCCGGGTCAGCATCGAGTACGCACTGATCGACGGCGTCAACGATGACGTGGACCGGGCGGACGCCCTGGCCACCCTGCTCGCCGGCCGACTGGCGCACGTCAACCTGATCCCGCTCAACCCGACGGCCGGCTCCGCCTGGCGGGCCAGCGCCGAGTCGGGGCAGCGGGCGTTCGTGCGCCGGTTGCGGGAACGCGGCATCGCCACGACGGTGCGCGACACCCGGGGGCGCGAGATCGCGGCGGCCTGCGGCCAGCTCGCCGCCGAACCGCCCCAGCGGTCCCAGTCATCCCGGTCGCCCCAGCCGATCGAGATCGGGCGATTCACCGTGGACGATGCGAGCCCGCCAGGCGGGACATCCGACGGCAGCCGTGGTCTCCGGTAGTCCCCCCGGAGGTCGGCGGCGCGCGTCGCTGCGGCACCGGACCCGCACGACGAACACGGTGTGGCTGCCGATCGTCGCGGCTGTGGGCGTCCTGCTGTTGCTGCTGTGGTACGCGATGTCGCGTGGGCCCGGTCCGGCGAGGACCGCCGCCGCCGACGGCAGCCCGACGGGTTCGAACGCCCCGCGGGCAGCCGCGGCGTCGTCTGCCACGCCGACCCCGACCGTTCCGCCACCGCCGGCCAGTGGCTGTGTTACCGGCCGGACCCTGCCCTCGGGGGTCAGCACCCGAACGGTGCAGGTCGCCGGCGTGGCGCGTTCCTACGTGCTCGCGGTCCCGACCGTGGCCGCCGGATCGGCGCCGCGACCGCTGCCGCTGATCGTCGGCTATCACGACGCCGGCCAGAGCGCGTTCGACCTGGAGGCGTACACGCACATCGCCGACCAGGGCACCAAAGCGGGCTTCGTGGTCGCCGTGCCGCTCGGGGAACATGCCCGGTGGAACTTCCCCCGTTCGGCAGCCGTGGGGCCCGACGACGTTCTGTTCACCGGACTGCTGCTCAACGACCTGACCGGCCGGATGTGCCTGGACACCAAGCGGATCTTCGCCACGGGATACGCCGACGGCGCGGACATGGTCCTGACGGCGCTGTGCGCGTTGCCCGGCCGGTTCGTCGCCGCGGTGGCGGTGGCGGCGAGCGTGCTGCCGACGAGCTGCGGTCGGCCGTCCGCGAGCCTGCTGGAGATCCACGGGGCGGTGGACCCGATCGCGCCGCTGGCCGGTGGCGGGCCGCCGCGGGC
>NZ_JAMQQG010000044.1 GCF_023716925.1 Frankia sp. R82
CGCGCGATCCGTGGGCACCGGGCGCATGAGTCCACGCCGCAAGCGGGACGGCCGCCCCCGCCCTGCGCACCCGCCTGCGCACCACCGTGCCCGCCCCTCGTCGCCCACCCACGTCCCCCGGCACGAACGCCGGTGCCGCGGCCGGGCCCGGTGGGAACGGCGCTGCGGATGCTCACGTCCGCCCGGGTCCCGCGGGTGGGGGCCTGGTGCGGCTGCTGCCGGGACTGCCGCGCCGGGTGGTGCGGGCGACCTACCGCAGCTATCTGCTGCGCACCGATCCGGTGCGCTACGCGCGGCGCATCGGGGTCCGGGTGGGGGACGGATGCCGGTTGGTCGAGATCACCGCGGCCACGTTCGGCACCGAGCCGTATCTGATCCGACTGGGCCATCGGGTCGGCATCGCCGGCGGGGTCCGGTTCATCACGCATGACGGCGCGGTGACCCGGCTGCGCCGCAGGCATCCCGACGCCGACGTGGTCGCCCCGATCCGGATCGGTGACGACGTCATGATCGGGCTGAACGCCGTCATCATGCCGGGCGTGACGATCGGCGCCGACGTCATCGTTGCCGCCGGCGCCGTGGTGATGCGGGACATCTCCGCCGGCAGCGTCGTCGCCGGTGCGCCGGCCCGGGTCATCTCCGATGTCGAGCAGTGGGAGCGCCGGGCACTCGCCCGATCGGTGGGCACCGGGCGCATGAGTCCACGCCGCAAGCGGGAGGTGTTCCTGGCCCGCTTCGCCGCCCAGCTCGACGCCGACCTCGACGTCGACCCCACGGCGGAGCGCCGGACCGATCCCAGCACGCACCGCGGTGCCGACCGCGGTGCCGACCGCGGTGCCGACATCGGGGCCGACATCGGGGCCGCGGCGGCGTCCCGGGTGGAGCGGGAGCGGAAGCCGTCTGATATTGTTAGCCTTGCTAAGTAAATGACGTGAGGTGCGACCCAGGACGACAGGGGCAAACCGGGCGTCGAATCGAAGGTCACGTTTCGGTCAACGATTGGTCGATCGGGTCCGTCGGCTGTGTCACAGACCCTCGGGAGCGATCCCTCCCGGTGGGAAATGCCAGGATGGACCCAGAGCCGGCCGACGATGGCCGACGCCGCAGGCGGCCCTGCGTCACGGGTTCGCCGCCGGCGGGGTCGCCATGGCGTTGCCGCAGGGGCGTGGCCATGGTGGCAAGCCCCGCAGCCCGCGGGTGACGGGCGGCGGGTGACGAGGAGGAGAACGATGGACAGCTTCGGCAGTACCGGATCGCTCGCGGTAGGTGACCGCACCTACACGATCAGGCGGCTGGACGCGGTGCCCGGGGCCGGTCGACTCCCCTACAGCCTGAAGGTGTTGCTGGAGAACCTCCTGCGCACCGAGGACGGCGCCAACATCACCGCGGACCATGTCCGGGCGCTGGCGAACTGGGACCCGTCGGCCGCGCCGAGCCAGGAGATCCAGTTCACCCCGGCCCGAGTGATCATGCAGGACTTCACCGGCGTCCCCTGCGTGGTGGACCTCGCCGCGATGCGCGAGGCGATGGCCGCGCTCGGTGGCGACCCGGCGAAGATCAACCCCTTGGCGCCGGCCGAGCTGGTGATCGACCACTCGATCATCGCCGACCACTTCGGCCGTCAGGACGCCTTCGAGCTCAACGCGACGCTCGAGTTCGGCCGCAACCGGGAGCGCTACCAGTTCCTGCGCTGGGGTCAGGCGGCGTTCGACAACTTCACCGTCGTCCCGCCGAACACCGGCATCGTGCACCAGGTCAACCTGGAGTACCTGGCCCGGGTCGTGTTCACGAAGGACACCCCGGAGGGCACGCTCGCCTACCCGGACACCCTGGTCGGCACCGACAGCCACACCACGATGATCAACGGTGTGGGCGTGCTCGGCTGGGGCGTCGGCGGCATCGAGGCCGAGGCCGCGATGCTCGGCCAGCCGGTCAGCATGCTCATCCCGACCGTCGTCGGTTTCAAGCTCACCGGTGAACTGCCCGTCGGCACCACCGCCACCGACATGGTGCTCGTCATCACCGAGATGCTGCGCAGGCACGGCGTCGTCGGCCGGTTCGTCGAGTTCTACGGCGAGGGCGTGGCGAACCTGCCGCTGGCCAGCCGGGCGACCATCGCCAACATGAGCCCCGAGTACGGCTCCACCTGTGCCATCTTCCCGGTCGACGGCGAGACGCTGAACTACCTGCGCCTGACCGGCCGTCCGGCCGCGCAGGTCGCCCTCGTCGAGGCCTATGCCAAGGAGCAGGGGCTCTGGCTTGACCCGAGCTTCGAGGCCGACTACACCACCACTCTTGAGCTCGATCTTTCCACCGTGGTGCCGTCACTGGCCGGCCCGAAGCGACCGCAGGACCGGGTGCCGCTGTCCACCGCGAAGGCCGCCTTCCGCGCCGCGCTGCCCACCTACGCCAAGGCCACCACCCTCGCGAACGGCGGTGCCGACGAGGCCGACGCCGAGTCGTTCCCGGCCTCCGACCCGGCCGCGGCCTTCGCCGACAAGCCGTCGGACGCCCCGGTGTCGGTCAACGCGGTCGCCGGCCCCGTCGCCGACCGTCCGTCCCGGCCGACGCCGGTGACCCTGGCCGACGGCACCGCCGTCGAGCTCGACCACGGCGCGGTCGCGATCGCCGCGATCACGTCCTGCACCAACACGTCCAACCCGCAGGTCATGATCGGCGCGGCCCTGCTGGCCCGCAACGCCGTCGAGAAGGGCCTGACCCGCAAGCCGTGGGTGAAGACCACCCTGGCCCCGGGCTCCAAGGTCGTCATGGACTACTACAACCGGGCCGGGCTCGTGCCGTACCTGGACAAGGTCGGCTTCAACCTGGTCGGCTTCGGCTGTACGACCTGCATCGGCAACTCCGGGCCGCTGCCCGACGAGATCAGCGCCGCGGTCAACGAGGCCGACCTCGCGGTGGTCAGCGTCCTGTCCGGCAACCGCAACTTCGAGGGCCGGATCAGCCCCGACATCAAGATGAACTACCTGGCGTCCCCGCCGCTGGTCGTCGCCTACGCGCTGGCCGGCACGATGGACATCAACCTCGATACCGACCCGCTGGGCACCGGTTCGGACGGCCAGCCGGTGTACCTGCGCGACATCTGGCCGAGCGAGGCCGAGGTCACCGCGGTCGTCGCCGACGCCGTGCAGGCGGAGATGTTCGAGTCCGACTACGCCGACCTCTCCGGAGACGAGCGCTGGCAGGCGCTGCCCATCGGCGACGGCGGCGCGGTCTCCCAGACCTTCGGCTGGGTACCCGACTCCACCTACGTCCGCCACCCCCCGTACTTCGAGGGCATGGCGGCCAAGCCCGAGACCCGCACCGACATCGTCGGCGCCCGGGTCCTCGCCCTGCTCGGCGACTCGGTCACCACCGACCACATCTCACCCGCCGGCAACATCAAGAAGGACTCGCCGGCCGGCCGTTACCTCACCGAGCACGGCGTCGCCCCGCTCGACTTCAACTCCTACGGCTCACGGCGCGGCAACCACGAGATCATGATCCGTGGCACCTTCGCCAACATCCGGCTGCGCAACAAGCTCGTTCCCGGGGTCGAGGGCGGCGTGACCCGCCACCTGCCGGACGGCGAGCAGCTGGCCATCTACGACGCCGCCCAGAAGTACGCCGCCGAGGGGGTCCCGCTGGTCATCCTCGCCGGCAAGGAGTACGGCTCGGGCTCGTCGCGTGACTGGGCAGCCAAGGGCACCTCGCTGCTCGGTGTGCGCGCCGTCATCGCCGAGTCCTACGAGCGGATCCACCGCTCCAACCTGATCGGCATGGGCGTGCTGCCGCTGCAGTTCCCCGAGGGCCAGTCGTACGAGTCGCTCGGCCTCACCGGCGAGGAGACCTTCACCATCACCGGCCTGGCCGACGTGGACGAGAAGACCCCGACCATCACCGTCCAGGCTGGCGACACGTCCTTCGAGGCGGTCGTGCGCATCGACACCCCCGGTGAGGCGGAGTACTACCGCCACGGCGGCATCCTGCTCTACGTCCTGCGCTCCCTGCTCTGACCTTCGTCCCCGCGGTGCCGGCCGGCACCGGCATGCGGCCTCGGCTGCGGGAGCTCGACTCCCGTCAGCCGGGGCCGTTTCCGTCGGGGCTTCCTGGGGGACGAGGCGGCGTGGTCGGGAGGTGGGTGGCGAGAGCGGCCACCGGGACTTCGGGTTACTAGAAAGATACGGAGGGTGATAGCTTCCTCGGTGACGGCTGCGGTCGGCGGAGGTGTCCGGATCGGACGGGGTGCGATCTCGGTCGTCGGTGACTATCCGTGCGTCCGATATATCCGTGCGTGCCGGGGGGAGTCCGTATGCCCAGTGAGACGTCGATGGTGGCGAGGGAGACGTCGGAGCAGACGGGGCCGTCGGTGCCCACCGTGCCCTCCGCGCCGCCGGGTGGCCGGTCGGCCCCGCTGGTGCCGCAGCCCAGTGGGCCACGGCTGCGGCGCGCGCCGGTGGGCGTGGCCCGGCCAGCAGTGGCGGTGCCGAAGGCGTCCGGACCCCTGGAACGCCGGTTGAAGGTGCTGGTCCTGGTCGGTACCCGCCCGGAGGTGGTCAAGCTCTCCCGGGTCCTCGCGGTCCTCGACCGCGCCGTCGACCTGCGGCTCGTGCACACCGGGCAGAACTACGACCACGAGCTGTCGCAGATCTTCTTCGACGAGCTCGGCGTGCGCCATCCCGACCACACGCTCGACGCCGCCGGCGCCACCCCGGCGGAGACGATCAGCCGGCTGATCGGCCAGATCGACCCGGTCCTCGCCGCCGAGGCACCCGATGCCGTACTCATCTACGGCGACACCAACACCTGCTACGCGGCGATCGCGGCCAAGCGACGTCGGATCGCGGTGTTCCACCTCGAGGCCGGCAACCGCTGCTTCGACGAGCGGGTCCCCGAGGAACTCAACCGCCGGGTCGCCGACCAGCTCAGTGACGTCCACCTGGCCGCGACCGAACGCGCCCGCGGCCACCTGCTCGCCGAAGGACGCCCGACCGAACGCATCTTCGTGGTCGGCTCGCCCGTGCGGGAGGTGCTCACGCACTACGCCCCGCTGATCGACACCTCCACCGTGCTCGCCACCCTGGGCGTCCAGGTGGGACGGTACCTGGTCGCCAGCATCCACCGGGAGGAGAACACCAACCGGCCCGAGGCCCTGCACGCGCTGGTGGAGTCGCTCAACCGGCTGGCCGTCCGGTACCGGCTGCCTGTGATCGTCTCCACCCATCCGCGTACGCGTGACCGGCTTGCCGAGCTGCGCCGCGCCGGTCGGGCCCCACTCGTCGACGACCGGATCCGGTTCTGCCGGCCGTTCGGATTCAGTGACTACATCGCGTTGCAACGGGCGGCCCTGTGCGTGCTGTCCGACAGCGCCGCCCTGACCGAGGAGGCCTCCCTGATCGGGTTCCCGGCCGTGCTCGTGCGGGACGCCCATGAGCGCCCCGAGGGGATGGATCGCGGTGTGCTGGTGTCCAGTGTGCTGCACCCCGACCGGATCCGCGCCGCCGTCGAGCTGGTCGTGCGCGAGGCCGAGAGCGACCGCCGCCCGCGGATCGTCGCCGACTACGCCGCGGACGACGTCTCCCGCCGCGTCGTCCACATCATCGTCAGCTACGTCGACCACATCCGCCGCACCGTCTGGTTCGACGACCCGCCCCTGCCCACCGGTTCGGCCTCGACAACGTCGGCCCCCGCGGAAAGCCACTGACACTCGCCGATCCATTGCTCGGTGTAATCGAATGCCCGGGCTCGTCGCCTGCTCTTGAGCAAGAACCCATGGTCGTGCGGGTCGGGTCTCACCGTCGTCGGGTGATCGGCGTTGCTCCTGGTAATTATCGAAAGTGAGATCGACGGTCACTCCCCACCCGGTCCCAACCGGCTGCCGCGTTCAACCTGAGATGTCGTAATCTGTGGCGATCGGGTGATCGGGGGCGGTATGTGGGGCGCTGACGGCATGCAGATGCCCGGCTGGCACGGAAACGACGGTAACGCGGCCTATCTGGACAAGACACTTCGGCACCAGCCGATCGAACTTGCTCTGGACGAAAGCGTCTCCGGCCTGGAGATCTGGCGGATGTTCGCCCGGGCGACGCTTGTGTCCCTGTTCGTGATGGTGGCCTTCTTCACGCTTGCGATCGTGGTCGCGCTGCTGCAGGGGCTTTCTGACAGCAGCGGTGACAGCGGTCTGGGTGGCTTCGGCTACGCCGCCGCCGGAACCCTGGTCAAGATGGGCACCTTTGTCTCCACGGCTGTCTTCTGGATCCTCTTTCTGGTCCTACGGCACCGGGAGCCGGTCGGGGAATGGCGCGTCCTGCTGGCGGACTCCGCCGACCGGACGACGTCCGTCTACACCCAGATCGCTGGCACGGTACGAAAGCGTCAGATTCCAGTGAACGTGTCCTATCGCCGGGTCGCGACCGGGCTGGGGCGCCGCGAGGTCAGCAGTCGCCTGATCCTCACCTATGAGGACTACACCGCCTACGTCTCGGTCTTTCCGTACGGCACGGGCCTGTACCTCGGCTGGATGATGTGGCGGAACCGGCGTGGCGCGAAGCTGGTCGTGCAGTTTTTCGCCGACCTTGTCGGCACGCTGCTGGGGCGGACGGATCCCGAAGGAAGGATGTTGCGAACGGAGTCGGCGCGGGCGATGCGGGAGGGAGTGCATGCCGCCTGTCGCGAGGGCCTGTATGTCGCTCTGGACGGACGCGATGTACCTGCCGAGTTCGGCTTTCCCGACGGTCTCCCGCCCATCGACGAGCAGCGGGTTCCGGTCGCCCACGCGAGCCGAACCGCGCCGGCCGGCCCAGTTCCCGCGCCCGGTACGGGGCCCCGACCATGGCCATCTGGTCCGGCGGTGCCACCCGGTCAGCCCGGCCAGCCGTGGTCACCGAGCCAGCCGGCGCCACCAGGGCAGCCGTGGCCGCAGCAGCAGTTTTGGCAGGCGGAGCAGCCTCAGCAGTCCTATGGACCGGGAAGCTACGGGCCGTCGGGTCATGGTGGCGAGGTGGGGCAGTCGCTGCCTCCTGGACTGCCACCGGCCCCGTTCTGGGACGCTGCTGATCACCATCAGCAGGACATCGACCGGACCTACAGCCCGGAGTCCGACAATCCTTATCGGATTTACCCGTCGCAGGAGCAGGCGCACGGGCCTGTTTCACCCTGGCCACCGCCGGACGAGGAAGCCGGGACGCATCGGTGAGTGCGCACGGGGCGCCAGGGGAGGACGACGTTCTGATCGAGGCGTCGGAACTCGGCATCTGGGCATGGGTTGGTCTGCGGCTGTTCCCAGGCGGCCAACGGGCGACGGCGGCCACGCCAGATGCCCTCGCGGACCAGCACCACGCCGCCGCTCGGGCGGGCGACCAGGAGTGGCTGGCTGCGCATGGCACCGCGGGTGACGGAAACCGGTTCGAGATTCGGTATACCAACGATCCATCCACCAGGACGGTCAGCGCCGTTCTGCTCGGCCAGATCCACCGTCCGCCCCATGCCGGAACCGATATCGTCGCCGCCGCGCGGGTCCTGCGCGACGACCTGGCCGCGACCCCCGGCCACGTGCGGGCCGAGGCGCTCACCTCGGCGGACGAGATCCGCCGCCAGCTCCGGCCGTTCACGCCGGATCTCGGCTCGGTGTTCGAGGTCCGAAAGCGGCTGGCCTGGGCGCCCTGCACCCGCCGGGATACCGGCCGGTGGATCTGCCTGGCCGTCGTCCCGTTCGATGGCGGCGGGCTCACCTGGGAGGCGGTGTGGGCAGAGCTTGCCGACCTGCCACACCGGGCGCTGGTCAGCGTGTGCCTGGAGCCCTATTCGATCAGCCCGGGACTGCGGATCCGTCTGCAGAATCTCGCCGGTGAGTACACCCGACTGGCCGCGCCAGGCACGGCGGTGCCGGTCTGGGGTGTCGCGGTCGCCTCCGATCCGTTCGCCGCGGCCGTTGCCCCGCTCTACCTGGACGCGGTGCGGCGCTACGTCGGCCGCGTCTACCGGCTGCGCATCTCGATCGTCAGTGAGGCACCGCTGCCGGCCAGGTTCGCCGAGACGCTTGCCGGCACGGTCAGTGCGTCCGGCGACGGCGCCGCGGTGGTGTGCCGCCCGGTCGGGCACGAGGCGCAGCTGGCCTGGCAGCACATCGCTGTCTCCGGCCAGGGCTGGCTGGACGCCGCCTACCGTCAGGGCGTCCCGCCGGGCCAGTTGAGACCGGAGGAGCAGATCCTCACCGATCTGGTGGACGCGCGAGAGGGCGCCGCAGCCTTCCGGTTGCCGTACCAGCTGCCCTGGCGTCGCCCCCTGTTCGACTCGGGCGAAGCGCCCGCCGCGTCCGCCGCGTCCGCCCCGTCGGTGCCGGCTGCCGTAGAGCGCTACGACCTGTTCGTCAGCTACAGCCGGCTCAACGGAGAATGGGTGCACACCGTTCTTGTGCCTCGGCTGCGCGCGGCGGGTCTGCGGGTGGCGATCGACAGCGAGAACTTCCGGATCGGTGCCCCGATCCTGAGTGAGATCGAGCGCGTCCTGGAGGAGAGCCGCCGCACCCTGCTGGTTCTCACTACTGCCTACCTGCGCAGCGAATGGGCCGAGTTCGAGCACCTGCTGACCCAGACCGCGGATCCTGCCAACCGCCGGCTGCGCATCATCCCCATCCTGTTGGAACCGGTCCGCCTGCCGGCTCGCATCGCGATGCTGAACCATCTCGACCTGAGCCGACCACAGCGGGTCGAGGAGGGTCTGCACCGGCTGATCGGACAGCTCCTCGGTCCGGTGGGTGCCGGTTCGGATCAGGGATCTCCCGGATCCGGAAACGGTGATCGTCCCGAGAACTGGGGGACGTAGAGTACTGAACCGGCTGTGGAGGGTGACCACACCTGCCCGGGTACTGGGATGCCACCGTCACGTTCGTCCATGCCGTCGAAGAGGGAACCGCGAACACCCGCGGCGCGCTCGACTCCGGCGACCCGTTCGACCTCCTCGCCGACGTCGGGGCCGGCCATGGCCCCCCGGCCCCCCGCCGCCAGCCGGTGTTCTCGGCGCCCTGGCGGGCCTCCGTCAGGATGAGGGTGGAATCAGGGATCTCCCGGACGCAGAAGGTACCCGTCGTCGCGAAGGCTTTGGGACGCCAGGCACTGAACAAACTGTGGAAGGTGACCGGATGCCCGGGTACTGGGATGCCACCATCAAGTCCGTCTATGCCGTCGAGCAGGCGACCGAGAACACGCTCGGCGTGGTCAATCCGGGAGGCGCGTACGACATCCTCGCGGATGTGGAGGTCGGCGGCGGGCTCATCTCGTTCGGTGGCGCGAAGTATGTCCTGACCGTCACCGTGCGGAACCAGAGCACCTATCAGATCGTCTATACGGACAGCGCCACGGGTACCTTCTCCCCGCAGGGTGGTCAGCTGCCGCCGACCGCGAGTCAGGAGATCCGGGTGGCGGTGCCCGACACCGGGACCGCCAGCGAGGGCGACGTGCTCGACGTGATCGCCACCTTCCGGCTCACCTCCGGCGCCTTCACCAACGCGACCACGGACACGAGCCCGCGCTTCGTGGTCTCGAACCCGCTCTGACTGGCGGGCCGCCAGCCGGCGTCGCCGAGTCGACGCCGGCCGGCGGAAATATTTGTACCGAATAAGAACCTGGGATGGCCCCGGCGGGATTGCCGCCGGGGCCATCCTGTCTGTAGCGGTATGGGCGCCTCGCGGCGGTAATGCGGCGTTTGGTCCGGTCGGTGCTGTCGCTCGGGTGGCAGCAGCCTGCCTGACACCTGGCCTGGCCATGAAAGCGGCCGAAAGGCCAGGTCAGCGATATTTTTCGGGATGGTTGCGCCGCTGGGGTGATCAGGGGTCGATGGTCCTTTGTTGAGGTGTGCCACGAAAAAGCATGTTGGATGCCGGCGGTCCACGGCAGGATTACGTACACGGCAACGGCAACGGCAACGGCAACGGCGTCGCGGGGAGGGACGATCGTCGTGGAAGGTGCGTGGGTTGTCACCGAGAAGAATTCGCGGACATATCCCGGCCTGGTGGGTCGGGATCGGGAAATCCGGTTCATCGAAAGCCTGCTTTCTGGTGATGTCTCACGCTGTAACACGTTGGTCATGCGCGGCGAGCCGGGGGTCGGGCGGACCGCGCTGTTGCGGCATGCCGAGTGGCGGGCCACCACACCGGGCGGGCCGTCGGCACGGGTGCTGTGGCTGCGGGGAGCCGAGTCGGAGTCGGCGCTGCCGTGCGCCACACTCGCCGATCTGGTGCTGCCGTTGCGGGGGTGTCTGGGGGAACTCCCCGATGCGCAGCGCTCCGCGCTGGAGATCTGCCTCGCGCTCGGGGAGGGCGCACCGCCCAGCCCGTACGCCGCCTGCGCGGGCACCCTGAACCTGCTCGCCGCCGCGGGGGAGCAGCATCCACTGCTGGTGCTCGTCGATGATCTGCAGTGGGTCGACGAGGTGTCGCGGCAGGTGCTGCTGTTCGTCGCCCGGCGGCTGGTACGGCAGCGGGTCACGATGCTGATGGCGATCCGTGCGGATGCGGTGTCGATGATCGACGGCTCGGGACTGCCGGGCATCGAGGTGGGCGGGTTGTCCCGGGACGCCTGCGCCGAGTTGTTCGCCTCCCGCGGCGTGCCCATTGCGCCGTGGGTGCTCGAGGATCTGGTGCACCGGCTGGGCGGTAACCCGTCGGCGTTGCTGGACACGGTGGAGGCGCTGCGCGCGACGCAGCTCGGTGGGAACGAGCCGGTGCCCGAGTTGCCCGCGCCCGGGCGGCGCCTGCACCGGGCCTGGGCGGAGCGCATCGACGAGCTGCCCGAGTCGACCCGGGCAGCCCTGGTCATGCTGGCCATCGGCAACGGCCTGCCCGCGGCCACCCTGGAACGCGCCCTCGTCGTCGATTCCGGTTCGCTCGCCGACCTCGACGCCGCCCACCGGGCGGGCCTTGTCCGCCACGGCGAACGTCTCCCGTCTGACGCCGGGTTGGGCACTGCCGGGTTGGGGGGTGCTGGGCTGGGGGGCGCGGTGAGCCTGGTTCATCCGCTGCTGCGGGCGGTGGTGCTGGAACGGGCGTCCCCAGCGGCACGGCTGCGGGCCCAGGCGGCCCTCGCCGAGGCCTGCGACGGGGATGCCGGGGTCTGGTTCGCGGCCGCCACGGCCAGCGGGCCGGACGACGAGATTGCCCTGGCGCTCGCCGAATCAGCGAGGCCCGCCCGCGCCCGGGCCGGCTACGGGGCATCGGCGCAGGCCTGGCACCGCGCGGCCGAGCTCACCGCCGACCATGCGCTGCGGAGTGCACGGTTCCTGCGGGCGGCGACGGATGCCAGCCTCGCCGGGTTCGCGCAACAGGCCTGCGCCTGGGCGGACGCGGCAGGCCGGGACGGCACCGACCCTGCCGTGCGGGCCGATGCCGATCTGATTCGCGGCCGGATTCTGATGTGGTCGGGACATCCGACCCGGGCGTACGAGCAGCTGGTCCACGCGGCGGTGGCGGCGCGGGAGCACGACCCGGGCCGGGCGGCGGCGCTGTTCGCCGAGGCTGTCCAGGCCGCGCTGCTGGTTGGCCGGACCGACCTCGCGGTCCGCACCGCCGGCCATGGCACGTCACCGGCCGGGTCCCGCGGCGCGTCGGATGGCGTGGGCGGCGAGGACGATCTGCCCGGGCACGGTCAGGGCGGGCTGATCTACCGGGCACGCGCTCTGGCCGTGGCCGGTGAGGTGGAGACGGCACGGGTGTGCCTGCGCGATGCCGCCGACCAGCTACGCGCCGCCGACCCCGTCGCCGACCAGCAGTTGCTCACCGTTGCCGGCCACACCCTGCTCGACCTCGAACGGGAGCCCGCCGCCGCGCGGTTGTTGTCCACCGTCGTCGAGGAGGCCCGCCGGGCCCATGCCCCGGCCATCCTGCCGTACGCCCTCGCGGTGCGTGGCCAACTGGAATGCTGGCGCGGCCTGTGGGCCGCGGGGTACGCCGACGGTGAGGATGCGCTGCGCTGGGCCGAAAAGCTCGGGCAGGTTTCCGCGCTCGGCCACAGTCTGGTCCTGCTCGCCCGGATCGACGCGGCCCGGGGCGACCGCGAGCTGTGCGAGCGGCGCATCGCCCGGCTCCGAGCCGAGTCCGGCCCGTATGGCATCGATCTGCTCGACCTGCATGCCGACAGCGTGCTGGGCCTGGCCGCGATCGGGGACGGCGACCACGACGCGGCGGCGCTCGCCCTGACTGCCGCGTGGGACCGGGCCCGTCGGCACGACCCCGGCAGCCTCATGGCGATTCCGCTCGCCGCGGACCTCGCCGAGGCGCTCATTCGCGCCGGTGACCAGGCCCGCGCGACCCCGATCGTCGACTGGCTCGCGCACCGGGCCCGCGCCACCGGTCTCGCCTGGCCCGCTGCCGTCGCGGCCCGCTGCCGTGGGCTGATGGCCGACGGGCTCACCGCTGCCGAGGCGGCGTTCACCGACGCCGATCGGGCCCTGGATCGGCGTCGAATGCCCTTCGAGCGGGCCCGGACCCGGCTGTGTCAGGGCGAGGCCCTGCGACGACTACGCCGCCCCGCCGCGGCCCGGCCGCCGCTGCGGGAGGCTCGCGTCCTGTTCGAATCCCTCGGCGCCCGCCCCTGGGCCCGGCGGGCCACCGCCGAGCTGCTCGCCGCCGGCGGTGGCGGTCGCAGCCCGCAGGCAGGCCCCGACCACGGCCTGGATCGTGGCTCGGGACGCGGTGCGCACCGCGTCCCGGACCAT
This sequence comes from Frankia sp. R82, assembly GCF_023716925.1. GTDB lineage: Bacteria > Actinomycetota > Actinomycetes > Frankiales > Frankiaceae > Frankia. The sequence continues at coordinate 12,706 of NZ_JAMQQG010000044.1, forward strand.
GGTCCGGATCGCCGGCCCGGGCCCTGGGAGTCCGGTGCCTCACCGGTGCCGATCGACCAGCTGACTCCCGCCGAACTCCAGGTTGCCCGTGCCATCGGCGACGGGATGAACAACGCCGAGGCCGCCGCCGCTTTGTTCGTCTCCCGTAAGACCGTGGAGACCCACCTGACCCGGGTCTACCGCAAGCTCGGTCTGCGCTCCCGCTCCGAGCTGGTCCGCGCCCTTGTGATCGCGCGTGTCCCGGGCCCCCGGTCGGATGACTGAGCACGGGTCCGGCCCGACCGGTCAGGCGGGCGGGCGGTCAGTCGCGGTCGGCGGGCGGGTCCTCGGCAAGCAGCGCGACCAGAGGTGCGTACAGGGCTGGGGGAGCGGCGACGGTGAGGCCCTCGCCAGCCGGGCCGCCCCGCAGGTCGCTGACCCGCAGGCCGGCCTCGGCGGCGATCAGGCCACCGGCGGCGTGGTCCCAGGGCTTGAGGCCGCGCTCGTAGTAGGCGTCGAGGGTGCCGGCGGCCACGGCACACAGGTCCAGGGAGGCCGCGCCCATCCGGCGGATGTCGCGAACCCTCGGGATCACCCGGGCAACCACCGTGGCCTGGGCAGCCCGGCGACCCTCGGTATAGCCGAAACCGGTGGCGACCAGCGCATGGCCCAGCTCCGACTCGGTTGATCCGGTCAGCGCCACGCCGGCCTGGGATGCACTGCCGGCCGAGGCCGGCGCGTGGCGAAACGCCCCGCCGCCGCGGGTCGCGGTGTAGGTGACGCCCAGCGCCGGGGCGTGCACGACGCCGGCGACGACCTCGCCGCCCACCTCGGCGGCGATCGAGACCGCCCAGTTCGGCAGGCGGTAGAGGAAGTTGACGGTGCCGTCGAGCGGGTCGACGATCCAGCGCACCCCGGTGGAGCCGGGGGAGTCGGACCCCTCCTCGCCGAGCAGCCCGTCACCCGGGCGCAGTTCGCCGAGCCGGCGCGCTACCAGCGCCTCGGACGCCCGGTCGAGCGCGGTGACGATGTCGGTCGGCGAGGACTTCGTCGACTCGGCGGCCACCGTCCCCTCCCGACCCAGGGCAAGCAGCTCCCCGGCCTCGCGGGCGATCGTCAGGGCGACGTCGAGCAGGACGTCCGGATCGGGCAGGTCGCTCATCGGAGGGCGCTCCATGCACTCGGGCGGTCGGGGCACGTGACGGTTCGCCGACGTGGCACGCTCATCCTGCCAAGAGCTCACCGATCGCGTACCGATACCCGGCGGGGACGGAGCACGCGGGGTGGTGGGGGTCGGGAACGATCGGCGGGCCCGTAGGATCGTTGTCGTGGTTGCAGCAGACGGATCGGACCGATCGACCCGCGGGGTGCCCGCGAAGCCCGCCCTCGACGGCATCGAGGCACGCTGGTCGGCCGTATGGCAGGACGAGGGCACGTATGCCTTCGACCGCACGGCCGAGCGTGCCCGGGTGTACTCCATCGACACCCCGCCGCCGACCGTCTCCGGGTCGCTGCACGTAGGCCACGTCTTCTCCTACACGCACACCGACGTCGTCGCCCGCTTCCAGCGGATGCGTGGCCGCGAGGTCTTCTACCCGATGGGGTTCGACGACAACGGCCTGCCGACCGAGCGTCGGGTGCAGAACTACTTCGGCGTGCGCTGCGACCCGTCCCTGCCGTACGACCCGGCGTTCACCGCGCCGGCGAAGCCCGGCAAGGACCAGCTGCCGATCTCGCGGCGCAACTTCGTCGAGCTGTGCGAGCAGCTGACCCTCGAGGACGAGAAGGGCTTCGAGCAGCTGTGGCGCCTGCTCGGCCTGTCCGTCGACTGGTCGCGCACCTATGCCACCATCGACGCCCGCTCGCGGGCCGTCGCGCAGCGGGCGTTCCTGCGTAACCTCGCCCGCGAGGAGGCCTACCTCGCCGAGGCGCCGACCCTGTGGGACGTCACGTTCCGCACCGCCGTCGCCCAGGCCGAGCTGGAGGACCGGGAGCGTCCCGGCGCCTACCACACGCTGGCCTTCCCTCGGACGGCCGCACCCTCCGGTGCCGCTGTTGCCGAGGTCGCGGCGGGGTCCGACGCCGATCCAGTGATCATCGAGACGACCCGGCCGGAGCTGCTGGCGGCCTGCGTGGCGCTGGTGGCACATCCGGACGATCCGCGCTACCAGCCGCTGTTCGGCTCCACGGTGCGCACGCCCCTGTTCGAGGTCGAGGTGCCGGTGGTCGCCCACCGGCTCGCCGACCCGGACAAGGGCTCCGGCATCGCCATGATCTGTACGTTCGGTGACCTCACCGACGTCATCTGGTGGCGCGAGCTGCGCCTGCCGACCCGGGCCGTCGTCGGCCGGGACGGGCGGCTCGTCCCCGACGCGCCGGACGCGATCACCTCGTCCACGGGACAGGCGCACTACGCCGAACTCGCCGGCAGGACGGTGCACAGTGCCCGCACCCGCATCGTCGAGCTGCTCACCGAGTCCGGCGCGCTGCGCGGCGAACCGCGGCCGATCAGCCATCCGGTGAAGTTCTACGAGAAGGGCGACCGCCCGCTCGAGATCGTCACCACCCGCCAGTGGTACATCCGCAACGGCGGGCGGGACGAGTCGCTGCGCGCCCGGCTGCGCGGCCGTGGCCAGGAGCTGGCCTGGCACCCCGAGTACATGCGGGTGCGGTACGAGAACTGGGTGGACGGCCTCAACGGCGACTGGCTGATCAGCCGCCAGCGGTTCTTCGGCGTCCCGTTCCCGGTCTGGTACCCCCTGGACGAGGACGGCACCCCGCGCTACGACGCGCCGATCATCCCCGACGAGGCGTCGCTGCCCGTCGACCCGTCCAGCGACCTGCCGCCCGGCTACACCGAGGCGCAGCGCGGCGTGCCCGGCGGGTTCGCCGCCGACCCGGACGTGATGGACACCTGGGCGACGTCCTCGCTCACCCCGCTGATCGCCAGCGGCTGGGGCAGCGACCCGGACCTGTTCGCCCGGGTCTTCCCGATGGACCTGCGCCCCCAGGCCCACGAGATCATCCGGACCTGGCTGTTCTCCACCGTGGTGCGTTCCGAGGCCGAGTTCGGCGTGCTGCCGTGGTCGAACGCGGCGATCTCCGGCTGGATCCTCGACCCGGACCGCAAGAAGATGTCGAAGTCCAAGGGCAACGTGGTCACCCCGCTGGCCACCCTGCAGGAACTCGGCTCGGACGCGGTCCGCTACTGGGCCGCCTCCGGGCGCCCCGGTACCGACACCGCCTACGACGTCGGCCAGATGAAGACCGGGCGTCGCCTGGCCATCAAGATTCTCAACGCCAGCCGCTTCGCGTTGGGCCTCACCGCCGAGCCAGATGCCACCGAAACGGGTGTCGCCGAAACGGGTGTCACCGAGACCGCGCCGGATGCCGTCGCCTCCGAACCGGCGCGTCTGGCGGCCGCGGTGGTCGAGCCACTGGACCGGGCGCTGCTCGCCGCGCTCGCCGACGTCGTGGACGCGGCCACCGTCGCGCTGGACGGCTACGACTACGCTCGGGCACTCGAGCTCACCGAGTCGTTCTTCTGGCGGTTCTGCGACGACTACGTGGAGCTCGTCAAGGGCCGGGCCTACGGCTCGTTCGGTGCCGAGGGCGCCGCGTCCGCGCAGGCCACGCTGACGGTGGCGCTCTCGGCGCTGCTGCGGCTGTTCGCCCCGGTGCTGCCGTTCGTCACCGAGGAGGTCTGGTCCTGGTGGCAGACCGGCTCGGTGCACCGCGCCCCCTGGCCGGACGCGGCCGAGATCCGCAAGCTCGCCGACTCCGGCCGTCCCGACCTCCTCGACGCGGTCGGCACGGCGCTGGCCGGTGTGCGCAGGGCCAAGTCCACGGCGAAGGTGTCGATGAAGGCCGAGGTCGCCGAGGCCCGCATCGCCGGTGACGCCGACGTCGTCGCTCTCGTCGGGGCCGCCGCCGCCGACCTGCGCAGCGCCGGCGGCATCCGCGAACTCACCCTCACCCCCACCACCGGCGACCTCACCGTCGACGTAACCCTGGCCTGACCCCGCGTCCGTTCTGGGAACCGTTGCAGGAGCGGTGGCGGTGGCGGTGGCGGTTCCGCGGAACCGTGGACGTCTGCGTGTCACGTCCGCGCCGGCTCGCTCGTCCAGGTAAGGAGGCTGTCGAGCCCGCCGGAGGTTTCCATGACGTCGACCGACCCGTCGTCCCCCGTCTCGTCCGACCCGGATGTCTCGTTCGTCCTGGGCGCTGCGTCCGAGGCGGCAGCTGCTGGGGTGGCGGCGCTGGCCGAGGAGTTCGAGGGGGAGCGGGGGCATCTGCGGGCGGTGGCCTACCGGCTGCTCGGGTCGTTGGCCGACGCCGAGGACGTGGTGCAGGAGGCCTGGCTGCGGCTTCAGCGGGTCGACGCGGATGAGATCGACGATCTGCGGGCGTGGCTGACGGTGGTCGTCTCGCGGTTGTGTCTGGACCAGCTGCGTTCGGCCCGGGTCCGGCGGGAGGGATATGTCGGCCCGTGGCTGCCCGAGCCGCTGGTCCGCTGGTCCGGCGGTGGCAGGGGCGGCGGTCGCGGTGGCGAAGTGGACGGGCTGGGTGCGGGGGTCACCGGATCAGGTGCCGTGGTCGGAGCCATCGGGGTAACCGGAGCCATCGGGGTAACCGGGGCGGTCGCCGCGGCCGGGACGACCGGCGGGGTGGACGGGCAGGCGGATCCGGCCGACCGGGTGACGCTTGCCGAGTCGGTGAGCATGGCCATGATGGTTGTGCTGGAGGCGCTGAGCCCCGCCGAACGGACGGCCTTCATCCTGCATGACGTGTTCGGCTACGACTTCACCGAGATCGCCGACGCCACCGGACGAACCCCGGCAGCGGCCCGCCAGCTCGCCAGCCGGGCGCGCCGGCACGTCCGGGACCGATCGGTGCGCTTCGAGCCTGATCCCAGGCTGCGCCGGCAGGTCGCCGACGCCTTCCTCACGGCCGCCGCCGGCGGCGACCTCGCCGGACTCACCACCCTGCTCGACCCGGACGTCATCGTCCGCTCCGACGGTGGTGGCCTTGCCCGCGCGGCCCGCCGTCCCATCTTCGGCGCCGACCGCGCCGCCCGGTTCGTCATCGGCATTATCGACAAGGGCCTGGTCGACGCCGGCCCGCAGGCCTGGACCCGCCCCGTCGAGGTCAACGGTGAACCCGGCTTCGCCTACCACGACGGAACGCAGCTACGTACCATCGCCAGCCTGCACATCGTGGACGGCCGGATCGCCGAGATCAACATCGTGGTGAACCCCGACAAGCTCCGCCACCTCACCGCCGCCTCCACCCACCCGGCCTGACGATGATCGAACCCGGCACCTGGCCCGACAGTCGGCCCGCTGGCTCGGTCCGATGCCTGCCCGCCGTCTGCCGTCCGCCGACCAGCCGTGAGAAACCGTCCGCATCCGAAGGATGGCTCAGAGCGTCAACTGCTACGCCTCGTGACCATCCGGCCCGCTGACGGCCGTATCGCCGGCGCACATCGACTGGTTGATGGGTGCTGGCGACACGCCCGGGACGCTTCTACCGGGACGAAAGGGGCAAATTCGCGAAATTAGCCCTGTACAAGGACCACAAAGATCGACACGCCCGGGAATTCGTGGTGTGGCGGCGCAGGAGTGTAATAACGGTGCGTAGCTGCCAGGTCGATGGTGCCGGCGGTTAAGCCGAGGGTGCTGGGGAAGCTGGCGGTGGTCGATGCTGGCGGTCAGTCGAGGCGGCGCAGTTCCCTGCGGTAACGCTGGCCGTTGGCGGCGTAGATCGAGGCGCCGAGGAGCTGGATCGACGGATCGTTGCCGGGGACGATCGTGGCTGGGATGCCCAGCGCCCGGGACCGCTCCGGGACCCGGGTGCCGCCGACGACGACGGCGCCGGCCCCGACCAGCGCGCCCCGCCCGATCCGCACCCGGTGCAGCACGATCGAGCCGGAGCCGATCAGGACACCGTCCTCGACGACGCAGCCCTCCAGATGGGCCAGGTGCCCGACGGTGCAGTCGTCCCCGACAACCGTCGGGTACTCGTCGGTGGCGTGGATGACCGTGCCGTCCTGGATGGAGGACCGGGCGCCGATGATGATGCGCCCGTAGTCGCCGCGTAGCACCGCCGACGGCCACACCGTCGACTCGGGCCCGATCGTCACCGACCCGATGACGGTCGCGTCCGGATGGACGTAGGCGGTCGGGTCGATGGCGGGGACGGCATCCCCCAGGGCGTACACGGCCATCCGAGCTCCTTGCCGGTGAGGATGTGGTGCGATCGGCCCATCCTGCCCGCCGTGCCGCCCTGATGCGGGCCCGGCCGGGGACCCGACCGGGAGGGCTAGTCGATGTCCAGCTCGGGTCGGAGCATGCCGGGAGGCGGGGCGCCGGTGGCCCTGGCCCAGGTGCGGGCGGCGGCGCGCTCGGCTGCCAGGCGTCCCAGGCCGATCGCCAGGCCCGAGATCGCCGCCCAGGCGATGGCCTCGACCAGCGCCGTGTCCGGGTCGGCCGGGTTCACCGGCGGATCGGACCGGCGCACCTTCTTGTATGCGAGGGTCACCCCGCGGCTGGCCGCCGTTCCGGCGAGCGCGGTCGCCGCGCCGCCGACGACCTTCCAGCCCAGTTTCGATGCCGCCTTTGCCACCCCAACGTCCCTTCTGCTGCTGAGCGGCCCAGGTGGGCCGGCTCGTGCTGTCCTTTCCCGGATGCCGTCGGTTACTCCAGACCGGCCGACGCACCGTACGCCGTCCGCCGTTCCGCCTTCCTATCTGATCACGTCGGCGTGCGGATTACCGGCGGTGGGACGGCCCGGGTCGGGAGACGGCGCACGATGGCCTAAGGTGCTGAACCGTAGTGGCTCCAACCATCAGTAGCTCCGACCACCAACAGGTCCGGCCGTCAGCATGTCTGGCCGTCAGCATGTCTGGCCATCCCGTGGCAGAAGCAGGAGATCGATGACCGCCACCGAGCCGACCATCACCACCCCACCGGGGTGGTATCAGGGAGCGGCCCATCCGGGGCAGGGGCAACCGGGTCAGGTGGAGGTGCTCGTGCGACGGCTGGACCCGGAGCTCGCCGGGCCGGTCTACGCGCAGCCGTCCGACGCGGGTGCGGACCTGGTCAGCGCGTCGGATGTGACGCTGGCACCGGGGGAGCGGGCGGTGGTCGGGACCGGGACGGCGATCGCGCTGCCCGAGGGGTATGCGGCGTTCGTACATCCGCGCAGTGGTCTGGCCGCCCGCCACGGAGTGACAGTGGTCAACGCGCCGGGGACGGTGGACGCCGGTTACCGTGGTGAAATCAAGGTTGTTCTGATCAACACCGATCTGTCCGAACCGGTGACGTTGCGGCGGGGGGACCGGATCGCGCAACTGGTCGTCCAAAGGGTCGAGCATGCGCTGTTCCGGGAGGTCGACGAGCTGCCCGGTTCGGTGCGGGGCGTCGGCGGCTTCGGCTCGACCGGCGGTTTCGGAGAGACAGGAATGGAGACCACGGGTGTTCGGCCGCCGGCGTAGAGAAGCAGAGTCAGACGACGCGCCGGAGGGTACGCCGGGATCCAGGTCCGGCGCGGCGCAGGCCACGGCCAGCGAGGACGGCCTCGGCCAGGCCATCCCGGACGTGCCGGACGGCCCGTACGACGTCACCGAGTCGCCGCAGGACGGCGTGCACCGGCTTGACCTCGGTGCGCTGCGGCTGCCGGCGTTGCCGGGCGTCCAGGTGCAGTTCCAGGTGGAGGAGGCGTCGGGGCAGCCGCTGACCGTGGTCGTCACCGACGGGCGTAGTGCGATGGAACTGTCCGTGTTCGCCGCGCCGAAGAGCCGGGGGCTCTGGGACGAGGTGCGCGCCGAGATCCTCGCGGGGGTCGAGGCGTCCGGCGGGGCCGAGGCCGGCGGCTCGTTCGGGCGGGAGCTGCGGATTCCGCTGCCCACGGGGCGGCCCCGGGAGTCCGTCCCCGCTCGCATGATCGGAGTGGATGGGCCGCGCTGGTTCCTGCGGGCCGTGGTGACCGGTGCCGCGGGCAGTGATCCCGGCGCGGCGCCGCTGCTCGAGGAGACCCTGCGCCGGGTGGTGGTGGCCCGTGGTGACGAGGCGATGCCGGTGCGGGATCCGCTGCCGCTGACCCTGCCTCGGGAGGTCGCCGACCATCCGGACGGTCCCGGCGCGGCGACCGCCTCGGCCACCAGCGGACGTCCCGGGCTGCCCACCCCGGGCGTGCGTACCGCCGAAATCCGCTGACCGTCCGGCTACGTCGCCAGATCACTCGATTGGGCGGCTGTGCGGGGGCACACTGTCCTTCGGTCGTTCGTTGCAACAGACGTGTCCGGGCAGACCTGCTCGCGCGGGATCGGAGGAGCGGTGGGCGAGCCACGCGGTTGGTGGGGGCGCAAACTCCACAGGCTGACTGCTGGGGTCAACGAGCTCGACGCCGAGGACCTGCAGGCCGCCGCCGCGGCGGCCGGCGCCGCCCCGGTGAGCCGCTGTCGGGACCGGGATGAGATCTGCGTCGCGGGTACCATCCAGGCGGTGACGGTCCGGGCCGGCTCCGGGGCGCCGAACCTCAAGGTCGACCTGTACGACGGCAGTGGCACGGTGACCCTGGTCTTCCTCGGCCGGCGCGACATCCCTGGCCTGCGGGCCGGTGCACCGGTCAAGGCCTCCGGCCGTGTGACGCTGTCGGATGACCGGCCGACCATCTTCAATCCGCGTTACGAACTGCTACCGGTGTCCTCCGCCAGCGCCTAGCTCCGCCCGGCGGCAGGTAACCGACCGACCGACAGGAATCTCCACCGACGATGCCAGGACTGCCCGCTCCCGAAACCCCGCCGACGACGCTTTCCGAGGCCATCGGCGGGCCACGGGGAATCATCGACAGCTCCCTGCCCACCGTGGCGTTCGTGGCGGTCAACGCTCAGGCCGGGCTGACCGCCGGGATCGTGGTCGCCGTCGTGGCCGCCGCCGCGTTGCTGGTGTTGCGGATCGTGCGGCGCGAGCCGGTGCAGCAGGCCTTCTCCGGGTTGTTCGCGGTGGCGTTCGCGGCGTTCGTCGCCTCCCGTACCGGGGACGCGAAGGGCTTCTTCCTGCCCGGCATCGCCAAGAACGCCGTGGGCGTGGTGGTGGCGCTGGCGTCGGTGGCGTTGCGCCGGCCCGTCGTCGGCTATCTGATGGCCGGTCTCGACCTGCGCTATCTCGGGTGGCGCGACGATCCCCGCCAACGGCGGGCCGCGATTTGGGCCACCCTGGTGTGGGCCGTGGTGTTCGGGGTGCGGTTCGTCGTGCAGGGTGTGCTCTACCTCGCCGATCAGGACGGCTGGCTGGCGGCGGCGAACATCGCGCTCGGCCTGCCCCTGTTCGGTGTCGCTGTCCTGGCGAGTTTCGCCATCGTGCGCCGTCTCGCGCCGCTGCCACCCAACCCCCCCGGTCCGGCCGACCCGTCCGTCGTCGAAGGCGAGGTTGTCGCCAGTGACCGGCTCGCCGACGAACGGTAGGGGCGGGGCATCGGCGGGGCGTCGGGGCCGGTGGAGCCCGGCACGCTGATCATCCGTCGATGGGCGCGGGCGGGCCGAGCAGAACGGCGAGCTGGTCCTCGGCCTCGGTGCTGGTGACGACGGCCAGCACCTCGTCGCCCGCCTCGAGGGTGGCGTCGGGGGAGGGGATCACCGGGCGCCCGTCGCGCAGGATCACCACAAGCGCACTGTCGGCGGGCAGCTCGATCTCGCCGACAGCCCGTCCGGCGACGGGGGCATCCGCGGCGAGGGTCAGTTCCACGAGCGAGGCGTCGCTCTGGCGGAACCGCATGAGACGGACCAGATCTCCGACGCTGACCGCCTCCTCCACCAGCGCGGTGAGCAGCCGTGGCGCGGACACGGCGACGTCCACCCCCCACGACTCGGTGAACAGCCACTCGTTGTCGGGATGGTTCACCCGGGCCACCACCCGGGGCATCCCGAACTCGGTCTTCGCCAGCAGCGAGACGACCAGGTTCACCTTGTCGTCCCCGGTGGCGGCGACGAGCACGGCACAGTCGTGGAGTCCGGCGGCGTCGAGCTGGGCGAGCTCGCAGGCGTCGGCGAGCAGCCACCGGGCGCCGGGCAGCGCGTCCAGGCGGACCTTCGCCGGGTCCCGTTCGATCACCAGCACCTCGGAGCCGTTCTCCAACAGCTCGGCGGCGATCGACCGGCCGACCTTGCCGGCGCCGGCGATCACCACCCGGCGCCCGGACGGGCGACCAGCCGGCCCGGTCGCGGCCGTCGCCACCGCGGCTGTCGCTGGTACGGCGTTTCCTGCCGGTACGGCGGATGCCACGGCTCAGCCCTCCTCGGGACCGCGGCGCAGGACCACGTCGGCCTGGGCGGCGTGTGCCTTGACGACGGCCACGTGCAACACATCGCCGTCCTGGACGAGGGTGCGGGCGTCCGGCAGGATGCCCTCACCGAACCTGGTCACGCACACCACCCGCACCTCGGCGGCCTCCTCGAGCTCACGCACCCGGCGCCCGATCCAGCCGGAGCCGGGCGGGGCCGCGGTGAGTACCACCGAACCGGACGGGTCGGACCACTGCGGGGTGACCGCCTCCGGCAGCAGCCGGCCGAGGATCTGGTCACGCGTCCAGCGCACCGTGGCGACCGTGGGGATGCCAAGGCGTTCGTACACCTCGGCGCGGCGGGGATCGTAGATGCGGGCGACCACCCGCTCGACCCCGAACATCTCCCGGGCGACCCGGGCCGCGATGATGTTCGAGTTGTCGCCGCTGGACACCGCGGCGAACGCCGCCGAGCGTTCGATGCCGGCCTCGATCAAGGTGTCCCGGTCGAATCCCATGCCGGTCACCCGCTGACCGGCGAAGTCGGCGGGCAGCCGGCCGAACGCCGCCGCGTTCTGGTCGATGATGGCCACCGAATGGCCAAGCCGTTCGACCGCGCGGGCGAGCGCGGAGCCGACCCGGCCGCAGCCGAGGATCACCACATGCACGAGGGATGACAGTAGCCTCATCTGATCCCCGTGGCGCGAATCCTCCCGCGAGCGTTCCGTATGCGGAGCCCGATCGGAGGTTGGTCCGTGGTTGACCGGTGCGCCGCGCCGACAGCATGGCTGACCTCGACGGCCGGGCGACCGAACGGCAGATCTGTGTCCCATGTCACAGTTTCGATCAGTGGTCCGCCGCGTCGGTAGCATCCCCCGCGTGGCGCTCACGGACCGGCTGAAGCGCGGCTTCGTCGGTCGACCGATCGGCAGCGATCGGCTCGGCGAGACGCTGCTGCCCAAACGCGTGGCCCTGCCGGTGTTCGCCAGTGACGCGCTCTCCTCCGTTTCGTACGCGACGGAGGAGATCCTGCTGGTCCTGTCGCTGGGTGGGCTGGCGTTCTATCACGTCTCACCGTGGCTGGCCGGCGCCGTCGTCGTCCTCATGCTGACGGTGGTCGCCTCCTACCGACAGAACGTGCACGCCTATCCCAGCGGTGGTGGCGACTACGAGGTCGCCTCGGTCAACCTCGGCCCGCGTGCCGGCCTGCTCGTCGCCAGCGCCCTGCTGGTGGACTATGTGCTGACGGTCGCCGTGTCGGTGTCCGCGGGCGTGGCGAACCTGATCTCCGCGGTCACCGGGCTCGCCCCGTACCGGGTGGTCATCGCGGTGATCATCGTAGTGGTGCTGACGATGATCAATCTGCGGGGGGTACGCGAGTCCGGCACGGCGTTCGCCATCCCGACCTACGGGTTCGTCGCCGGCGTCTTCGTCATGATCGTCACCGGGCTGATCCAGACGGCGACCGGGCACACCCCGCGGGCCGAGAGCGCCGGCTACACGGTCGTCGCCGAGCACGACTACGCCGGGTTCGCGCTCGCGTTCCTCGTGCTGCGGGCGTTCGCGTCCGGCTGCACCGCGCTCACCGGCGTCGAGGCGATCAGCAACGGCGTGCCGGCGTTCCGCAAGCCGAAAAGCCGCAACGCCGCGACGACCCTGCTGATGATGGGCCTGATCGCCGTCACCATGTTCGCGGGCGTCACCGCGCTCGCGCTCATCGCGGACGTCCACGTCGCCGAGCGCGCCAGTGACCTCGTCGGCGCGCACGGCGAGCAGCCCACCGTCATCGCCCAGGTCGCCGCCGCCGTGTTCGGCCACGGCTCGGTCGGGTTCGTCTACATCGCCACGGTGACGACGCTCATCCTGATGCTCGCCGCCAACACCGCGTTCAACGGCTTCCCGGTGCTCGGCTCGATCCTCGCCCGGGACGGCTACCTGCCCCGCCAGCTGCACACCCGCGGTGACCGGCTGGCCTACTCCAACGGCATCGTGGTGCTGGCGAGCTTCGCCGTCCTGCTGATCATCGTCTTTCACGCCGAGGTCACCCAGCTCATCCAGCTCTACATCCTCGGGGTGTTCATCTCGTTCACCCTCAGCCAGACCGGGATGGTCCGGCACTGGGCCCGCATCCTGCGGCCGGGCTCGGACGACCCGCGGGCGGGCAGTCCGCTGGGCCGGCGGCGCATCCGCCGCTCGCAGACGATCAACTTCATCGGTGCCTGCCTCACCGGCACCGTGCTCGTCCTGGTGCTCATCACGAAGTTCACCCACGGCGCCTGGATCGTCTGCCTGGCAATCCCGATCATCTTCGTGGGGATGCGCGGGATCCGCGGGCACTACGACCGGGTGGCCATCGAGCTCACCCCGGAACCCGGCCCGCCCACCCTGCCGTCGCGGGTGCGCGGCGTCGTGCTGGTCAGCAAGATCCATGCGCCGACGCTGCGAGCCCTCGCCTACGCCAAGGCGACCCGGCCGCACAGCCTGGTCGCCCTCACCGTCGCCGTCGACCAGGCCGACGCCGACCGCCTGCGCACCGCCTGGCAGGAACGCGGCATCAGCATCGACCTCGTCGTGCTCGCCTCCCCCTATCGTGAGGTGACCCGCCCGGTGCTGGACTACGTCGCCCGCATCCGCCGGGAAAGCCCGCGCGACGTCGTCTCGGTGTACGTGCCCGAGTACGTCGTCGGCCACTGGTGGGAGCATCTGCTGCACAACCAGAGCGCCCTGCGGCTCAAGGCCCGGCTGTTGTTCCAGCCCGGTGTGATGGTCACCAGCGTGCCGTGGCAGCTTGCCTCGTCCAGCCGGGTCGAGGGTCGGGTCGAGCGGATCGGCGCCGGCGCCGTCCGCCGCGGCCAGTCCGCACCGCAGGCGGCCCCGGCGCCGTCTGCTTCGGCTGGCGCGGCTGGGGCTGGCACGTCTGGGCCTGCCACGGCCACAGTTTCGCCCGCGCCGGCTCCGGCAGCGTCCGGGGAGAAGGAATGACTCCCGCTCGGCGGGTGTCGGTGCCGGCCACACCATCGTCACCGGCGGGTCCGGCGGGTCCGGCGGGTCCGGGCGTGGTCGGGACGGAACGGGAACTGACGGTCGGCCGGATCGCCCACGGCGGGTTCTGTGTCGCCCGCGACGAGGGCCGGGTGGTGTTCGTCCGGCATGCGCTGCCGGGTGAGCGGGTACGGGCCCGGATCACCGACGACACCCACGACCGCTACTGGCGGGCGGACGCCGTGGAGATCCTCCAGGCATCGCCCGACCGGGTCCCACCCCCCTGCCCGCACGCCGGACCGGGTGCCTGCGGCGGCTGCGACTGGCAGCATGCGACGCCCGCGGCGCAGCGACGGGGCAAGGCCGACATCGTCACGGAGGCACTGCGCCGCTTCGGCGGTGTGGACGTCGGCCCCCTTGTCGTCGAGGCCGTCCCCGCCCTCGCCGGCGAGCCCCACGGGTCTGGTGAGTCCCACGGGCCTGGCGGGATCGACGGGCTGGGGTGGCGCACGCGGATGCGCTTCGCCGTCGCCGCCGACGGGCAGGTCGGCCTGCGGGCCAGCCGCTCGCACGAGGTACTGGCCACCCCGGACTGCCGGATCGCGCATCCGCTGGTGCGCGCGGCGCTCGCCGGACAGCGTTTTCCCGGTGCCACCGCTGTGGAGGTGGCCGCGAGCCCCGCCTCCGGTGAGGTGGCCGTCGAGGTCCACACGGACGGTGGGGGGCGCGGCCCGGGGGCGCCAGTGGCACCGGATGCGCCCATCGGTGCCGGTCGGATCGTCGAAACGGTCGGTTCGCGACGGTTCGCGGTCGGGCCGGGGGTGTTCTGGCAGGTGCATCCGGGTGCCCCGGAAGTGCTGGTCGAGGCGGTCCGCACGGCGCTGCGACCGCGGGTGGGAGAGACCGCGCTCGACCTCTACGCCGGCGCGGGGCTGTTCGCTGCCTTCCTCGCCGAGGATGTCGGGCCGTCCGGCCGGGTCGTCGCGATGGAGTCGGACGCGGCGGCCGTCGCCGCGGCCGCCGACAACCTCGCGGATCTGCCGCAGCTGTCGCTGCGGGCCGTGCGGGTGACGCCCGCGACCGTGCGGGGCGTGCTCGGCGCTGGGCCGTCCGCTGGGCAGGTGCACTGCGCGGTCCTTGATCCGCCCCGGGCCGGGGCCGGGGCCGAGGTCGTGGCCGCGCTGCTGGGCCACCACCCACGTGCCGTCGCCTATGTCGCCTGCGATCCGGTGGCGCTTGGGCGCGACCTGGCCACCTTCAGGGCTTGTGGTTACTCCATGACAGCGCTGCGTGTGTTCGACCTGTTTCCGATGACGCAGCATGTTGAATGCGTAGCACTGTTCGAACCCAACGTCAGGTAGCTCGGAGTGCTCGCTTCATCCCGAAAAGCCGTGATTCATGGTGGTGGGGGGTGTGGCTGCTCGCCTGTGCGGCCGGGTGATGCCACGGCGTGTTGTTGGGTGACCCGCCGGCACGCGACACTCTTCTACGTGCCCGAATCCGAACAAACGGTGGGCGCCAGAGGCGGCTGATACTACCCCGTCGGGACCTATTACCCTGCGTTCCACGAGGAACTCACATGTCGTCTGGGTGTCTGCGGGGCCCCGGCTGACCTGCGTAGACTTTGCCGGACCCGGACCGATCCCCTTTCGGGAGAGGGAGTTCCCGCCGTGTCGCTTCTGTCCACGATCAGCTGTCCCCAGGACGTCAAGCGCCTCGACCACGAGGAGCTCGGCACCCTGGCGGCCGAGATCCGCGATTTCCTCATCCACGCCGTTGCGCGTACCGGGGGCCACCTCGGCCCCAACCTCGGGGCCGTCGAGCTGACGCTGGCGATCCACCGAGTGTTCGACTCGCCGTTCGACCGGGTCCTCTGGGACACCGGGCACCAGTCCTACGTCCACAAGATGCTCACCGGTCGGGTGGACGACTTCGACGGGCTGCGCCAGAAGGGCGGCCTGTCGGGCTACCCGAGCCAGGCGGAGTCCGAGCACGACATCATCGAGAACTCGCACGCCTCGACGGCACTGTCGTACGCCGACGGACTCTCCCGTGCCTACGCCCTGCGGGGCGAGGACCGGGCCGTCGTCGCCGTCGTCGGTGACGGCGCGCTGACCGGCGGTATGTGCTGGGAGGCGTTGAACAACATCGCCGCCGGCGACCGTCCCGTCGTCGTGGTCGTCAACGACAACGGCCGGTCCTACGCGCCGACGATCGGTGGTCTCGCCGACCATCTCGCCGCGCTGCGCCTGGCCCCCGAGTACGAGCAGGTCCTCGACGTCGTCAAGCAGGTCCTCGGTCGCACGCCGCTGGTCGGCGCGCCGCTGTTCGACGCGCTGCACGGCATCAAGAAGGGCATCAAGGACGTCGTTCAGCCGCAGGGGATGTTCGAGGATCTCGGGCTGAAGTACGTCGGCCCGGTCGACGGGCACGACACCGCCGCGGTCGAGTCGGCCCTGCGCCGGGCCCGTGACTTCGGCGGTCCAGTGATCGTCCACTGCGTCACCCGCAAGGGTTTCGGCTACCCGCCGGCCGAGCAGGACCAGGCCGACAACTTCCATGGCGTCGGCGTCATCAACCCGGTCACCGGCAAGCCGATCTCCACCGCGAAGAGCACCAGCTGGACGAACGTCTTCTCCGACGAGATCGTCCAGATCGGTGCCGAGCGGCCCGACGTGGTCACCCTGACCGCGGCGATGCTGGCCCCGGTCGGCCTCAGCAAGTTCGCCAAGGCCTACCCCGACCGGGTCTTCGACGTCGGCATCGCCGAGCAGCACGCGGTCACCTCCGCCGCGGGCCTGGCCATGGGCGGGCTCAAGCCGGTCGTGTGCCTGTACGCGACCTTCCTCAACCGCGCCTTCGACCAGGTGCTGATGGACGTCGCCCTGCACCGCCAGCCGGTGACGTTCGTGCTCGACCGCGCCGGGGTCACCGGTGAGGACGGCGCCTCCCACAACGGCATGTGGGACATGTCGTTCCTGCAGGTCGTCCCCGACCTCGCCATCGCCGCGCCGCGCGACGCGCCGACCCTGCGCGCCGAGCTGCGCGAGGCCGTCGCGACCACGGACAAGCCCACCGTGGTGCGTTTCGCCAAGGGCACGGTCGCCCCGGACATCCCCGCCATCGACACCATCGGTGGCGTGGACGTGCTGTTCCGGTCCCCTGCCGTCGCCCAGCGCCGTGAGGTGCTGCTCGTCTCGGTCGGCGCGATGGCCGTCACCGCCCTCGAGGTGGCCCGCCTGGTCGCCAGCCAGGGCATCGGGATCACCGTCGTCGACCCACGCTGGGTCAAGCCGCTGCCCATCGCCCTCGTCGACCTCGCCCGGGACCACGACCTCGTGGTCACCATCGAGGACAACGGCCGGGTCGGGGGCGTCGGCTCGACGCTCGCGCAGCTGCTGCGTGACAACGACGTCGATGTCCCGCTGCGCGACTTCGGTATCGCCCAGCGCTTCCTCGACCACGGCAAGCGCGACCAGATCCTCGCCGAGGTCGGTCTCGCTCCGCAGGACCTTGCCCGCAAGGTCGTCGAGGCCATCGCGAAGCGCCAGCCCGCGCTGGAGGACGACCCGTCCGCGGCGCCGGCGGCTGTCGCTTCCGGCACATCGGCCACCTCTGGCGGCAAGGCGAAGGCCCCCGCCGCCCAGCGCACCGGCGAGCACTCCGCCGCCCAGCGGGTCGCCGACAAGCACTGACGCGCTCCACTGCCCACCGCGCAAGCGCCCCGGTCCGTCCTGCCTCGGACCGGGTGGGTCGGCCCCACCCGTCTCGGGTCGGGCCGACCCGTCCGCCTGTCCCATCGCCCGGATCGTCCGGCTGAGCTCCTGGTCGTTCGCTGACGGGACGGGACAGACCGGCGCCAGCCCTACAGGGGAGACACCGCATACTCCCCAGTCCGAACTCGGTACTCGTCACACCTTGCAGCGGGCCGTGCGGCACGATCGCGCCATGCGGGTCGTCGTGGCGGGCAGAACGGACGCGAACCCGCCCACGGCGACCCGTGCAGCTCACGGACCCCCGCCGCGACCGGCAACATCGTTGCAGATCGTGACACTGCCCGTTGGTGGGTCGCTCTGTCGGAACGCCCGGTCGGGCGGTTCGGACCGGGTGGCTCGGCGACGTGGTTCGCATCCGTGGCCCGCTGATGGCACGCCGATGGTCTGCCGAGGGTCTGCCGAGGGGCGGCGAGGTTGCCGGGTGGGGCGCGGCCTAGTCTGTTCTGGTGGGTCAGCACTCCGCGTCGGGCGCACGAGCACTGGCGGATGACGCCCCGGTTCCGGCATCGCCGGTCCCGAGCGCGCCCTCGGCCTCGGGTTCCGTCCCGAGCTCGTCCGCGGGGTCGTCGGGGCAGCGGAAGGAGCCTGGTTCGGGGGGGCGCGGGCCGCGTTGGTGGGTGACGCGGGGGGCGCTGGTCGTTGCGCTCGGGCTGCTCGCGGTGGCGCTGGTCGGCCAGTGGCACGATGTGCGGGACTCGTTTGCGCTGCTCACGGTGGGTGGCGTGGTCTCCTCCGGCCTGCTGACCATCGTGGCCGTCGGGACGACGGTGTTGTCCTGGCGTGCATTGCTGGCGGGGCTCGGGGCGAAACTGCCGTTGCGGGCGGCGGTGCGGATCTTCTTCGTCGGGCAGATCGGCAAGTACATTCCGGGCAGCGTGTGGCCGGTACTGGCGCAGATGGAGCTCTCCCGCGACTACGGGGTGTCCCGGCCGAAGGCCGCGTCCGCGAGCCTGGTGGTGCTCGCGCTGGCGGTTCCCAGCGGTGGGCTCGCCGCCGCGGTCACGCTGCCGTTCGTCTCCGCGGATGCGTTGGCGCAGTACTGGTGGGCGCTGGTCGCGGTGCCGGTGTTCGCGGTGCTGCTGTATCCGCCGGTGCTGTCCAGGCTGCTCGCGCGGGCGTTTCGGCTGTTGCGTCGGCCGGGGCTGGACGTTCCGTTGACGTTGCGTCCGGTGGCGGCCGGGGCGGGGTGGCTGCTGCTCAGCTTCGTCTGGTACGGCCTGGCGACCTGGCTGCTGGTGCGCGACCTCGATCCTGGGATCGGCGGCGTGCGGCTGATCGTCCTGTCGCTCGGGGCGTATGCGCTGGCCTGGACCGCGGGGTTCCTGGTGCTGGTGCTACCGGCTGGGGCAGGGGTCCGCGAAGCGGTCCTCGTCCTGGCGCTCGCGCCGGCGATCGCGAGTGGTCCGGCGACGGTGGTCGCGTTGGTCGCCCGGTTGCTGGCCACCATCGCCGATCTGGTGTGGGCCGCGATCGGCGTGGCGCTGCGCCAACGCCAGAGCGGCGGCCCCGAGACGGGCGAACCGCCGAGCTCCGGCTGACGGCCGGCCGGGCTCCGGCCCACGGCGACGGCCCGTCCGCAACGATGGCGCGTCGGATACGCGATCCGGGCTGCCCGATTCCGGTAAATCCGGGCAGGATAATGCCATCATCGGCGGTTGACGTCCAAAACGGCGTCCGCTGGGGGCGGGTCGCGGCGCGAGGGGATCAGATGAACGGACCGGGCAACGACAACCCGTCCGACGAGCACGCACCGGGTGGTGGCCGGCTGCCCACACCGGGATGGAACGGCCCGCCGTCTCCCGCGGATGAGACGCTGCGAGCCGCCCCCGTCGACCGGGATCTGTCCTCGCCCGCACAGCGCCCCGTCCCCCCGGCTTCGGCCTTTCGGCCCAGGCCGGCCGGGCCGGCCGCGCCTGCGGGCCCACCGGAGGGGACCGGGCCGGTCGCGGCGACCGGAGCCGCCACCACCGGTGCCGCACGGACACCCAACGTTGTACCTGGCCCGTTCGGGCCATCCGCGCCGATGGGATATCCGCCGCCCGGCGATTCTGGCGCAGCCGGTCATCTCGGCGCGTCGGCTCAGCCTCGCGCATCTGGTTATCCCGGTGCGAATGGTCAGCCAGGGGCAGCCAGTCAGAGTGGCTGGTCCGGGTCCGCCGGGTCATCGGGTTACGGGCGGCCGGCTGGTCCGCCGGGACCACCAAGCCCATCCGGACGGCCAGGCCCGGTTGGCCCGCCGCGTCCGGCGGTTCCGTTGCATCCGGCGAGTCCGGCAGGCCGGCCGGGTCCGGGGTGGTCAGGCCCGGTCGGGCCGGTGCAGCGGCAGCCGGGGCCGTCCGGGCTGGTGGAGCCGTCCGCGCCGATGGGGCCGTCCGCGCCGATGGGGCCGTGGGGGGCGGCTGGTCAGCCGATGGGACCACTGGCGCGCAGTGCCTGGGGCAGTCCGATCGGGCCGGGTGGGATGCCGTTGTCCGGGTCGGCGCCGCGCCGGCCGACGCGGTGGATCGTGCCGCTCGTGATCGTTCTCGTGGTCGCTGTGGGCGCGGGTGCGGCCGGTGTCCTGGTGCTGAGCCGCAGTGACAAGGGTCCGGCGAACGCCGTGCGGTCCTATCTTGCCGACGTGCGGGCCGCCCGTTACGACGCTGCCTACGGCAGGCTCTGTGCGACGGTTCGCGGGACGCGCTCCCAGGGCGAGTACAGCACCATCATGCGGGCCTTCGACGGCGTCCGGGGCACGGTCGCCTCCTATGCGGTGCGTACCGTGCAGACCGTCCATCCCAGCGCTGCGGAGACGGTGCGCACGGTTCAGGTGGACGTCCAGCGCAGCAGTGGCAGTGCCAGCCGGGAGTCGTATGACGTGCACAGGGAGTCCGGCGGATACTGCCTGCTGACGTTCGGCCCGCCCTTCTCGGTCGGCTCGGGTGACGGTCCGGGCAGCGGGACGGATCCCTTCGGGGGCGGTCGCAGCGGCGGTGGCAGCGGGGGTGGTGGTTCGGTCGGGCCGGGCGACGGCGACGCCTCGGTCCACGCTGCCTGAGCCCAACCGGCCGAGGGTCGGTGAAGGATGCGAATCCTCGACCAACCCTCGGCCTGATGCCTGATGCCTGATGCCTGATGCCTGCGGGCCGGTGCCGGCCGAGTGTCAGCCGGCAGCCTGGGCGCCCACCGGGTCCGGTCGGTCGGCGTGGACCGCGGCCGGCCTGTCGTCGGTGCTGGTGGACAGGGCGGACTGGGCCCCTCGGCGCGGCAGGGCGAACGCGGCGAGCAGGGCCATCGAGACCGCGATCGCGCCGAGCAGGACCGCGGGCCGGGTGCCGTCGATGATGGTGGCAGGGGTGTCATAGCCGCCGCGAGCGGCGAACACCGAGGACAGCACGGCGATGCCGAGCACCCCGCCGAGCTCACGCAGGGCGTTGTTCGTTCCGGACGCCAACCCCTGGTACTGCTGGGGGACGACGCCGAGCGCGACGGTGGCGACCGGCACGAAGAACAGCGCCATCCCGACGCCGGAGATGACGAACGGGCCGACGAGGGCGCCGTAGGCCAGGTGGTCGGACAGCACGAGGCCCATCCAGGCCAGGCCGATCGCGTTCAGGGCGAGCCCGGCGAGCAACAGGGGTCGGCCACCGATGCGGTCGGAGACGGGCCCGGCAATCGGGGCGATCAGCAGCGGCATGGCCGTCCACGGCAGGGTACGGATCCCGGCCTCCAGCGGCGAGTAGCCGTAGACGTTCTGCAGCGCCTGCGCCAGCAGGAAGATCGAGCCGAACATGCCCATCGAGAACAACAGTGCGGTGGCGTTCACCGCGGCGAATCCGCGGATGCGGAACAGGCTCATCGGCAGCATCGGTGCCCCGCCACCGCGGGCAACCCGCAGCTCCCAGGCGACGAACGCGGCCACGCCGATGGCACCGGCGATGAGCGCGGTCAGCACCGGTGTGCTCGTCCAGCCGTGCCCCTCGCCACGGACCAGCCCGAAGACGATCCCGAACAGACCCGCGCTGACCAGCGCGACCCCGGGCAGGTCGAGGCGCGACGTGCTGGTGCGCGACTCGGCCAGCGCACGCAGCCCGATCGGCAGGGCGATCAGACCCACCGGCACGTTCACCCAGAAGATCCACTGCCAGCTGACCCCCTCGGTGATGGCACCACCGATCAGCGGTCCGACCGCGACGGCAAGCCCGGTCATCGCGCCCCAGATGCCCAGCGCCGCCCCGCGCCGTTCGGGCGGGACGGCCCCGGCGAGCAGCGTGAGGGTCAGCGGCAGCACGAACGCCGCGCCGACGCCCTGCACCGCCCGCGCGGCGATCAGCGCCTCGATGTTCGGCGCGAGCGCCGCGGCGGCGCTGCCCGCGGTGAACACGGCGAGGCCGCCGAGGAACACCCGGCGTCGGCCCAGCCGGTCTCCGAGTGCCGCCCCGGTGAGCAGCAGCACCGCGAACGGCAGGGTGTAGGCGTTGACGGTCCATTCCAGGCCCTCGAGGCCCGCACCGAGGTCGGCGCGGATCTGGGGGAGCGCCGTGGTGACCACGAGGTTGTCCAGGGACACCATGAACGCGGCCAGGGAGGTCACGACGAGCGTCCAGGCGGTGCTGGGGCGTCGGGTCACGACCGTTCTCCTTTCACTCTTCACTGCGAGGGGTTCGCGGTTTGTTGTGAGTGCTCACTAGCCTCAGAAGGTAGTAAGTGACCACTACCTTCTTGGGTGAATGTCTGGTGGCGGACACTGAAGGCGGATGTCGAAAGCCGGCGCGCCGACGCCTGGGTGGGGCGGGAAGGCCTCAGTCGGCGGTGGCTGGAGGCTCGTCCACGGCGTCGTCGGAGGTGGAACCAGGCGACCCGGGGTCGGGGGAGAGGAAGGTCGGGGAACAGATGATCTGCGCCCATCGGTCGTCGATGGCGGGCAGGTCCATCGCGACACTCACGTTGATCAGCATCCCGTGCGCGAAGAACACCCGGATCTCGTCCTCGGGCAGGCCGGTGACCCGTTCCACCGTCTCCCACAGGCGGCGGAACCCGGTGCGGGTGGCGACCCGCACGTCCGGGTCGTAGCAGCCGGCGTAGGCGTGCAGCTGGGTGAGCAGGTAGGTACGGTCGGCGAGCAGCTCGGAGTACGACTCCTTCATCGCATCCATCGCGGCCTCACCGGTCAGCTCGCCCGCGGCCTGCTCGAACAGCGCGGCGGTGCGGGCAAAGGTGCTCTCGACGACGGCGATGAACAGGGCCTTCTTCGTCGGGAACAGGCGGAACAGGTACGGCTGCGAGATGCCCGCCCGCGTGGCGATCACCTCGGTGGACGTGCCGGTCAGCCCGCCCTCGGCGAACTCCTCGACCGCTGCCGCGAGCACACTCGCCCGCCGCTGCTCGGCGCTCATCCGCGCCCCGCCGTCCGTCCGTGTTGCCATGCCTCGTAAGGTAGTGGCCACTCACTAGCCATGTCAACGTCGGGACCCGGAAGACTTTCGGCCGCATCCCTGGTAGCGATCATGGTGTTCCGCGAACCGGGCCACCAGACGCGGGGTCGGTGGCCTCTTCCTGCCTGCGTTCCGTGCGCAGGCCGTGGCCAGGGCGTGGCCAGGGCGAGCCTCGCCCGGCCCGATCACGCCTCCACGTGGGCCGCCATCCAGACGGTCGCGACCCGCCATCAGCGCCGAGGCGCCGCACACCTGAATCCGCTGCTCCAACGAACGCCTGGACCGTGCCGGCCGTGCCGGCCGCGGCATCCTCTCACGCGTGCGCTCAGCATCTCCTGAGGGTCTGTCCGTGCTTCCGGCCTGCGTCCCGCGTACGTGGGCCGTTGCGATCCCACGATCCGCGGGTCCGGTCCGACCGGTGGTCCTGGCTCGTCGAGATGTAGGCGTGCCATCACGTGCCGCGCAGATATGTCGGAGAGTGACTGCCCTGGGTGCCGGCGGACGTCCCGCCAGCACACCCTCGCACCCATCCGCCCCAACCCCCGTCGGCCGATACTCTCTGTGCCAGCTATGTCACTCCATATGACAAAAATGGCTCGTCGTGGGCACCCGAAAGGCAAGATCCATTCTTGCCGAGGCTTAGTGAAGGATCGGCAGGCCGGAATCTTCACTCCGCCTCGGCAAGAATCCGTGACTTTGCGGAATGGTCGCCGTCCAAGGCGGGGGCGGGGGTGGTGGGGCGGTGGGGCGGTGGCCGTTTGTGCAGGCCGGATCAGAAGGTCGAGGTTTCGGCGTGGATGTGGTGGCGGTCCAGGCCGGCGGCGCGTAGCGAGCGGACGGTGGTGGCAACCATGCCGGGGGGTCCGCAGACGTAGGCGTCGTGGTCGGCGAGCTGGGGGACGAGGGTGGTCAGACGATGACAGGAGAGGGGATCGTCCTGGTCTCCGCCGTCGCCGGTGGGGGCCGGGCCGGTCAGGTAGTGCACGGTGGCATCCAGGTCACCGGCGAGGTCGTCCAGTTCGGTGCGAAAGACGATCTGGTCGGCGCGTTCCGTGCGGTAGAGCAGGGTGACGGCGAGGTCGTCGTCGACGTCCTCGAACAGGGCGCGCAGCGGCGCGATGCCCATGCCACCCGCGACGAGCAGTACCGGCCGGCGTTCGCGGGCCTGTGCGGTGAGGGCGCCGTAGGGGCCGGAGACCAGCAGCCACCGGCCGGGGGTCAGCCCGGCCATCGCGTCGCTGTAGTCACCGACGGCCTTGACGGTGAACCGCAGTTCGTCCGGCCGTGGCGCCGCGGACAGCGAGAACGGGTGGGAGTGCCACCACATCGGCCAGTCCAGTGCCCGTAGCCGGAAGTACTGCCCGGGGCGGGCACCCACCGCGTCCAGGGCCTGCCCGGAGACGATGATCGACACAATCCCGGGAGCCTCCGCCTCGACCGCGGCGACGGTGAACTGGTGGCGCAGCGTCAACCGCACCGGGGCGAGGATCCGGTACCAGCCGAGCGTGCCCAGCGCGGCCAGGTGCAACCCCGTCCACAGCACCCGGACCGGGCTGGACAGCAGGTCCGGGCCGTACAGCTGATGGGCGAAACTGATCGCGATTCCGGGGTAGACGACCAGGTGCAGTAGATGCCACCAGCCATACGACATCGTCCGGCGCAGCGCCGGCACCGAACTGACCGTCGCGACCAGCAGCAGCACCAGGCCGATCACCGCCAGCCACACGTACGGAAGGTCGACGACGACGCCGATGAGCCCCGAGGCGAACGGCGTCCCCACGGCCGCCGCGTTCGAGGCTACCGCCAGCACCGCGTGCGCGGCGGTCACCGCCAGGAACGACAGCCCGCAACCCACATGGATCAGCCGCGCCGGCCGCATCGCCACGGTGTGCTCGAACCAGGGGATCCGCGCGGCCAGCAGCACCTGGACGACGCCCAGGTACCCCGCGGCCAGCCCGCACAGCCGCGCCGCGGCCCCCGACCCGCCACCCGGGCCGGACGGTGGCCGCTGCAGCACCCGGTAGGCCCACCATCCGGCGACGACCAGTGCGCCCCCGGTGACCATCCCCACCACGACCGTGGACGGACGTAGCGCCCGAACGGTCGACATAACCCCAAACTAACCCGCGACCTGCGCCGCCCGGGATCCGGGGCGGCGTCCGTCCGCGGGACCCGGCTCGTCTGCTCAGACGGGGAGGGTGGCGACCCCGGGTGGGGTGAAACGCGCGCCGGTGACGGCCTCGCTGATGCCGGTGCGGTCCAGGTAGGGGGTGATGCCGCCGAGGTGGAACGGCCAGCCGGCACCGAGGACCATGCACAGGTCGATGTCGGGCGCCTCGGCGACGACCTTCTCCGCGAGCATCAGGTGGATCTCCTCGGCCAGCGCCCGCAGCGCCGCCTCGCGTACCTCGGCCGCGCTCGGCGGCGCGACGCCGCCGGCGGCGGCAGCGTCGCGCAGGACCGCGGCGGCCTCGGGATCGATCGTCTGGGTGCCGTCGGGGGCAGCCAGGTAGATGCCGGCCTTGCCGGCCTCGACGAGCCGGGCGAGGCTGGTCGGCGAGCGGAAACGGTCCGGGAACGCGGCATGCAGGGTCTCGGCCACATGCAGGGCGACCGGCGGGCCGACCAGGGCGAGCAGGGTCAGCGGGGACATCGGCAGGCCCAGCGGGTCGAGGGCGTGGTCGACCTCGTCGAGCGGGGTGCCGAGCTCCGCGGCCCCCAGCACCTCGCCGAGGAAGCGGGTGAGCAGCCGGTTCACCACGAACGCCGGCTGGTCGGCGACGAGGACGGCATTCTTCTTCAGGGTCTTCGCCACGGCCAGGGTGGTGGCGATCGTCGCGTCGTCGGTGCGGGCCGCGCGGACGACCTCGACCAGCGGTAGCACCGACACCGGGTTGAAGAAGTGCAGACCGGCGACCCGTTCGGGGTGGGCGAGCTTCGCGGCCATCTCGGTCACCGACAGCGCCGAGGTGTTGGTGAGCAGCACGGCCTCGGGGGAGACCACCGCCTCCAGCTCGGCGAACACCGTCTGCTTGATCGCCAGATCCTCGAAGACGGCCTCGATGACGAGGTCGGCGTCGGCGAAGGCGTCCTTGGTCAGCGAGCCGGTGACGTTCGCCTTGTACCGGTTGGCCTGGTCGGCGGTGATCCGTCGGCGCAGCAGCAGGTTGTCGATCTCCCGATGGACGGCGGCGACACCCGCGTCGAGGCGGGCGGCGTCGAGGTCGGTGAGCACGACCGGAACCTCGAGGCGGTGGGCGAAGACCAACGCGAGCTGGGAGGCCATCAGCCCCGCCCCGACCACACCGACCTTCGTCACCGGTCGGGCCAGCGCCTTGTCGGGCCCGCCGACCGGGCGCCGGGCCCGCTTCTGCACCAGGTCGAACGCATACAGGCCGGCGACCAGCTCCCCGGAGACCGACAGGTCCGCGAGCGCCTGGGTCTCCGCCTCGAAGCCGTCCGCCCGCGTGGCGGTCTCGGCGAGGGCGATCAGGTCCAGGGCTCGGTAGGCGGCGGGCGCCGCGCCGTGCAGCCGGCCGTCGGCGAGCCTGCGACCGTCCGCGATGGCCTGCGCCCAGGCGGCGCCGCGCTCCACCGGGGTGCGTGCGGCCACCGGGTCGATCTCGCCGCGCAGCACCCGCCCGACCCAGGCCAGCGACTCCTCAAGGAAGTCGGCCGGTTCCAGCAGCACGTCACCCAGGCCGAGCTCGAATGCCTTCGGGCCGGTGAGCATCCGGTTCTGGCTGAGCGCGTTGTCGAGGATGACCTGGATCGCCCGGGCCGGTCCGATCAGGTTCGGCAGCAGCTGGGTGCCACCCCAGGCCGGGACGAGACCGAGGAACACCTCCGGCAGGGCGAGCATCGGGATGCCGCGCGAGAGCGCCCGATGGTCGCAGTGCAGCGCAAGCTCCAGGCCACCGCCGAGAACTGCCCCGTTGACCAGGGCGAACGTCGGTACCCGCCGGTCGCCGAGGCGCCCCGAACCCAGCCGGACGAACGCGTCATGCCCGAGCCGGCCGAGTGCCTCGAGCGCCGGCCGCACCGCGGCCGGATCGGTGATCGACGAGCGGAACGCGAGGTCCGCACCGACGGCGAAGACGAACGGCTTGCCGGTCACCGCGATCGCGGCCACCGGCGGCTCGTGCGCCTCGATCTCGTCCACCGCGGCGAGGATGCCGCGCAGCCCGGCCGGACCGAACGTGTTCGGCCGGGTGTGGTCGTGGCCGTTGTCGAGGGTGACGAGCGCGACCGGGCCGGCCACCCCGGGCAGCGCCACATAGCGGACATGGGCCGCGGTCACGACCTCGTCCGGGAACTCCAGCGTGACCTCGTCGTCGCTCATGGCGCCTCTCCTGAAGGCTCGCGGATCAGACTCGCGGGTGCGGACTCGCCGACATGCACGGATCCGGCGGCGGGCTCAGCCCGCGTCGCCGCCGGGGGTGACGGCCGGGTGGTGCGGGTTCTCCCAGATCGTGGTCGCGCCCATGCCCAGCCCGACGCACATCGCGGTCAGGCCGTAACGCACCTCGGGATGCTCGGCGAACTGCCGGGCGAGCTGGGTCATCAGCCGCACGCCGCTGGACGCCAGCGGATGGCCGAGCGCGATCGCGCCGCCGTACGGATTGACCCGCGGATCGTCGTCGGCGATGCCGAAGTGGTCCAGGAAGGCGAGCACCTGCACGGCGAACGCCTCGTTCAGCTCGAACAGCCCGATGTCGTCGATCGACAGACCGGTGCGCGCCAGCGCCCGCTCGGTGGACGGGATCGGCCCGATGCCCATCACGTCGGGACCGACACCGGTGAAGCCGTAGCCGACCAGCCGCATCTTCGCCGGCAGGCCGAGCTCGGCGGCCACCTCGGCGGCGGCGAGCACACAGCCGGTGGCCCCGTCGTTGATGCCCGCGGCGTTACCGGCCGTGACCCGTCCGTGCGGACGGAACGGGGTGCGCAGCCCGGCCAGCCCCGCCAGCGTGGTGGATGGTCGCGGCGGCTCGTCGGCGGTGACGAGATCCCAGCCGGACTCGGCGTGCCGCGCCGCCATCGCCACCAGATCCGGCTGGATCTGACCGTTCGCGTAGGCCTTCGCCACCTTCTCCTGGGACGCGAGCGCGTACGCGTCGGCCCGCGCCCGGGTGATCGCGGGGAAGCGGTCGTGCAGGTTCTCCGCCGTCGAACCCATGATCAGCGCGGACGGGTCGACGAGCTTCTCGGCGATGAACCGCGGGTTGATGTCGGCGCCCTCGCCCATCGGGTGACGGCCCATGTGCTCCACGCCGCCGGCGATCGCCACGTCGTACGCGCCGACCGCGATGGACGACGCGGTCGTGGTCACCGCGGTGACCGCACCGGCGCACATCCGGTCGATCGCGTAGCCGGGCACCGACTCGGGCAGCCCGGCGAGGATCGCGGCCGTGCGACCGATGGTCAGCCCCTGATCGCCGATCTGCGTGGTGGCGGCGATCGCCACCTCGTCGACCCGCTCGGGCGGCAGCGACGGATTACGCCGCAACAGCTCCCGGATCACCCGGACGATCAGATCGTCCGCCCGGGTCTCGGCATACACCCCCTTGGCCTTGCCGAACGGCGTTCGCACACCGTCGACGAAGACCACGTCACGCACCTGGCCGCGGGCTGATCCGAACACGCTGGCCTCCTCGCCGACGGCGCCCCGCCACCGGCTGTTCGCCGAGAACGCCGACCGGCCACGATCGGCACCGGCGTGGACGCCACACCGGCACGGCCACTCTACGCCAGAGGTTACCCGCGGGTAGGAAGTTGCCCGCTATGCGCCGGACGAGCCGCCGGACGCCCCGGCCGACTCGCCGGACGGCCCGCCCTCGTGCGCGGGCGGGGCCCCGTGGGCGGTCGCGCCGCGCGCGCCTCGTCCACCCCGGCCGCCGCGGGTCCGGGTCCGTTCCGTCCCACCCTCGCCACGTCCGTTTCCGCTTCCACCGCGGCCGGACGGACGGGTACCCGCCCGGTCCACCGGTCGGCCCGCGGCCTCGGCATCTGCGGTCTGCACCCCGCTGTCACCAGCCCCGCTGTCACCAGCACCAGCACCGGTACCAGCAGCACCGGCAGCGGTGCCCCGGCTGACGGCCCTGGCCTCGGGCGGCGGGTCGGCCAGGGCTGTCAGCAGCACCTCGGCGGTGAGCTCGCACTGCCAGGGACGGGCACCGCCGGCGCCCAGCGCCGCCCGCACCGCCGAGCCGGTCAGCGGGCGCGGTGGTGACCAGGCGAGTCGCCGGGACAGCGCCGGTTCCAGCAAATTCTCCACCGGCATCGTGTGTGCGGCGGCAATCGTGGCCAGCCCCGCGCGCACCCGGGCCAGGCGGGCCGCGGCCACCGGGTCCCGCTCCGCCCAGCGGTTGGCCGGGGGGAGCCCGTCGCCGTTGGGGCCGGCCGGCGCCGGCAGTTCGTCGTCGGGCAGCGTGGCGGCACCGCGCAGCGCGTCCATCCAGGTGCTGGCGGTGCGCCGGATCCGGGGACCAGAGAAGATCGGTAGGCGGATCAGCGCGGCGGTGTCCGCGGGAGCGTTGAGCACCGCGTCCATGATCGCACTGTCCGGCAGGACCCGGCCGGGGGCCACGTCACGGGTGCGGGCGAGCCGGTCGCGTGCGGTCCACATCGCCCGCACCGCGGCGAGCTGGCGACGGGTGCGGGCCCGGTGGATGCCGCTGGTCCGTCGCCACGGTTCGGCTCGCGGCTCCCGCGGGGGTGCCGCCGCGATCGCCGCGAACTCCTGCCGGGCGAACTCGATCTTGCCCTGCTCGTGCAGCTCGGCCTCGAGGGCGTCGCGCAGCTCGACGAGCAGCTCCACGTCGAGCGCGGCGTAGCGCAGCCACGGCTCGGGCAGCGGGCGGGTCGACCAGTCGGCCGCCGAATGGCCCTTCTCCAGCCCGTAGCCGAGCACCCGCTCGACCATCATGCCGAGCCCGACCCGCTCGTAGCCCAGCAGCCGGCCGGCGAGCTCGGTGTCGAACAGCACCGACGGGCGCAGCCCCAGCTCGGCCAGGCACGGCAGGTCCTGGCTGGCGGCATGCAGCACCCATTCGGCGTCGCCCACCGCCTGCTGGATCGCCGAGAGCTCACCGAGGGCGATCGGGTCGAGCAGCAGCGAACCCGTGCCGCGGCGGCGGATCTGGATCAGGTAGGCCCGCTGGCTGTAGCGATAGCCGGAGGCGCGCTCGGCGTCGAAGGCGACCGGACCGGTGCCGGCGGCGAGTCGGGCGACGGCCGCAGCGAGCTCCGCCGGTTCGGTGAGCACGGGAGGGACGCCGTCGACGGGCACTAGCAGCGGGATCGGCTCGCGGACGCTGCTGTCGGGCTCTCCCTCCACGTTTGCGCTTACACCCCCGCTGACCTGCTCTGTTGAATCTGGAACCGTCGACGTCACGATCGGCGATCGTACGTCTGAATCCTCGCGGAGGCAGCTGCGCTGTTCAGCGAATCGCGCCGATTATACGCATGGTAGCGGGTCTGGCTGTTATGATGGCCAGATCGGTTGACCCCATGCGGTCCGGGTCAACACCGGATTCTGTGCCCCGTGTGGGTCCATGCGCCATCAGGGGCCCCTGGGCCATCATGGTCGGGGCGGCTCTGTCAGGGTCGGGCGCCACGCCACGCCTGGCCCTGAGCCCGACGGTGGCGGTCAGGCGCGGCGCTGGGGCAGGGGTACGACGCCGGACAGCGCCGGCGGCAGCCCGGCCATCGCGGCGAGCAGATCGCCGAAGGCAAGAACATGGGCCACGGCCTCCGCCGGACTCCACATCGGCGCCAGCCCGTCGGTGCCGGGGCGTGCTCCTTCGGGGGGCAGTGCCCGGTCACCGGTCAGCGCCCAGTCGGGCGACCACGAGCAGCGCAGCTCCACGTCGAAGGAGTCGCCCTCGGCGCGCAGCACGCCCAGGCGCCGAGAGGAGGTCGTCGTCACCGTGCCACCGAGCGCGTGGGCATGCGCCCCGTGGGAGGCGAGCGCCTCGCCCAGCCACGACCAGGCCACCTCCGCCAGCAGCGGGTCGGCGGCGATCTCCGCGTCGACCCCGGCCCGGGCATAGCAGACGATTCGGGCGGTGCCCTGCCAGGCGGGTTGACCGCCCGGATCCATGAGGACGATCAGGCGGCCGGTCGCGGTATCGGCGGAGTCGCCGGTCAGGCCGCCGGCGAGGGCGAACGCATACGGTGCGAGCCGGGTCGGGGCGCTCACCTCGTGTGCGGTGATCTCCGGGCGTAGCCGCCCGACCCCGGCGCGCATGGCGTCGGTGACCGCCTGAAAGACCTGCGGGCTCGGCTCGTACGACTGCGCGGCCCCCATGACGGCAACGGTAGGGCGTCGACCTTGATCGCGCTGTGCAGACGTCGGAGCGTGGGGATTCGACCCCGTTGCGTGCGGCCGGTTGCCGCGGCGCAGTGGGACGGCGCCGCGGTCATAGGCCGGGCGGGTGGCGGTGCTGTGCAGGCTCGCGCCGGAATCCGCCGGGCTGTGCAGACTCACGCCGGAATCCGCGGGACGGACCGCTCCCGCCCCCGCATCTCCCGAGCCCACGCCTCCCGGATCAGCTCTGACGTGGCTGCCCCCCGGACACCTGTCTCTTGGACACCTGTCTCTTGGACACCTGCCTCCCGGACACCTGTCTCCCGGACGAGGGCGGACCCTTGGCCCACGTGGACGGGTGCCGGAGCGTGGGCGTTCGGTGCCGATCCCACCAGCACGGCCGAACCGCACCCGGTGCAGGCCCGCTCCGGACAGTCCAGCCCGTGCCCGTCAGGGCAGGGGGGCTGCTCGAACGCCCGCTCGCCGCCGCAGACCGCGCAGTCGAGCACGACCTGATCGCCGAGGCCAACCCGGACCAGTTCCACTCGCGTCTCACTCCCCGCCTGTCGGCCCGTCACAGGAACACGGATCAACGTGCATCCTCTGCCCACTTTCCGACCGGACAGACGGTGCCACGGCGGACGTAAATGTCCGCGCATTCCCCGCGGCGTGTCGCGTGAGCCCGTCTCGGCCGGGTGTGGACCGGACGTCCCAGTTCGGGCGACTCGTGGCTTTTGATCCGCGTGTCGAGGGGTGGACCAAGGGGTAGCCACGGTCAGGGTGCGATCGGTGGTCGCTGGGCACGGTGATAGCCGGGCGGAGCGACCACGGTCCGGGGCGTCGCCAGTCATGGCGGCGATGGACCCGCGCTATGCGCGTGGAGTTACAGCAACGCACTCCCCGCCACCGCGCCCCGCAACCGATCCCAAAGCAAGATCCGCCCACGCAGGTCATCGTGGGCGCATATCGGCCACGAACACCCTCACGACGACCCATGTGCACCCTGGACACCCGCAGCCTCCGAAAACGGCGTCACGGAACGCGGCCATGGTCCAGGGGCGACGCCGCGTCCCACGAACAGGCCGCGGTGGGCTCGGCGAGGGCGGAGGCTCGGCGAGGGTGGCGGCTCGGCGAGGGTGGCGGCTCGGCGAGGGTGGCGGAAGGTCCTGGAGATGCGTCCTAGGGGCGGCGGGCGGCGGGCGCGGGCTGGGTGGTGCTGGTGGCAGCGGCGGTGCCTGCGGCCAGGGGCGGTCCGCCGGGGGTGCCGGGCGCGCCGGGGCGCAGCCAGTGCCGTTCGACAAAGAACGGAGCCACCGGCAGTACTGACGCCACGAGCGCGAGGATCGTGCGTCGCCGGGGCCAGCGTCCGACGAAGGCGAGATAGCCGACCAGGGCGCAGTAGCTCATGAAGAGCACGCCGTGGATCGGCCCGAGGACACGGACCCCGCCGGGGTGGTCCGCCGTGTACTTGATCACGGTCGCGACGAGTAGCAGCAGGAAGGACGTCGCCTCGGCGAGGGACACCGCGCGGGCGGCGGTGAGGATCGGGGAACCGTCGGGGCGTGCCTGAGCGGTCATCGGTGATCTCTCCGTCATGAGCGGGAAGGTGGGAGGCGAAGTGGCCGGGAAGGGGGCGAAGCGGCCGGGTGGTGACGCGGGGGACGTCGGCGCGGGCAGGAGGTCGGAAGTCCGGTGGTTCGCCTGGGTGGACAGCCGATTGCGTCACACTCGGCTGCCCGTGGGGCGCGTGGTCCGGATGGACCGGCGCGGCCGGGCGGGCGGGGTGGAACCGGCTGGGAGCAGGGACTTCTTCTACTGAGAGTAGAAGATAGCCGACGGTCAGGAGGGGGTAGCGGTGGCATCGTGACCATGCCGACGCCGCCCTTCACCCGCGCGAGCCAGCCCGCGTGAGCCCGGTCGCACCCGCACAGTCGCGGCGGGCATGCAACGATCGAGGCATGTCAGTCGTCCACATCGACGCCGGCGTCGGCGCGCGTCGGCCGGATCTTGCGGCCACGGCTCCGTTCCTGCGTGCCTGCCGGGGCGAGCGGCCCGCGACCACCCCCGTGTGGTTCATGCGCCAGGCCGGTCGGGTGCTGCCCGAGTACCGCAGCCTGCGGGCCGGAATCCCGATGCTCGACTCGTGCCGCGACCCGGCGCTGATCACCGAGATCACCATGCAGCCGGTCCGCCGGTTCCGTCCGGATGCCGCGATCTTCTTCTCCGACATCGTCGTGCCGCTGGTCGCCCTCGGCCTCGACATCGACATCGTGGCCGGGGTCGGGCCGGTCGTCGCCGAGCCGATCCGCGACGCGGCCGGCGTCGCGGCGTTGCGCGAGCTCGAGCCGAACGACGTTCCCTACATCGCCGACGGGGTCCGCACCCTGCTGCGCGAGCTGGGCGGCACCCCGCTGATCGGCTTCGCCGGCGCGCCGTTCACCCTGGCCAGCTATCTCGTCGAGGGTGGTCCGAGTCGCAACCATCTGCGGACCAAGGAGCTGATGTACCGCGAGCCGAAGCTCTGGCACGACCTGCTCGACCGGCTGGCCGGGATCACCACCGCGTTCCTGCAGGTCCAGGTCGACGCCGGGGTGGATGCCATCCAGCTGTTCGACTCGTGGGCCGGCGCGCTCAGCGAGGCGGACTACCGTCGCTACGTCGCGCCGCACAGCGCCCGCGTGCTCGGCGCGTTCGCCGGGCAGGTGCCCCGCATCCACTTCGGGGTCAACACCGGCGAACTGCTCGCCGTGATGGGCGAGGTCGGCGCGGATGTGGTCGGCGTCGACTGGCGGGTCCCGCTGGACGTCGCGGCCCGCCGGGTGGGTCCGCACCGGGCGCTACAGGGCAACCTGGACCCGGCGGCGGTCTTCGCCCCGCACGACGTGCTGGACGCCAAGATCCGGGACGTGCTGGCGCGCGGCACGGCGGCCCCGGGGCATGTGTTCAACCTCGGGCACGGCGTGCTGCCGGAGACGGACCCGGGCGTGCTCGCGCACATCGTGGACGTCGTCCACGCCGGTTGACACCGCCGGCCGGGCCGAGCGCGGCGGATCGGCGGCCGGCGTCGGCGTCGGTGAATCATGGTGAATCCTGGTACCAGCGGACCTGGTGACCGGGTCGGAGTTCGGCGAGAGGGCGGCAGGAACGTGCGGGTTGTCATCGTCGGTGCGGGTGTTGCCGGGCTCTCCGCCGCCCACGCGCTGGCCGGCCAGGCCGAGGTCACCGTGCTGGACGCGGCCGCACGGGTCGGCGGGAAGCTGCACACGACACCGATCGAGGGGATGGACGTCGAAGAGGGGGCCGAGTCGTTCCTCGCCCGGGTTCCCGACGGTCTGCGGCTGGCCCGCCAGATCGGGCTCGGTCATGACGTGGTCCATCCGGCGACGACGTCCGCGTCGCTGTGGATCCGTGGCCGGCTGCGGCCCATCCCGCCGAACACGCTGCTCGGCGTGCCCACCGACGTGCTCGGCCTGATCCGCTCGGGGGTGCTCTCGCCGTGGGGGATGCTGCGGGCCGCCGCCGACCTCGCCCTGCCCCGCTCACAGTTCCCCGACGACCCCACCGTCGGCGCGTTCGTCGGGGCGCGGGTCGGGCGGGAGGTCGTCGATCTGCTCGTCGATCCGCTGCTCGGCGGGGTGTACGCCGGCCGGGCCGACGCGCTGTCGCTGCGGGCCACCGTGCCGCAGCTGGTTCCCATCCTCGCCGAGGACCGTTCGCTGCTACTCGGCGCGCACCGGGTGCGGGCCCGCACCGGCCCCGCGACCAGTACCGCGTCCACCCCGGTGTTCGCCAGCGTGCGCGGTGGGCTGGGTGGGTTCGCGCTGCGGCTGGCCGAGCGCTGCGGCGCCACCGTGCGCACCGGTGTGTCCGCGCGCGCCCTGGAGCGCACCGCGTCCGGGTGGCGGGTCGTGTGCGGGCGTGACCGTGGCGGGCAGACCCCCGAGCCGCTCGAGGCCGACGCGGTGATCCTTGCCGTGCCCGCTGGGGTGGCCCGGTCCCTGCTGCGCCCGCACGCCCCGCATGCCGCGGCGCCGCTGGCCGGGGTTCCGTACGCCTCGGTCGGGCTGGTGACACTCGTCTACCGGGACGTCACCCCGCCACCCGGCAGCGGCTTCCTGGTGCCGGCGCGGGCGGGAACCTCGGTGAAGGCAGCGACGTTCCTCACCAGGAAGTGGCCGCATGTCGGGGTCGACCGGCTCACCGTCGTGCGGGCAAGCCTCGGGCGGGCCGGTGCCGAAGGCGACCTGACCCGCGGTGACACCGAGCTGGCCGGCCTCGCCGCCGCCGAGATCGCGCAGATCACCGGGCTGCTGGCGCGGCCGATCGCGACCCGGGTCAGCCGCTGGGAGGGTGGGCTGCCGCAGTACCTGCCGGGTCACCTCAACCGGGTCGCCGCCGTGCGCCGGTCGTTGCCGGCGGGCCTGGCCCTGGCCGGCGCCGGTTACGACGGGATCGGCATCCCGGCCTGCATCCGTTCCGGTGAGGCGGCCGCCGCCGCGGTGCTGCGGGGCGGCGTCCGCGCCGGGCACGGCGGCCCGACGCAGCCTGCGGCTCCCGGTGTCTGACCGAGGTCCCGAAGTCTGACCGAGATCCCGGCCGGGGTGGGCCCGGCCGGCCGACCATGGAGACCGTCGAATGCCGGAGTCCACGAAGTCCGCCAACGAGCTCAACGCCGAGCTGCTCTACACCGGCTGGTCGGTCTTCGCCGCCGACCGTCCGCTGCCCGCCGAACGGGGCGCCCTGATCGATGAGGTGACGGCGCTGCTCGATGGCGCCCTGGCGAAGGATGTCTACACCCGTGGGCTCTACGAGCTGTCCGGCTACCGGGCCGACGCCGACCTGATGCTGTGGTGGACCAGCCCCGACCCGGATCTGCTGCAGGAGACCTATCAGCGGTTCCGCCAGACCACCCTCGGCGCCCACCTGCGCCCGGTGTGGTCGTCGGTCGGGCTGCACCGCCCGGCCGAGTTCAACCGCAACCACATCCCGGCCTTCGTCCGCCGGGAGGACCCCCGTTCGTATGTCTGCGTATACCCGTTTAATCGCTCTCTGGAGTGGTATCTGCTGCCCGATTACGAGCGACGGGGGATGCTCGCCGAACACGGCATGATGGGACGTGAGTTCGAGGACGTCCGGGCTAACACCGTCGCCTCGTTTGGTCTTAACGACTACGAGTGGCTGCTCGCCTTCGAGGCCGACGAGCTGCACCGGATCGTCGACTGTCTGCGCCATCTGCGTGCCAGCTCCGCGCGGCGGCACACCCGGCTGGAAACCCCCTTCTACACCGGCGCCCGCAAGCCCGTCGCCGACCTCGTCGCCGCCCTGCCGTAGCCGGGCAGCTGTGTCGTAGCGACCTGCTGGCCTGCAACAACAGCAGTCGGCGTCTGCCTGGGCGCCCCCACCCGTCCGGCAGACGCCGACCGTCTCGTGGCCGTGCCCCCTGCGGCGACGCACGCGTCGAATCGCGGGGCACGGCAGGTGTTTCCCGGGTGCCGGCACGAGTCCGGAAGCTCGGACGCCCCAGCCGCAGCCTCGGAACATGACGCACAGTAGCACTGCTGCTGGTTTCTGTATACGCAGCGTGTCGCCTGCGCCCCTGGTCCCTACATGTCGTGACCGGAGTGCAATCGCGGAAATCCAATTGCGCCGAGTTATCGGATCCTGCCTCCATCTCTGTTACCTTGAGTCGCCACAAACGGACGGTTACCGCTGTGGCAACGGGCGATCTATCCGCCTCGAACGGGTGGGTGCCATATCCGCCCGCTGATGGTTCGGCCTGAGTGGGCCGGTAACGTTGCCCGTGAGCAGGGGCGCCTCATGCCAGGTGTTCGGTCTGGTCCGCCACGGCGGGCATGGGAGCGATCATGGGCATGGCGTCCCAGGCCTGCGAGCAGGTGCGAGTCGTCCTCGCGCCGCCCGAGGCCCTCATTCAGTGGCGGGGGAAGATCGCTGGAGGTCCGGTCGATGCATCACCGAAAGATGAGCTCGCCGCCGCCGGAGCGACTCCCGGCCAGATGCGGTCGGAACAGGTTCTCGCGTCGATCGAACGGGATAAACCGACCGCGCCGCGCCGGGTGGTCGATGCAGTGCGGGCGGCCGAAGGACTGGTCACCCCAGGGGGCAGAACGCTGTGAACCAGCGCAAACCGGACTAGTCCAGCGGTGACCGACACCATGTCGGGTAACCGACGCAATGCCGGCCCGAACGTCGTTGCCGGCCCGAACGTCGTTGCCGGCCCGAACGTCGTGACCCGGCCGCGGGACGAGCAGGGCGTCGGCGTGCACTACCCGCCGCAGGCCCGACCGCAGTACGAGCCGGACGGCGGGCACCCCAGTGGGCCCTACGAACCGGGCGGACCGGGTGGACTGGACGGGCCCGCCGGGCTGCCGGGTGAGCGTCCGGGTGGCCGGTCGCGGCGCGGGTCGAGCGCCGGGTCGCTGGGCTCCTCCGTCGGCCGGCACAGTGCCGCCCGGGCGGGAGGTGTCGACCCGTCCCTGGCCTATCGGGCCCAGGTCAACTGGGAACGGCGCTACGTGCGCCTGCTGGTCACGTTCGACGCGGCGGCGTGTGTGGTCGCCGCGGCGGTGGCCTTCGTCGTCCGGTTCGGCAATTTCGTCAGCTTCGACACCGAACCGGTCTCGATCAAGCCATACATCCTGATGACGGTGCTGCTGCCGTTGGCCTGGGTGCTGGCGATGTCGCTCAACCGGGCCTACGAGAGCCGGTTCCTCGGTGGCGGCTCCGAGGAGTTCCGCCGGGTGGTGAACTCCGCCGCCCGGCTCACCGCCACGGTGGCCATCGCGTCCTATGCCACCAAGGCCGAGATCGCCCGAAGTTACGTGCTCATCGCCTTCCCGGCAGCCACCATGCTCTCGGTGGCGGGGCGGGTGATCGGCCGCGGCATCCTGCACCGGATGCGCAGATCCGGGCGCTGTCTGCACCGAGTGCTCGTCGTCGGCGCCGGCGAGTCGGCCGCCACGCTCGTACGCCTGGCCCAGCGGGACCCGACGTCCGGCTGGGCCGTCGTCGGCGTCGTGCTGGACCGCTCGCCCGGCCGGCACAGCCACGACCGGCCCGAACGCAGCGGTTTCGACCTGCTCGGCGTGCCGATCGTGGGCACCTCCGAGACCCTGCACACCGCGATCAGCGCCACCCACGCCACCACGGTGGCGATCTGCCCGCAGATGGACGGCGAGACCCTGCGCCGGGTGCTGTGGACGCTGGAGGGCAGCGACGTCGACGTGCTGGTCTCCTCGGCGCTCACCGACGTCACCGGTCCGCGGATCTCGATCCGCCCGGTCGCTGGCCTCCCGCTGCTGCACATCGAGGAGCCGGAGCTGTCCGGCACCCGCCGCGTGATGAAGGGCGTGTTCGACCGGTTCGTCGCGATCGCGGTGATCCTGGTGTTCTCCCCGCTGCTGCTGGGCCTCGGCCTTGCGGTGCGGCTGACCAGCCGCGGCCCGGCGCTGTTCAGGCAGACCCGGGTCGGCCGCGGCGGTGAGCACTTCACGATGTTCAAGTTCCGGTCGATGTACATCGACGCCGAGGCGCGCAAGGCCGACCTCGAGTCGCACAACGAGCGGGCCGAGGGCCTGCTGTTCAAGATGCGCGACGACCCCCGGATCACCCGGGCCGGCAAGTTCCTGCGCAAGTGGTCACTGGACGAGCTGCCGCAGCTGTTCAACGTGCTCAACGGCACCATGTCGCTGGTCGGTCCGCGT
Organism: Frankia sp. R82; assembly: GCF_023716925.1. Taxonomy (GTDB): domain Bacteria; phylum Actinomycetota; class Actinomycetes; order Frankiales; family Frankiaceae; genus Frankia. The sequence continues at coordinate 51,170 of NZ_JAMQQG010000044.1, forward strand.
CCGCCGTTGCCCAGCGAGGTCGCCCGCTACGAGGATGACGTGCACCGCCGCCTCATGGTCAAACCGGGCCTGACCGGCCTGTGGCAGATCAGCGGCCGGTCCGACCTGGAATGGGACGAGTCGGTGCGCCTCGACCTGCGCTACGTGGAGAACTGGTCGTTGGCCATGGACTTCGTCATCCTGTGGCGCACCGTCTTCGCCGTTCTGCGTCGGGAAGGCGCCTACTGACCGGGCTGGCCTACTGACCGGGCTGGCCTACTGACCGAGCCAGCCGGCCAGGCGCAGATGGTCGAGGACCCGGTCGACGGACTCCTGCGGGGACAGCCGGGCGGTGTCGACGGTGACGTCGGCGTCGTCCGGCACCTCGTACGGGTCCGACACACCGGTGAACGCCGGGATCACCCCGGCGCGGGCCTTGGCGTACAGGCCCTTGCGGTCACGGGCCTCGCACACCTCGACCGGCGTCGCCACATGGACGAGCACGAAGCCCGCGCCGGTGGCGCGGACCATCTCCCGCACCTCGGCGCGCACCTCGGCGTAGGGCGCGATCGGCGCGCACACCGCGGTGCCGCCGGCCCCGGCGACCTGCGCCGCGACGAACCCGATCCGACGCACGTTGGTGTCCCGGTCGGCCCGGTCGAACCCGAGGCCCTTCGACAGGTGGGTGCGCACCACGTCCCCGTCGAGCAGCGTCACCCGACGCCCGCCCTCCTCGAGCAGTCGACAGACCAGTAGCCCGGCGAGCGTCGACTTGCCGGAGCCGGACAGCCCGGTGAACAGCACCGTCAGTCCCCGCCGGGAGCGCGGTGGCACCGCCCGGGTGAGTTCGGCCGCCACCGTCGGCGGAGTGAGTTCGGCGGGGATCGGCCCGCCGGCGTCGAGCAACGACGCGAGCTCGTCGCGTCCCGGCGCGCCGATGGCCGGACCGATCAGGCTGCCGGACAGGCCGTAAGCGCTGGCCAGCTGGGCTCGTTGGGCGGTGAGCCGGGCAAGCTCAGCTGCCTCGTCCGTACCGGCCGCGTCCGCGGTGGCCCGTCCGGTCCACTCGTGGTCAGCCGCCGCGGCACCGTCCATGACCGTGGACGGACCGGTCAGGATCGTTGCGCTCATCCCCGGCTCGCGGGGCGTCACCAGCAGCGGCGAGGGGACGGCTGGCACGAGCACGAGCAGGCTCTGGCGGCCGTGTGACGCCTCGCCGGCCCCGGGACGGCGATAGGGGTCGGGGGTCGGTTCCCGGTGGCGTCCTGCCCCGCCGGCTGTCAGAGCGTCCGAGGCCAGCGCCTCCGAGGCGAGCGTCGCTTCGGAGGGACGCAGCGGCGCATCCACCGCGTCCAGCGCCGCCAGCAGGCAGCGCACCCGAAGATGATAGCGGGCGTCCGCCGGGTCGGCCCCGCCGACCGGGGCGAGCACCACGCAGCGCTTGCCCTGGCGGGTCAGCGCCCGGATGCGTCCGACGTCCGCGGTGTGCAGCAGACCGTCGGCCCACACCGCCCAGGCGGCTCCGGAGTCGACCTGGGGACCGATCCAGCCCCGGGCGCGCAGCTCGGCCCGCAGTCCGTCCGGGGTGAGCCGCAGGTTCGGATGGTCGGGATGGTCGGGCAGGCGCACCCCCTCGACCTCACCGACCAGGCGCACCCGATCCACCCCGCCCGGTGCGGAGCCCGAGTTCGCGCCGGCAGCCGAATCCGGGTCCGGACCCGCGCTCGAGTCCAGGCCCGAGCGCGGGTCCACCACCGGGATCGTCGCCCGCAACTGCAGAACGGCGATCATCACGCCCTCGGCATCGCGCAGCGCGACACTCGTGCCGGGCTCCGGCACCTGTGCCCCGGACCCGGAGCCGGCCGCAACGATCAGCGCCGGCACCGGCACCCCGGCCACCTCGTCCTGCGCCGGATAACCGGGATGTGGGCCGAACGCACCGACGAGCAGCAGCTCAAGCTCAGCCAGCTGGCGCGGCGTGAGGGTCAGTGACGGCCAGTCCCGGGAGGCCGCGGTCAGCTCCGCCGCACGGGCCGGGCCAACCAGTGTCAGCAGTGGATCACCGCCGGTCGGGGACGCGTCGTGACGATCAGGATCCGGATGGGAGGTGGCACTCACACCCGCGACCGTAGCGGGTGACAGACTCCCACCCGATGAACACCGACGACACCAGCCAGCCGGCTCGCGTACCCGTCGATATCGCGACCGACGAACTCGACGACCATGACCTGGCCCGGCGTCTGGCCACGGATGCCGGCAAACTGCTGCTCAGAATCCGCGAGGAGGTCGGGTTCGCCGAACCCGCCACGTTGCGCGACGCCGGCGACGCCCGCTCGCACCAGCTGCTCGCCCGAGCTCTGGCCCGGCACCGTCCGCTCGACGCGGTGCTGTCCGAGGAGGGCGTGGACGACCCGGCGCGGCTGTCCGCCGACCGGGTCTGGATCGTCGACCCGTTGGATGGCACCCGTGAGTTCGCCGAGCCCGGCCGGACCGACTGGGCCGTCCACGTCGCCCTGTGGCAGCGCGGCGAACTGGTCACCGGCGCGGTCGCGCTGCCCGCCCTCGGCATCACCCTGCCGGGTGCGGACGGCCCGCCGCTCGCCTCGCCGGTGGCGAACCCGCCGCGCATCGTCGCCAGCCGCACCCGGGCCCCGCTGCTGGTCTCCCAGGTCGCCGAGGCGCTGGGGGCGACGATCGTCCCGATGGGCTCGGCCGGCGCCAAGGCCGGTGCGGTCATCCGCGGCCAGGCCGAGATCTATCTGCATGCCGGTGGCCAGTACGAATGGGACTCCGCGGCGCCCGTCGCCGTCGCCAGGGCGGCCGGCCTGCACACCAGCCGCCTCGACGGCTCTCCGTTGCGCTACAACCGCCCCGACCCGTTGCTGCCCGACCTGGTCATCTGCGCGGCGCCGCTGGCAGCGGCCGTGCTCGCGGCCATCGCCGCCGCTGCCGGTCCCGACCATGGTGGATCGGGAGGACAGTCGCAGTCCTTCCGGTGACCGCGGCCGCTGTCGGCGGTTGGTGCGGCGAGGTGGCTGGTGTGGTGACAGTGATCGTTGTGGTGACAGTGGTCGGTGTGGTGCCGGCGGTGTGACGTGGGTGAGCGGCTTAACGTCGGCGAAACCAGCGTACGGCCGGTGGGGTCGGCTACTTTGGACGGATACACCGGCTCGACGAGGGGTATCCGCGTGCCTGTCACGGGTTACGAGCTCACCCACCTGCAGATGCTCGAGGCCGAGGCGATCCACATCTTTCGTGAGGTCGCGGCCGAGTTCGAGCGTCCCGCGCTGCTGTTCAGCGGCGGCAAGGATTCGATCGTCATGCTGCGGGTGGCGGAAAAGGCCTTCTGGCCGGCGAAACTGCCGTTCCCGCTGCTGCACATCGACACCGGGCACAACTTCGACGAGGTGCTCGCGTTTCGTGACCACCGTGCCGAGGAGCTCGGCGCCCGGCTGATCGTCGCGTCGGTGCAGGCGGCGATCGACGCGGGCGTGTTGACCGAGGACACCCGCCCCGGCGCGTCCCGCAACCAGCTGCAGACCCCGGTGCTGCTCGACGCGATCGCGGACAACCGCTTCGACGCCGTCTTCGGTGGCGCCCGGCGCGACGAGGAGAAGGCCCGGGCCAAGGAGCGGGTGTACTCCTTCCGGGACGAGTTCGGCCAGTGGGACCCGAAGAACCAGCGGCCGGAACTGTGGTCGCTGTACAACGGCCGGCACCGACCCGGCGAGCACATCCGGGTGTTCCCGCTGTCGAACTGGACTGAGCTTGACATCTGGCGTTACATCGCCCAGGAGCAACTCGAGATCCCCTCGATCTACTACGCCCACCGGCGTGACGTCGTCGAGCGTGACGGCATGCTGCTCGCCGTCACGCCGCTGACCCCGCCCCGGGCGGGGGAGACCGCCGTGCCCCGGCACATCCGGTACCGGACGGTGGGTGACATCACCTGCACCGGCGCGGTCGAGTCGATGGCGGCCACCGCCGAGGAGGTCATCGTCGAGGTCGCGGCGACCAGGATCACCGAACGTGGTGCCACCCGGGCGGACGACCGGGTCAGCGAGGCCGCCATGGAGGACCGTAAGCGGGAGGGGTACTTCTGATGGCCGAGCTGCTGCGGGTGGCGACCGCCGGATCCGTCGACGACGGCAAGTCAACGTTGATCGGCCGGTTGCTCTACGACACGAAATCGCTGTTCAGTGACCAGCTTGCGGCGGTCGAGCGGACCAGCCGGGAACGCGGCGACGGCTATGTCGACCTCGCCCTGCTCACCGACGGCCTGCGCGCCGAGCGCGAGCAGGGCATCACCATCGACGTCGCCTACCGTTACTTCGCCACCCCCCGGCGTTCGTTCATCCTCGCGGACACCCCCGGGCACGTGCAGTACACCCGGAACATGGTCACCGGTGCCTCGACCGCGGACCTCGCCCTGCTGCTCGTCGACGCGCGCAAGGGTGTGGTCGAGCAGACCCGCCGGCACGCGTTCCTGGCCTCGCTGCTGCAGGTGCCGCATCTGGTGCTGTGCGTGAACAAGATGGACCTCGTCGACTTCGATCGGGAGATCTTCGAAAAGATCAAAGAAGAATTCCGCCACTTCGCCGCGAAGCTCGAGATCGTCGACGTCACCGCGATCCCGGTCTCGGCGCTCGGCGGTGACAACGTGGTGTCCCGCTCGCCCAGCACTCCCTGGTACGACGGAAGCTCGCTGCTGCATCACCTGGAGGAGCTGCACATCGCCTCCGACCGCAACCTCATCGACGTCCGGTTCCCCGTGCAGTGGGTGGTGCGCCCCCGCAGCGAGGAGCTGCACGACTACCGCGGCTATGCGGGCCAGGTCGCCGGCGGGGTGCTCAAGCCCGGTGACGACGTCATCGTCCTGCCCTCGGGCCTGAGCACCCGGGTGGCGGGGATCGACAGCTTCGACGGTCCGATCGCCGAGGCGTTCCCCCCGATGTCGGTGACCATCCGGCTCGAGGACGACCTGGACGTCTCCCGCGGTGACCTGATCGCCCGGCCGAACAACCAGCCCACGGTCGGCCAGGACATCAACCTCATGGTTTCCTGGATGGTCGACGCGCCGCTGCGCCGCCGGGCCCGGATCGGCATCAAGCACACCACCCGCTCGGTGCGCGCAATGGTCACCGACATCTGCTACCGCGTCGACATCGACACCCTGCACCGGGACGAGACCGTCGAGACGCTGGCCCTCAACGACATCGGCCGAATCGTCCTGCGCACCACGTCCCCGTTGTGCTACGACCCCTACCGCCGCAACCGCACGACGGGCAGCGTGCTGCTCATCGACGAGGCCACCGGCACCACCCTCGGTGCCGGCATGATTCTCTAGCCGCCCCGGCCTCGGCGTTCCCCACCCAGACGTCGGCTGATTCGGGCTTCGCCTCGGGGTCGGTTCCGGTGCTCCTCTGCTCCTTCGTGGCTTCCATCGCTGCTTCGGCGCCGGCCCCGCTCGTTGACGGGCCGCTGGCTGGCGCCCGCCGGTCGGTTCCCGGTGTGCCCCGTGTTGCCGGCGGCGCGGGTGGGGCAGGATCGACAGGTGGACCTGCCCGTCATGCCTGCGGTGAAACCGATGCTGGCCCGTGCCGTTGAGGAGATCCCGCCCGGTCTGCACTACGAACCGAAATGGGACGGCTTCCGGGCCCTGGTGTTCCGCGACGGCGACCAGGTGGAGATCACCTCGCGGACCACGAAGTCGATGACGCGTTACTTTCCCGAACTGGTCGACGGGCTGCGGGCGGCACTGCCCCCACGCTGTGTGCTCGACGGCGAGATCGTCGTCGCCGGCCGGGACGGGCTCGACTTCGAGGCGCTGCAGCAGCGGATCCACCCGGCGGTAAGCCGCATAGCCCGCCTCGCGGCCGAGACCCCGGTGTCCTTCGTCGCCTTCGACCTGCTCGCCCTCGGCGACACCGCCCTGCTCGACCACCCCTTCGCCGACCGCCGGGCCCGCCTCGCCGCCCTGCTCGACGCGCTCGGCCTCGAGCGAACCGGCCCGATCGCGGCTGGCCCGATCGCGGCTGGCGTGGAGACAGCCGGGCATGCGGCGGCCCGCCGCGTGCACCTCACTCCGGCCACCGACGATCTTGACCTGGCCCGTCGGTGGTTCGAGCAGTTCGAGGGGGCGGGCCTCGATGGCATCATCGCCAAGGCGCCGGACTCCTCCTACGAACCCGACCGGCGCACCATGTTCAAGATCAAAAATGTGCGGACCGCGGACTGCGTCGTCGCCGGCTATCGTCCGCACAAGTCCGGCTCCGACGCGGTCGGTTCCCTGCTGCTCGGCCTCTACCCGAATCCCGACCACCCGGACCGCGCCGCTTCGGGGCTGGCCGCTTCGGGGCTGGCCGCTGTCGGGGTGACCTCGGCGTTTCCGATGGCACGACGCCGTGAGCTGGTCACGGAGCTGGCCGATCTGGTCATCCCGATCGCCGAGCATCCGTGGGCGCCCCAGGCGATCGGAAGCACCCGTACACCCTGGGACGCGGGGGAGAGCCGGTGGGCGGCGGGGCGCGATCCGTCGTTCGTCCCGCTGCGCCCGGTGCGGGTCGTCGAGGTGCGCTACGACCACATGGAGGGGCCGCGTTTTCGGCACACCGCCCAGTTCGTCCGGTTTCGGCCCGACCGAACCCCGACCAGCTGCACCTACGCGCAACTGAGCCGCCCGGCTCCGATCGACCTGGACCGCATCCTGCACTGATCGTCTGACCGAGGGCCCGATTTCTCGCATAACCCGCCACTACTCCGAGTAGTCGACCTTTGGGGTTGACGAACCTCCGGTGCTTTCAGCCGTCGGGCCGTAGGGCGCGGTCGGGTGGGAGCCGGGTGTCGCCCATGGTGGCGAGCCCGGACAGCAGGGGCAGCCGGTCGTTGTTGGCGACCATGGCCGGGGATTCCAGCCAGGCCCGGTAGGCCCCACGCTGCGCCGGTGTCATCGCCGCGGCGGCCAGGGGAACACCCGTGGCATCGAGGAAGTCCGTCCGTGGGCCGGTGATGAAACCGTCCTTGTGTGGATCACCGGTGTAGAGACGGCGCTGACCACTGCCGTCGGTCACCGCCACGGGCCGCAGCGGGTCGCTGGCGCGCCGCGCCCACAGCAGGCGGGCACTCGCCTCGTAGGACTCGGCCCAGTCCGGTAGATCGTGGGCGGCCTCCCGCAGATCGGCCAGGACCCGCCGCGACCCGGTGGTGGAGGTGTCCCGGTACCGCTGGCGGATCAGGATCTCGATCGCGTCGACTGTCAGCCCGACGCCCATCTTGGTCATCGTTCCCCGCGGATCGGACGGGTCGATCGAGGTCGCGACCGTGCTGAGCAGGTCCAGGATCGCGCCCTGGCGCCGCCGGTAGGCTCCGCCCGACGCCGTGTGCTCGCGGATGACGTCGTCCGCGGCGTCGACCAGCACCTGGGCGAAGAAGGTCTGGGCCCGCACCGCCTGCAGGTAGCCCAGCGCGCGGGGACTCGACGGGTAACCGCCGGCCGGCTGGTTCCAGCCCCGGGTACGGGCCGCCTGCCGCGCCTCGAGGTCGACGCCGTAGCCGGCGGCGTCGCGGGCCAGCAGTCCGGCGAGCGCACCGCCGCGCAGGCATTCCCGCAGCAACGCCCGCCAGGCTGTGACGGGAACGCCGGACAGCCCGTCGGCTGGATCCGCTCCGCCGATGCGGCCGGGCGCCACCGCGGTCACCGTCGCGTAGATCTCCTGATGGTAGGTGTGCAGTACCGGGACGAACGCGGCCCGCAGCCGCGGCGGCAGCATCGGTTGGTCAGTCGCGGCGACCGCCCGGGCGAGCCGCCCGGCGAAGTCCGCCGACCCGCGCGGATCGGCTGCCCGCACCGCCGGCTCACCAGCCGCGGCGATGATCCGCAACCAGGCGTCCAGCGTCGCCGCTGGCAGGGCGACCCGCACCGGCAGCTTCAGCGTTCCTACCAGCGCCGCTCCCACGACCATCTCGACATGGCGGGCGGCGACCCGCGCGACCAGCGTCGGCTCGATCCGAATCGCATCGAGCAACGCCACCTGGTAATCACTCGGCGACGCCGCTCCCCGCTGCCTGCCCGCACCAGCCAGTTGACGGATCCCGGAACCGCCCGACGACGCCGCCCCGGCCGCAGGCTCAGGACCGAAGGCAAGACGTGCAAGCCGGTCGAGCAGGGCGGTGTCGAACCGGCCGGCGCCGAGCAGGGGGGTGAGCAGCACCGCGTCGACCCGGTCGGTGCGACCGGAAGTGTTGAGGCGGCCCAGCCACGTGTCGTCGAGGCCGCGCTGGCGGCTGTACGCGGCGAAGGTTCGCCCCAGCAGAGTGTGAGCCTGCGCGCGGTTCACCCCTGCCTCCGCCGGCGGCCGATTGCCCAGCGGGCCGGTGCTGCGCCCGGACAGCTGGGTGAGCAGACTGGCGAGCCCCGCCGGGCCGAGGGTGTCATAGAAGCCGGCGACGAATCCGGGATCGTTCTCGTGGGTGCCCAGCAGCTGCAGTGCCTCCCGCCGGGCACTCGCGGCCCCGGTGCCGTCACCGCCATGCTCGCCACCACGATGCCCGCCACCACGATGCCCGCCACCACTGTCACCGGGGCCATCACGGAGACTGCCGCCGGCGTCGGGCGGCGTACCGGCACCAGACGCGTCGGCTGAACCCAGCCGTCGTCCCGCCCGGGCATCGAAGCGGGCATCGCCGGCCACCCCGGCACCCCGCGACCGCCCACGCGGATCGGCGGCGGCCGAACCGGCGCCCAACGCACCGGCCAGGCCGGCGGCCAGCAACGCCGTCGTGGCACCGTCACTCGTCAGTGCCGCCGCCGCATCGCGCCCCGTGGCCCAGGCGGCCGTGTGCGGACCCGAGGTGGGCCGCTCACCGACCGTCGTGGAACCTGCGGTGTCGGTGCCGTCCCCGGGGACCGAGGACCGCACCGGGACGCCGAGCTCCCCCGGCGGGCTGGACGAGTACGTGATCTCGCTGCCCAGGGTCGGACCCGCAAGCCGGGCCAGCGCGGGTGCTACCTGCAGCGGCCTCGCCGCGGGCAGCGCCCGGGGGAGACCGACATCGGCCTGCTCGGCCGCGCGACCGCGGCGGGTCAGCGCCGCCGCCTGGGAGTCGAACGCCGCGCCCAGCCGCAGCAGCTGATCGGCGAACCCGGCGAGCCCGGCCAGCCCCGCAACGAGGGACACCACCCGCGCCAGCGTCCGAGCCCCGGTGCGCAGCACCTCCGCGGCTGCCCCCACCGCTCCCGCGAGCCCGCGAAGCCGCGTCGGGTCAACCAGCACCCGTCCCGACGGCGGCCCCGCCGCCTGGCGGGCCGTCCCATCACGGGCCGTCATATCGCCGTACCCGGCGCCCGGACGGCCTGCGGGGGCTGGGGCGGGCGGGACGACAACCCGGCCTGTTCACACAGCCGCACGCAGCTGTCCAGCACCGTCGCCGCCTGCGCCGCCAACCGGCGAAGCTGCTCGGCGGCCTGTTCCGCCGCGGCACTCTCCCAGGCCGCGGCACCTGCCGCGCTGACCCGTTCGAGGGCCTGTTCCACCTCGGCCTGTACCCGCCGGGCCACGAGCAGGGCATCTGCCGTGGCCACTGGGGCCGGATCGACATCCGTCATCGCACACCACCGTCAGGATCAGGGTCGGGGTGCGGTGACCGTAACAACCCCGACCCCGGCTGCGCCGGCCGCGGACCGGCCCTGTGGACGAACTCCGCGGGAGCCTGCCCCTGTGGATGACCGGCGCCGGTCCGGCAGCATCCGTGGTAGTCGTGCGGGTGCCGAGAATCAGGCGCGCTGGTAGCGCAGGAACAGACTGCCGTCCTCGGTCAGTACCTGGATCAGCCGAAGCCGGGCCGGTTCCGGCCAGCCGTCCCCCATCGTGATGGTTTTGCGGTCCGGGCCGGCGAGCAGGGGCGCGACGGTCAGACACAGCTCGTCGAGCAGGCCGGCTCCGGCGAGCTGGGCGTGCAGCGTCGGACCGCCCTCGAGGAGGACTCGGGTCAGGCCCCGCTCGGCCAGCGCGGCCAGGGCGGCAGCCGGCTCAACCGTGTTGTCTCCACACAGGACGACCTCGGCCACCTGCGCCAGGGCCGCGCGCCGGTCGGCGGGAGCGGCAGCGCACGTCAGGACGACAGGACGCACCTCGGCGTCGAACAGCCGGGCAGCCGGGTCCAGCGTCGCCGACGCGGTGACGACGGCCACCGGCGGGACGGCCGCGAGTCCCGCGGCGACCCGAAGCTCTCGACGCTGCGGCGGGACGATCACCGGACCGTAGTTCTCGTGGCGCACCGTGCCGGCCCCGACCAGCACCACGTCACACAGCCAGCGCAAGGTCCGGAACACCTGCCGGTCGCCGTCGCCACCCAGCGGCCCGGACCGGCCGCCCACCTCGGCCCCGCCGTCCGCGGAGCTGACGAAGTTCGAGCGCACATAGCTGCGCCCGGCCGCCTGCTCCGGGTAGGCGTATGCCTGGTCGAGGTCGACCTCGGCGGATTCGTTCTGAGGCAACAGGTATCGCACCGCGCCGACTGTATCCGCCGGCGGCGGTCCGCCACCTGTCTGTCGCCGTGGCGGTGGGGCCCTGCGACGATGCAGGCATGGGAACCTACGTCGTCCTGCTTGTCATGGTGCTGCTGGTGGGGCTGGCCGTGCTGGGTGGGCTCTATGCCTATCTCATGCGCGACCGCACCCGTCGCTGAACCCCCGCCGTTCAGCCGGCGGGGTGCTCGGTGGGCAGCAGGCGGGTGATGACGACCGACTCACCGTCGAGCTCCACCCGTCCGGGCATGTAGGTGAAGCCGGGCGTGGAGGCGGCCGGCGCATCGAACGGAACGCCGTCGAGGGGAACCGCCTGGCGATCGTCGGCGAAGTTGACGACGATCGCGACGTCCCCGCGGCGCACGACGAGCCAGCGGGCGTGCTCGTCGTAGGTGCAGGCAACCGACGCCCAGGCCGGGTCGGTGAGTGCGGGTAGCCGGCGGCGCAGGGAGATCAGGCGGCGGTGCCAGTCGAGCAGGCTGCCATGGCCGGGGCGGGTCGGCTCGGACCAGTCCAGCTGGGACCGTTCGAAGGTGGCCGGATCCTGCGGATCGGGAACCTGCTCGGGCCCCCAGCCGTGGGCGGCGAACTCGGCCCGGCGACCGTTGCGGACGGCGTCGCCCAGGCCCGGATCGGTGTGGTCGGTGAAGTACTGCCAGGGCGTGTGCGCACCCCACTCCTCACCCATGAACAGCATCGGGGTGAGCGCCGAGGTGAGCAGCAGTGCGGCGCCGATGCGCAGCAGGCCGTCGCTGAGCTGCGCGGACGAGCGGTCGCCGAGCGCCCGGTTGCCGATCTGGTCGTGGTTCTGCAGAAACGTGACGAACCGGTAGGCCGGGGTGGTCGCCGGCATCGGCCGGCCATGCGAGCGGGCCCGGAACGTCGAATACCCGCCCTCGTGCACGAAACCCCTGGTCAGAGCATGGGCGAGAGTCGCCAGTGAGCCGAAGTCGACGTAGTAGCCCTGCCGCTCGCCGGACAGCGTCGCCCACAGGGCGTGATGGGCGTCGTCGCACCACTGGCCGTCCAGGCCGTAGCCGCCGGCCTCGGGGGCGACGACGAGACGCGGGTCGTTCAGGTCGGACTCGGCGACGGCGAACAACGGTCGGCGCTGCTGCGCGCCGAGCCGGTGCACCGACTCGGCGATCTGCTCGAGCAGATGCAGCGCCCGGCTGTCCTGGAACGCATGGACCGCATCGAGGCGCAGGCCGTCACAGTGGTATTCGCGTAGCCAGGCCAGGGCGCTGTCCAGGATGAACGCACGCACCTCGTCGGAACCGGGAGCGTCCAGGTTGACGGCCGGGCCCCACGGGGTGATGTAACGGTCGGTGAAGTACGGGCCGAACTGGCCGAGATAGTTGCCGTCCGGCCCGAGGTGGTTGTAGACCACGTCCATGATCACACCGATGCCGTGGGCATGGGCGGCGTCGACGAACCGCTTCAGCCCGTCCGGCCCGCCGTACGGCTCGTGCACGGCGAACAGGCCCACCCCGTCGTACCCCCAGCCGTGCCGGCCGGGGAACGCGTTGACGGGCAGCAGCTCCACCGCGTCGATGCCGAGCTCGGCCAGATGCGGCAGCTTCTCGATCGCCGCGTCGAAGGTGCCCTCGGGGGTGAACGTCCCGACGTGCAGTTCGTAGAGCACGCTGCCGGCCAGCGCGATGCCCCGCCAGCTCACGTCGGTCCAGGTGAACGTGGAGTGCTCGACGAGGCGAGACCGGCCGTGCACCCCGTTCGGCTGCCAGGCGGAACGAGGATCGGGCAGCTCGTGACCGTTGCCGTCGAGCACGTAGGCGTAGTCCGTGCCGTGCCGGGCCGACGGGACGTTCACCCACCACCAGCCACCGCGCCCGGCGGACAGCTCGTGGGTGGTGTCGCCGGAGTCCTGGGCCAGGACCAGGCTGACCGTCTTGGCGCTCGGGGCCCACAGCCGGAAGGTGCTCATATGTTCCTGTCTACCGTCCGGCGCCGCCCGACATGCCGGGACGGTGACAATGGCCCCAACGAAGGTGCCCCATGACCCGGTTCGGGGACGGTCGGCGGGCTCGGTGCTGAGGTGCTGAGGTGCTGAGGTGCTCGAGGGCGCGGCGACGGGCGGCTAGCACGTTCCCGCCGCGTGCCGATCGCCCGGGTGCGGGAGCCGACCTGCTCCGCACCCGGGCGACGACGGGCCGTGCGACCCGTGGTGGTTCGGCGGTCCGGTCAGGACGCCGTGGACCTCGGCTTCAGGTCCTGGGTGTAGGTGTCGACCGCGCTGCGCGTGTCAGCGGTCTGCAGCGCTATCGAGACCTGCCGCTGCGTGGCAGTTCTGGGCAGCCCGAGCTGCCCACCCTGGTACGTCGTTTCCTGAAGCGTGCCGTCGGACACGAGGCCGGCCGAGGATCCGGTCAGCGGAACGTGGAACGACATCTGGACGTTCGATTCGATCCCGAGGGCGGCGAAGTAGTTCCCCAGGGTCTGGCTGTTGAAGTAGGCCTGGTTCACCCGGTTGGCCCGGTCGACCCGCTCGAACAGCAGGGTGTTGTTGCCGCTGTGGTAGGTCGTGCCGAAGAGCGTGACATCCACGCCTGGCTTGGCGAGTACCTGGCCTGGCTTCAGCGTGGCCGGGATGCCCGAGATGGAGGTGGGGAAGGTGAAGATGTCGACGAGCTGGAACAGGTGGTTGTCCGGGTAGTCCTTGAAGATGGTGGTCAGGTTCCGCGCGACGTCGGAGTCGCCGCCGATCGGGTAGACGTAGCTGAAGGTCGCCGGGAAGGTGGGCAGCAGGCTCTGGATCGGCTTGAAGGCCACCGCCGGCCTGCCGTCCGCCGTATCGGCCTTGGCGATGTCCCGGTATCGGACGTCGAGCAGTTCGAACTTCTTCGCGAGCTTGCCGTTCTGGAGCACGACGGAGAAGCGGACGAGGGTCCGGGTCTCCGAGATCGTCTTCAGGTCGGTCACCCGGGGAACCTGGCCGTTCTGGGCCTGTTCGGTCGCGTAGTTGGCTCCGGTTACATCGTATAAATAGGTGAATGACTCGCCGAGGCGATAGTTGTGCTGGGTGACGGTGCTGGCGCCTACCGTGTCCGTCGCAGCCGGAACAACCGGGACGGCGGTCGCGCTGCTTCGGTCGGCTGCGCTCGCGCAGGCCGACGTGGCGGACATCAGCAGAATCAGGCCTGCCACCGCGGCGCCCGCGTGTTTGCGTCTGAACATCGTTCGCTCCTGGGAAAAGGTACCGCCGGTCGGATGGTTTGTCTGATCAGTGGGTGAGGATCCGGGCGGCGGCGATGGCGCCCGGATTCATGGTGCCGTTGGTGTGTCGGGAGAACACCGCCCAGCCCACATCGCTGGTGGTCATGGCGAGGTAGGCGTTCATCTCGTTGCCGACGGCTCCGTCGGCGAGGGTGAGGTCGCCGTGGGCGTCGAGGTCGGCGGTGGTGAAGGTGGGTGTGGCGGCGGTGGCATTACGGGATTCGGTGAGAACCGCGTGGGCGGGGCCGGAGTAGATACCGGGGTAGCCCGGGGGGCTGGCCGGCCGCTGAGCTGCGGCGGTCTGCAGACCGGCGACCAGGACATGGCCCGGCGCGCCGGCGACGATGTTCACCTGGTCCAGGGAGAACGTCGTGTCTGGCGCCATGATGTTGACGGGTGTGCTCCAGGTTCGCGCATGGTCGCGGGAATAGGACAGGTACACCTGGGCGTCGGTGTCGTCAGCCCAGACCGTGTAGACCGTCCCGGCCCTGTCGACGGCCACCCGCTGCTGTCCGGTCAGCAGACCACAGGCCAGGCTGCCGGGTACGGGTTCCTGCCGCCACGACACTCCGTAGTCCTGGGAGACGGCGATCATCTGGCGGCATTTGTTCTCGGGGACATAGGGATAGGTGGTGTTCTGCAGACGGGTGGGATCGAAGCCGGTGAACTCGGGATAGTCGAAGTAGATCGTCCCGTCCGCGGCGGCCACGCCGGCGCCGGCCTCGGTGGTAGCAGAGGCGATCCTGTCCATTCGCTGCCAGGTCGCGCCGCCGTCGAGTGAGCGGTAGACGAACCGCTGTCCACCCACCAGGCGGATGCCCACGCCCATGAAGTAGATCGCGCTCGGATACCTGTTGCCCTTGGGTGCGGGCCCGGTGACGAGTTTGCCCCAGTCGTAGGTGTCGCAGCCCACGGTCTTTCCGGTCCAGGTCGCCCCGAGGTTGTCGCTCCAGGAGATCACCGATCCGGACTTCCCGCCGCAGGAGGCAACGGCCAGGCTGGTCAGGTAGTAGACCCGATCCGTGCGCGGATCGATGTGTACGAACCCGTGCACGCCCCCGGTGTGGCTGTCGCCGTTGGCGAGGTCCGGTACGGGCACCGCCGACCAGTGCCGCCCGCCGTCGAACGAGCGCAGCACACCACCTGTTGCACGGGCGACGAAGAGCACGCCGGCGCGGGTGGCCTGGATCGTGGGTGAGACATCCTGGTATCCGGTCGGATACCAGCAGCCCCGGGCCGACGAGGGCTTCACATTGGTTCGAGCCGGGCCATGGGTGTTGGCGTTCACACAGGCCTGAGCGTCGGTTGCCGCCCTGGCCGTCGAACCAGGCGAACTAGTGGGTGCCACATTCTGGGTGGCGCCGACACGGTTTGCTGGCGTGGCGCCTATCGCCTCTCCCGAGGTATACGCCAGCGTCAACGTCGATAACAGCAGCACCAGCCCCGGAATTCGTAGGCGTCTGCGCACGGTCATCCCCTTTTCTGTCGGCGGCACCGTTGGACCATCGGCAGGCCCGAACACGTCAGAATCGCTGGCTGCCCGGATCGCCGTAAATCGACGTCACTATAGAATGCGGTTCATTCACCCGCTACCAGTGCACACACTTTCGGGCGCGAATTTCCGGGTGTCATTACTACGCTCAGCAGTCGGTCGACCCTCGGCTCCGGGCGTGGGGAGCAGGATGGGATGCGTCTGGCCGTGGTGTTCGACCGGTCGTCGGGAACATCGACGATCCGGGTACCGCCGGTGTCCTGCGCGGTGGGCGGCGCGTCGACCGTGCCGCCGGCGGCGGGCATCACCGTGCCGGACCTGCGCCACATCCCAAATATGTACGATAAGTGCAAGATTTATAGCTAAAAGTGACGACTGGTGGTGTCTGTGTCGCCCACCGGGTGGCCAGTGTCGTGAGCGACCGCCCGACCCCGCGCTGCAGATGGCACCATCAGGTGAGGTGGGTGGGTACGGCCACGCACAACCCGCCAGGTTCGGCCCGGGCCTGACGCCCGGGTACGACACAGAGGTACGACACACCGCGGCGCCGCGCGCGCCGCAGCCCAGAGAAAGTAAGGACGAGACGACGATGACTCTGACGATCGGCGACACCGCGCCGGACTTCACCACCGAGACCACCGAGGGGACCATCAACTTCCACGAGTGGATCGGCGACTCGTGGGCGGTGCTGTTCTCGCACCCGAAGAACTTCACCCCGATCTGCACCACCGAGCTCGGCTACGTGGCCAGCATCAAGCCCGAGTTCGACGCGCGCAACGTGAAGATCATCGGACTGTCCGTGGACCCGGTCGACAAGCATGCCGACTGGGCCAAGGACATCGAGGAGACCCAGGGCACCGCGCCGAACTACCCGCTGATCGGTGACTCTGACTTCAAGGTCTCCAAGGCGTACGGGATGCTCGGCGCGAACGTGAGCGGTGACCCGGCCGACCGCACGGCCGCGGACAACCAGACCGTCCGCAACGTGTTCGTCATCGGTCCGGACAAGAAGATCAAGCTGATCCTGGTCTACCCGATGACCACCGGCCGCAACTTCGACGAGGTCCTGCGGGTCATCGACTCACTGCAGCTGACCGCCAAGCACAAGGTCGCCACCCCGGTGAACTGGAAGCAGGGCGAGGACGTCGTGATCGCGGGCTCGGTCAACAACGACCAGGCCAAGGAGCTCTTCGGGTCCTGGCAGGAGCCGAAGCCCTACCTGCGGATCGTCCCGCAGCCGAAGTAGTCCGCCCGCCGGTCGACCGACCGGCGGCCTCGGTGCGGCGCTGCCGGCACCGACAGCAATACCTCACCAGCGGTGCAACCGGCTCCCGGCCGAGGTGGAAACACTTCGGCTGAGAGCCGGTTGTGGTGCGGGCACCAGAAAATGGACGGTGACGATCAGACCGCCTCCGGGGTTCGGGACGGCGGTCAGCGTGAGCTGGTGCATCGCGGCGATCGATCGGACGAGGGACAGGCCGAGACCGGAGCCGGCGCCCCGGCTCGTGCGCGGGGTGCCCAGACGACGGAATGGTTCGAAGATCTCGGCGATGCGCTCCTCGGGAACCTCAGGACCGGAATTACGGACGGTCAGGACGCCGGCCGTAGACAGCTGAACATCGACCGATCCGCCGGGGCGGTTGTGCCGCACCGCGTTGTCCAGCAGGTTCCCGACCAGGCGCTGCAGCAGGACGGGATCGCCCCAGGCCGGGGTTTCCCGTGCCGTGACCGTCAGGGCGACGTCGGCGCGTTCGGCCTCGGCGGCGATCGCCTCACTCGCCGCCTGGTGCACCAGCGCGGCCAGGTCGACCGGTTCGGCGTGCCCCAGCCCCCGTTCGGACTGGGCGAGCAGCAGCAGGGACTCGATGAGCCGTTCCATCCGCTGGTTGGCGAACAGCAGTTGGGCTCGCACCCGCGGCAGGCGTTCGGGGGCCGGATCGGTCAGTCCGATCTGGATGGCGGCTCGCTGCACGGCCAGCGGCGTCCGCAGTTCGTGCGCCGCGTTCGCGATGAAACGGCGCTGTGCCTCAACCGCGCGTTCGAGACGGCCGAGCATCTCGTCGAAGGTGTCGGCGAGCTCGCGCAGTTCGTCGCGCGGGCCGGGCAGCGAGATCCGCTCGTGCAGGTTCAACACCGACAGCCGGTGCGCGGTCGCGGTGATCTGGTGCAGCGGACGCAGCAGCCGTCCGGCCAGCCACCAGCCGGCGGCGATCGAGACCAGGGTGAGCGCCGCGACGGTGATCAGTGCGACCGTCCATTGGTAGTCCAGCACGGCATCCGGTAGCCGGCTGACGATTTGCAGCCGCCCGGCGTAGAGGTTCGGTGCCCCCGGAGCCGGTGATCCGGCGTCGGGGCCGACGGCGGTGCCCATGGTGCCGGCGATTCCCGCCGCTGCGGCCGTACCGTTGTCGGCGGGGAAGCCGGAGCTGAGCGTCGCCCCGTTGGTGATGGCGGTGACCTTGCTTCTGAGCACGTTGCTGAGCAGCAGGTTGGTCACCACCAGCAGGATCGTCGAGGTGAGCAGGAACAGCCCGCTGTAGAGGGCCGTGAGCCGAACCCGGATCGTGCCACGCATCCGGACACGGCCCGTCAAAGCCGGTACCCCGCGCCCGGCACGGTATGGATGCACGGCGGATCTCCCAGCTTGGCCCGCAGTCGGCTGACGATGACCCGGACCACGGACGTGAACGGATCGGCGTGCTCGTCCCATGCGGACTCCAGCAGCTGCTCCGCGCTGACCACCGCGCCGTCGGCACGCAGGAGGACCTCGAGCACCGCGAACTCCTTCAGGGACAGTCGCAGGAAACGCCCGCCCCGGGACGCCTGCAGATGGCGTGGGTCGAGCCGAATTCCGCCCCGTTCCAGCACCGGCGCCACCGGAGCGACGCTGCGCCGGCCGAGGGCCTGCACCCGGGCGACCAGCTCGGCGTAGTCGAACGGCTTGGGTAGATAGTCATCGGCCCCCAGCCCCAGCCCGGCGACCCGCTCGGGCACCGATGCAGCCGCGGTCAGCATCAGAATGCGCGTGCGCGCCCCGGACCGGGCCAGATCACGACAGATCTCGTCGCCATGCACGGTGGGCAGATCGCGGTCGAGCACCAGCACGTCGTAGGCGTGCATCTCGAGGCGTTCGGCCGCCGCGGCGCCGTCATAGGCCACGTCGACGGCCATCGCACAGCGCCGCAGCCCCTCGGCGACCAGATCGGCCAGGTCCTGCTCATCCTCCGCCACCAGTACGCGCATGCTGACCTTCTATCGAACACGGTGTCACACCGGCGTTAACGATTCCGTTCAGATCCTGGCAACATCATCCCTGACAGCCTGCGTGGCATGAGATCACCTCGTCGACTGACCCGACCATCCGTCCTGACTGCCGCCGCCCTCGTCGTGGCCCTGCCGGTGGGTGTCGGCCTGAGCGCGACCGCCGCCCAGGCCTCCGACGGCATTACGGCCACCCATGGCCTGCCCGTCACCGCGAACCTCGCTACCGGAGCAGGCAGCCGGTTCAGTCCGGCCGATGCCGGCGGGGGCGCACTGTCCCGCTCGTCAGCTGGGCCGGTCGGTGGCCTGCGGGGCTTTACGCTCGTCGACGGTCCGGAAACAGGCGCCCCGGTGGCCGGCGGCCAGGTGGTGGGCAGCGCCGTGGAAGACGGCGCAGCACCGGTCGGCCAGGCGCAGGTGCTCGCCATCCAGGTCACCCCGGGCACGCCTGGTGCGCCGCCGAGCGTTGTGCTGGCCGAGGTGCAGGGCGGACCGGCCGCCGCCGCGGGGCTGCGGGCGGGTGACGTCCTCACCTCGATCGACGGCATCCCTCTGGTCCGCGGCGGTGTGGTCGACCAGAACGTTCTCGACCGGCTGCTGCCACCGGAGTCCGGTAGCCAGACAGCGCGTCTCACCGTGCACCGGCCCTCGACCGGGCGGACCTGGGAGACAACCCTGAAACTGGACGCGCCCCCGCCCGGACCCGACGGGAGGCACGCCCCGCGCACCCGGCACGTCGTGCGCCCGGGTGGTCCGGCGGGTGCGGGCGGTGCTGACGGCTCTTTGGAATCCGGTTCGCAGCCGCTGCCAGCCCCGCCGGAGCTCCCGGCCCCGCCGTCGGGGTCGGCGGCGGCACCGCGCGGTCGGATCCTGTTCCGCGCCTGACGCGAGCGCCAGCCGAGGCGGACACACGTCGGCCAGGTGCCTGCCTGCCATGCCATCGGCAGGCAGGCACCTGGCCAGGCAGCCGGCCGGGTGTCAGGAGCGGACGAGCAGGCTGACCGGGAAGTCGCGTAGCAGGCGCAGGACGTAGGCCGTCCCACCGTCATGGTGGCGACCGGTCAGCACGTCCATCCAGCGGCCCTCCGGCAGCGGCAGGGTGGTGTCCCGCCAGCCGCCGCCACGGCGCAGGCCCAGCACCAGGCGCGGGACCACGGTGACCACCGACTCGGAGCGGGTGAACGCGACCACGTTCTCCGCCGCCGACCCGGACGCCCACAGCGGACGGTAGGTAGCGCGGGCACCGAACCAGTCTGGGTTGTCCCGGCGCACCCGTAGCGCCCGGGCGACCACGAGCAGCTTCGCGGCGCCCGAGTCGTCCAACAACGGTGGGCGGCGCGGCGGGGCGTCGTCGGCCGGGACGTCGGCGCCGATCTCGGCGAGCAGCTTGGTGCGGTCACCGAAGTTCACCGGCCGGCGGTTGTCCGGGTCCACCAGGGACAGGTCCCACAGCTCCTGACCCTGGTAGACGTCGGGCACCCCGGGCATGGTGAGCTGCAGCAGCTTCTGGGCCAGCGAGTTGTGCCGGCCGAGCTCCACCAGGCCGCTGACATAGCCGGTCAGGACGGCGAGGAACTCCTCGTCTTCCAGCACCGACTCGACGTAGTTCACCAGTGCCGCCTCATAGGCGGGGTCCTGGTCGGTCCAGCTGGTGTATAGCTTGGCCTCGCGGGCGGCCTTGAGCATGTACTGGGTGGCCCGCTCAGCGGTCAGCGGCCACGCGCCGACGAGGGTCTGCAGCAGGAAGTAGACCGTCTGCCGGTCGGGCCAGCCCTGCTCGGTGTCACGGTGACGCTCCCCGAGACGGACCAGACGCCCCGCGGCCTCCGCCCAGCCCCGCGGATCCTCCGTCAGCACCGCGAGGCGGGCGCGGACGTCCTCGGAGCGCTTCGTGTCGTGGGTGGACAGGGTCGTCATCGTCAACGGCCAGGTTCGCTGGGTGGCGACACCAGCCTCGTGGAACTCGTTGACGGCGCTGCGTGGATGGCCGGTGGTGAAGGCGGGGAACCGGGACGGGTCGCCGCCGACCTCGTTGAGCGCGATCATCCGGCCGTACCGGTAGAACGTGGTGTCCTCGATGCCCTTGGCCATCACTGGGCCGCAGGTCTGCTGGAACCGGGTGACGAACTCCGGTGGGCCGCCGAGCGCGAGGTCCTCGATCAGGTCGACCTCGGTGGCCCGGCCCGGCAGGTAGGAACGGGCCTGCTCGCAGGCCCGCACGATGTGGCCGCGGGCCTCCAGGCTCGGGGTGCCGTCCGGGCGGATGTAGGCCCGGTAGACGTCGAAGGCGGCGAGCACCTCGCACAGCGCCTCGCGCAGCCCGGTGCGGGTGAGGTCGGCCCGGGCCCGACGGGACTCGGCCAGCGCCAGCACGGTGAGCCGGTCGACCTCGGGTTGCAGGACCCCGGCGAGCACGTCCAGCTTGGCCGCCCGCGCCTCGGTCTCGTAGGTCGGATCGGCCCGGGTGATCTCCTCGTAGAGCACCGACAGCGGGTGGCCGGCGAGCGGGTCGAGGAACAGCCGGGTGATCCGGCCGATGCCATCGTAGCCGGTGGTGCCGTCGCAGGCCCAGGTCTGCGGCAGCGCCTCGTCATCCTCGAGGATCTTCTCTACGACCGTCCACACCCCGCCGGAGGCATCCGACAACCGGCGCAGGTAGCCTTCCGGGTCGGCGAGGCCGTCCGGGTGGTCGATGCGCAGGCCCTCGAACGTGCCGGCGCGGACCTGCTCGATCAGCAGCCGGTGGCTCGCCGCGAACACGTCCGGTTCCTCCTGGCGCAGCCCCGCCAGGGTGGTGATGTCGAAGAAGCGCCGGTAGTTCAGCTCGGTGGCACCGACCCGCCACCAGCACAGCCGGTAGTGCTGGGCGTCGAGGGTGGCGGCGACGTCGCCGGGGTCGGCGGTGCCCGGCGCGGTCGGCAGCACATGGTCGTAGTAGGCGACGACCCAGGCGCCGTCCTCGTCCTGGCGCACGGTGATCTCGCCGGCGGCCAGACAGTCGGCGAGACCTGCGCCGAGGATCGGTACGACCACCCGCCCCGGGTTGTCGGGAGCGGCCCAGTCGATGTCGAACCAGTTCGCGTACGGCGAGTCCGGCCCCTCGCGCAGCACCGACCACCAGGCCGCGTTGGCGCCCTGCGGGGCGACCGCCATGTGGTTGGGCACGACGTCCACGACAAGGCCGAGTCCGGCCCGCCGGCTGGCCGCGACCAGGCGGCGCAGGCCCCCGCTGCCACCGAGCTCCGGGTTGATCTGGCCGTGCTCGACGACGTCGTAGCCGTGGGTGGAGCCGGGCGCGGCCTCCAGCACCGGCGACAGGTACAGGTGGGACACCCCGAGCGAGGCCAGGTAGGGGACGACGACGGTCGCGTCGGTCAGCGAGAAGTCGAGGTTGAGCTGCAGCCGGTAGGTGGAGGTCGGGACCACCCGCTCGTCGCTGGAACCGCCCCGTCCAACGGTCGTCGGACCGGCCCCGCCGGGAAGCCCCCCGCCGGGGACCATGGTCGAGTCAGGGGACACGGCGCAGCACGACCGTGGAGCGGGCGTCGATTTCGAGCGGGTCACCGGCCTTGACCAGGCGACCGCTGTCGGTGGGGTCGAAGGCGGTGGTCGCCAGCGGGATCTCCTCCAGGCTGGCGTCGACGCCCGTGACGGAGCGCCGGGTGTCCACCACGGTCTCCCAGGAGTCGCCGAAGTTCGGGGCGGGCACGCGGAACGCGACCGGCTCGAAGTGGGCGTTGAAGAAGAGCAGGAACGAGGAGTCCTTGATCGGCTGACCGAGTGCGTCCGGGTCCCGGATGGCGTCGCCGTTGAGGTAGACACCGAGGGTGCGGGCGGTCCCGGACTCCCAGTCGGTGTCGGTCATCTCGGTGCCGTCCGGCCGCAGCCAGACGATGTCCTTGCTGGCGGGGTCCTGACCGGAGTCCGTCGCGGCGTCGCCCCCGGTCTGGCTGCTGCGCCCGCGTGCCGAGCCGCCCTCGAAGAACTTGCGGCGACGGAAGATCGGATGGGTGCGGCGCAGTTTCGAGACGTGGCTGACGAACTCGACCAGGTCGGCGTTGCGCTCGGCATCGGACCAGTCCAGCCAGGAGATCGGGCTGTCCTGACAGTAGGCGTTGTTGTTGCCGCGTTGGGTGCGACCCATCTCGTCTCCGGCGACCAGCATCGGCACCCCCTGGGACAGCAACAGCGTCGTCAGCAGGTTACGGGTCTGGGCGCCGCGAAGCGCGTTCACCGCGGCGTCGTCGGTGGGTCCTTCCACCCCGCAGTTCCACGACCGGTTGTCGTCGGAGCCGTCCCGGTTGTCCTCGCCGTTGGCCTCGTTGTGCTTGTCGTTGTACGAGACCAGGTCGCGCAGGGTGAACCCGTCGTGGGCGGTGATGAAGTTGATCGATGCCCAGGGGCGGCGACCGGAGTTCTCGTACAGGTCGCTCGACCCGGTGAGCCGGGAGGCGAACTCGGCGATTCCGTGGTCCTGGCCGCGCCAGAAGTCGCGGACGGTGTCGCGGTACTTGCCGTTCCACTCCGTCCACAGGGGTGGGAAGTTGCCGACCTGGTAGCCGCCCTCGCCGAGGTCCCACGGCTCGGCGATCAGCTTCACCTGGGAGACCACCGGGTCCTGCTGGACGAGGTCGAAGAACGACGACAGCCGGTCGACGTCGTAGAACTCGCGAGCCAACGTCGCCGCGAGGTCGAAGCGGAACCCGTCGACGTGCATGTCGGTCACCCAGTAGCGCAGCGAGTCCATGATGAGCTGCAGGACGTGGGGGTGGCGCACCCGCATGCTGTTGCCGGTGCCCGTGTAGTCCATGTAATAACGCGGGTCCTCGTCCACCAGCCGGTAGTAGGCGGCGTTGTCGATGCCGCGGAAACACAGCATCGGCCCCATGTGGTTGCCCTCGGCGGTGTGGTTGTAGACGACGTCGAGGATCACCTCGATCCCGGCCTCGTGCAGGTTGCGGACCATCCCCTTGAACTCCTGCACCTGCCGGCCCTGCCCACCGGAGGCGGAGTAGCCGTTGTGCGGGGCGAGGAACGCCACCGAGTTGTAACCCCAGTAGTTGCGCAGGTTGCGGCTCACCAGGTGCTCGTCGTGGACGAACTGGTGCACCGGGAGTAGCTCGATCGCGGTGATGCCGATCTTGCGATAGTAGTCGATCATGATCGGGTGGGCGATGCCGGCATACGTTCCGCGGTACTCGTCCGGCAAGTCCGGATGGTTCTTGGTCAGTCCACGGACGTGCGCCTCGTAGATCACCGACTCGTTGTACGGCGTACGCGGCGGCCGGTCACCGTTCCAGTCGAAGAACGGGCTGATCACAACCGACTTCATCATGTGTGGGCCGGAGTCGGCGTCGTTGACGCTGTCCGGGTCGCCGAAGGTGTACGGGAACACCGCCTGGTCCCAGGCGATCTCGCCGTCGACCGCCTTGGCGTACGGGTCGAGCAGGAGCTTCGCCGGGTTGCAGCGGTGGCCGCTGGCCGGGTCGTACGGCCCATGGATCCGGTAGCCGTAACGCTGGCCGGGGCCGACCGAGGGCAGGTAGGCGTGCCAGACGAAGGCGTCGACCTCCTTGAGCTCGACCTTCTCCTCGTGGCCGGCGTCGTCGAACAGGCAGAGCATGACTTGCTCCGCGACCTCCGAGAAGATCGCGAAATTGGTCCCCGTACCGTCATACGTGGCGCCAAGGGGATATGGGTGACCCGGCCAAACCTGCGACATAGGCACGAAGCCTACGGCCACCGGGCCTGTGTCGATTCGTCGGCGCGGGAAGCGGCTCGTCACATGTGCCGCGAACAGCCCGGTCGCGCCCACCGTCGGCCCTCGGTATTGACGTTTCATTGATCGGCCGCGGCTGCTGCGGGCCTAGCATGACCACATGGCCGACTGGGTGATCTGGGTCGTCGTCGCCGGCGCTCTGCTCGTCGGTGAGGTGCTGACGCTGGATCTGATCCTCGTGATGCTGAGCCTTGCCGCGCTGGTGGGAGCGGGTGTCGCCCTGCTGGGCGCGGACGCGGTCTGGCAGATCCTCGCCTTCGCGGTCGCGGCCGGTGGGTTCGGGTTCGGCCTGCGCCCGGTGGCCCGCCGGCACCTGCAGCCCGGCCCGCAGCTGCGGACAGGGGTGGCGGCGCTGGTCGGCGAGCGGGCGCTGGTGGTGGAACGGGTGGACGGCCTGGGCGGCCGGGTGAAGCTGCGCGGCGAGATCTGGTCGGCGCGCAGCTACCCGAGCTCGCTCGTGCTGGATCCGGGCGAGCAGGCCCGGGTACTGCGCATCGACGGAGCCACCGCGATCGTGCACAAGTTCGAGCTCTGAGTTCAGATCGCTCCGAGTTCCAGGACGGCACTGAGTTCCAGGACGGTATCGATCCCCAGTGCGGTACCGAGGCACGACGGGCGCGCGGTGCGCGGCGTTCGGGGTAGGGAAGGGAGCAGCTCATGGCAGGTGTCATTGCGGCCGTGGTGATCGCGGTGGTTCTGTTGGTCGTCCTGGTGCGGGCCGTGCGGATCGTGCCGCAGGCCCGGGCGATGGTGGTCGAGCGGCTTGGCCGCTACCACCGCACGCTCACCCCGGGCCTGGCCATCGTGGTCCCGTTCGTGGATCGGATCCGCGATCGCATCGACCTGCGCGAGCAGGTCGTCAGTTTTCCACCGCAACCGGTGATCACCGAGGACAACCTCGTCGTCGGCATCGACACCGTCATCTACTTCCAGGTCACCGACCCGCGCGCGGCCACCTATGAGATCGCCAACGTCATCCGGGCCATCGAGCAGCTCACGGTGACCACGCTGCGCAACGTCATCGGTGGTCTGAACCTCGAGGCCACCCTCACCTCGCGCGACCAGATCAACGGCCAGCTGCGGGGCGTGCTCGACGAGGCCACCGGCCGGTGGGGCATTCGGGTCAACCGGGTCGAGCTCAAGGCGATCGATCCGCCCCGCTCCATCCAGGACTCGATGGAGAAGCAGATGCGGGCCGAGCGGGACCGGCGCGCCGCCATCCTGACCGCCGAGGGCGTGAAGCAGAGCGAGATTCTGCGGGCCGAGGGGGAGAAGCAGGCCGCGATCCTGCGGGCCGAAGGGGAGCGGGAGGCGCAGATCCTCACCGCGCAGGGTGAGGCGCAGGCGATCGACACCGTCTTTCGCGCCATCCACGAGGGAAACCCCGACCAGAAACTCCTGGCCTACCAGTACCTGCAGACCCTGCCGCAGATTGCCCAGGGTCAGGCGAGCAAGCTGTGGATCGTGCCGAGCGAACTGACCGGAGCTCTGGGCAGCCTCGGCGGTCTGCTCGCCGGAC
Organism: Frankia sp. R82; assembly: GCF_023716925.1. Taxonomy (GTDB): domain Bacteria; phylum Actinomycetota; class Actinomycetes; order Frankiales; family Frankiaceae; genus Frankia. The sequence continues at coordinate 76,959 of NZ_JAMQQG010000044.1, forward strand.
CGGGCCAGGGTGACCACCACCCGGGCGAACCATCCCCGGGGCGAACGCCGTAGGCGTGTGTGGCCAGCAATATAAGACCAATTAGTCATACCTCTGGCAGGGGGGTGGGGCTAGTCCCCACCGCCGGACCATGGGACGATTCCGTCAGCCAGGTAAGACGGGTCGATGAGACGCAGGGGAAGGCGTTCCTCGTCGACGGAGGTTCCTGCGTGGTCGCAATATCTCCGACAGCTCGTGAGCTGTCGTCCAGCCCGTCATCGTTCGCGGTGCCGGGCAAGCTGGCGGTACTCGCCTGTCCGCCGGCGCTGTGCCCGCACCTGGAGTTTGGCGTGTCCGCAGTGCTGTCGTCGGCCGTGTCCCTGACCTGGACGGCGCAGCCCGGATCGCCGGGATTCCTGTTCGCCGGGCTGGAATGGCGGGCGTCTCCGGGTGCTGCGGGCCGGGTCGCCTCGACCCTGCGCCGTCTCGGGCACGTCACCTTCGAGACCGTCGAGGGCCCGTCGCCGGGCTGCGATGCCGAGCGCTACTCCTACACACCCGAGCTCGGTCTGCATCGAGCCGCGATCGCGGCCAACGGTGACGTCGTGGTCGGTGAGGCCGCGCTGCGGGCACTGCTGGAACGCGGGGAGGCCCGGGAGACACTTGCCCGCGGACTGCACCGCCTGCTCGGTACGGCCTGGGATGACGTGCTCGAACCGCTGCGTCGCGGGGCTCACGGGGCACCCATCACCTGGCTGCGGCGCACCGGCTGACGCGCCGGCCCGCTGCCAGCCCGGCGCCGGGCCCGACGGGGGAGTGGTCACACCGCCGCTGACCTGCGGTGCGTCAGGAGATCGAGGCCTCCAGCCGAGGTTCAGTGCGCACCGGCACAGGTGGCGTTCCGGCGTGTGGCCAAGGCCACATGCGGGTAGCGCGGGTCTGACGGGCACATACCCCGGCGGTTATGCGTTGAGGCTTGCGCACGACCACGAACAACCTTTATGGGAGTTACCTCAGTGGCCACCGATTACGACACCCCTCGTACAACCGACATAGAGGATGCATCGGAGCAGAGTTTGGAGGCGCTCAAGGCGCGTCGGGCCGACGCGGCAGCAGATCTTGGCGATGAGGCCGACCCGTTCGAGGCGGAACTCGGCCTACCCGGTGCCGACCTGGGTGGCGAGGAGCTGAACCTGCGCGTCCTGCCCCGGCAGGACGACGAGTTCACCTGCACGCAGTGCTACCTCGTCCATCATCGCAGCCAGCTGTTCGACGAGCGTCGGATGGTCTGCCGGGACTGCGCGGCCTGACCGCCGACATGTGTACGGCGGACGACCGAGCGCCGACGGCGTGGCCCGCAGACCGCGCGGCCTGTCCACCGCGTGGCCTGCCGACCACCCGGGCGGGTGCCGTCACCCGCCGACCAGGACTCCAGCCTCGCGCATGGCGTCCACGGCCCGGTCGTCGTCGCCTGGCTGGAGGTTCACGAACCGGGTGAGCGCCAGGGGCAGCACCACGGTCAGCCCCTGAGCGCGGGCATCCAGGGCGCTCGCCCGCACGCAGTGGTCGCCGGCCAGCCCGACCACGACGAGCGTGGTGATCCCGAGCTGCCCGAGCCGTTCACCCAGCAGCGTCGCCTGGCGGGCTCCCGAAACGGGATCGCGCACGGAGAACGCCGAGTACCCGTCGGCCCCGTCAACGCCCTTGCGGATCACCTCGCCGTCAACGACCAGATCCGGGTGAAACGCCGCGCCGGGGCTGTCCGCCACGCAGTGCGGCGGCCAGACGCCGCCGCCGGTGACGAAGTGCGGGGTCTGCGCGGGATGCCAGTCCTGGCTGTAGAAGACCGGCGATCCGGCGGCCCGGGCCGCTACCACCTGGGCGTTGATCCCGGCGACGACCTGCTCGCCGCCGGTCACGTACAGACTGCCCGTGGGATCGGCGAAGTCGTTCTGCACATCCACCACAAGCAGCCCGACCTGTGGTCCGTAACCCACGCCCTGCATCTGGACCCACCTTTCCCTCTCACCCTGAACCCTGCTGGTCCGTGCGGCCGGTCCGTGCGGCCGGTCCGTGCGGACCCACGCGTCCGGCCGGCCCGAGGACGGGGCCGGTCCGGTCGTCCACTCTGACCGGCAGTGTCTCGCCATGGGCGGAAGCCGTCGAGGGGAAAGAAGGCTCGTCATGGGGAATGTGGCCCCAGGTTGATATGTCCTGGCGTGTCGCATCCCGACACGCCAGTGCCGATATCCCTGATCATGGCCGGCTCGCGGCTTAGGTTCGCCCCATGCGCAGCCGTGACTACGGTCGGGACGTCCTCGCGCCCGCCGCCCGTCCCCGCCCGCCCGTCATCCCCGAGATCGAGCTCGAGCTGGATCTGGTGGTCGAGGAGATCGCGTCCGGATTCTGCGGTGCCGTGGTCGGTGGCGAGGCCGCCGCGGTGACGCTGGAGGATCGCCATGGCGCCCGCCGGGTGTTCCCGCTCGAACCGGGCGGGTTCCTGCTCGAGGGGCGCCGGGTCACCCTGGTGCGACCGCGCCGGGCCGCGCCCGCCGTACCCACCCGCACCGCGTCGGGGTCGGTGGCCGTCGCCGGTCACCGGGCCCGCATCGCCCGGGCCAGCCGTATCTATGTGGAGGGCCTGCACGACGCCGCTCTGGTCGAACGGGTCTGGGGAGACGACCTGCGCGTGGAGGGCGTCGTGGTGGAAAGCCTCGACGGTGTCGACGACCTGCCCGCCGTGGTCGACTCCTTCCGCCCCGGCCCCGGCCGTCGTCTGGGCGTGCTGGTCGACCATCTGGTCGCCGGCAGCAAGGAGAGCCGGATCGCCGCCGCCGTCGCCGGGGAGCATGTGCTGGTCACCGGGCATCCCTACATCGACATCTGGCAGGCGGTGAAGCCGGCGTCGGTCGGCATTCCCGCCTGGCCCGTCGTGCCGCGGGGACAGCCCTGGAAGGAGGGGGTCTGCCGGGCGCTGGGCGTGGCGGAACCCGCCGACCTGTGGCGGCGGGTCCTGGCCGGCGTCGACAGCTACGCCGATCTCGAGGTGGGGCTGCTTGGCGCGGTGGAACGACTGATTGACTTCGTCACCGCCTGAGCCGGTTCGCCGAGGCGTCGCATACGGTGAAGTCGCACGGGCGCAGGACCTGACACCCCACGGGCGCGCGGCCGGGCACCGGTCGGCGCCATCCGATGTCGATCGGGAGGCCGATGCCGGTCCGGGACTCGAAGACGGTTGCTGGGCCGTCGGCGTCGATCAGGAGCCGGCGGGTGGTAGGAGCTCTACGGCGCTGGCCGCCGCTGGCGGTCTGGGCGTTCGGGGCGGTCGCGGTGATCGTGCTCGCGCTGGCTGCCGGGTTCGGGCTTCGCACCATGCTGGACAACCGGGGTGGCTCCAGCGGGTCCGGCGTTGCGGGTCACGCGGCGCCGTCGACCTCGCTGGCCGGCGAGGTGATCGTGCTGGACCCCGGGCACAACGGCGGTAACAGCAGTGCGTCTGCGGCCATCAACCGGCAGGTGCCGGCCGGCGGCATCAGCAAGGAGTGCGACACCGTCGGCGCGCAGACCGAGGCCGGCTATCCCGAGCATTCCTTCACCTTCGATCTCGCCCAACGGACGGCGCAGATCCTGCGTGCCCGCGGTGCCGTGGTTCGCCTGACCCGTACGACCGACACCGGGGTCGGTCCGTGCATCGACGAGCGGGCGAAGATCGCTAATGATCTTGGTGCGAACGCGGTGGTGTCCATCCACGCCGACGGCGGTCCGGCCACCGGGCGAGGCTTCCATGTGATCGCGCCGGCGCTGAGTCCCGACCGGGCGAACGCAGCGATCCTTTCGTCGTCCACTCGACTGGCGACGACCCTGCGCACCGCGTTCGGCCAGGCCACCGGGCAACCGCTGGCGGACTACCTCGGCCAGCAGGGGATGACCATCCGCTCCGATCTGGGCGGGCTGAACCTCTCCCGGGTCCCGAAGGTCTTTCTCGAATGCGGCAACATGCGCAATCCGACCGATGCGGGCGAGCTGGTCGACCCGGCCTGGCGGGCTCGGGCGGCAACCGGCCTCGCCGACGGCATCTCATCCTTCCTGCGCACCCAGCCGGCCCCCCGGCGCTAGGAAACGCAGACGACCGTGTTGGACCGTCCGCCTGGGCCGCTCACCTGGCAGGCAGAACCTTCGCGGGCCCGCCGGGGAGCGCCAGGCGCAGAAACGACGAAGGCCACCCCTCAAGGAGTGGCCGTTCGCGCAAAAAGGGGACCCGAGGCCCCGGGGTGGGCGATACTGGGATTGAACCAGTGACCTCTACCGTGTCAAGGTAGCGCTCTCCCACTGAGCTAATCGCCCGCGATGAACCAGAGGCGGAGGCGGGAATCGAACCCGCGTACAGGGCTTTGCAGGCCCTTGCCTAAGCCACTCGGCCACTCCGCCGCGGGGGTGCCGCTGCAACCGACCTCAAACCCTCTACTTTCCGAGCGGACGACGGGATTCGAACCCGCGACCCTCACCTTGGCAAGGTGATGCTCTACCACTGAGCCACGTCCGCGTTGCACCGTCTTGCGCGGCGGTGCAGGTAGAACTCTAGCGGACGAAGGGGCCCTACGTCGAACGGCCCGCCGGACGTCGCGGAGATGTTGCGTTGGGTCAAGGCGTCCCACGTGAACATCGGGTTTCACCCACGGCTCGGACACCAGGCCAGCCGCGCTCCGCTCGCCCGGCACCGCCGTCCTGCCCCGCACGTACCGGTGCGCGTCCCGTGGGTCCCCTGATGCTCGGACGGGCCGGTTGTCGGCGCAGCGCAAACAGGGGGATGCGCTCCGGCGTCACTTAGCGATGACGGCTAGGGTGAGCGGCGTGAGCCGGGCGAACACGGGCTTTCCGGGCCGGAGATCCCACCGGACGGAGCCGACCGAGCCGCCGCCGACCGGATCGTTCCTGCTGGCGGGTGGGCGCCTCGCCACCGGGGTGCTGGAGATCTCCGACGACCCGGCGGTGCTCGACCGCAGCGGCTTCTGGGCCGTGGCCCTCGACTTCGAGGGCGCGCTGCGCTGCGTCCGGTTCGCCGACGTCCGGCCGGCGCCGGTCGGGGGTGCCGCGGCACTGTGCCGCCAGCCGTGGCAGGGTCCGTCGGCAGGCAGCTGGACGAGCAGCCTCGACGAGGCGGCATACATCGCCGGTGCGCGGGCTGTCCAGCGCCGCATCGCCGCGGGCGACGTCTACGAGGTCAACCTGTGCCGGGTGTTGTCCGCCCCGCTGGCCGGTCGGGGGACCGGGGGTTACGGGTGGGACGGTGGGGGCCCGGCGGCCCTGGCCGCGGTGCTGGCCGCGGGTAATCCTGCGCCGTACGCGGTGGTGCTCGACGTGCCGGAGGCCGGGCTGCGGATCGCTGGCGCGTCCCCGGAGCTGTTCCTCGAACGCGACGGGGACGTCGTGCGTTCCGGGCCGATCAAGGGGACCGGGCGGACCGAGCACGAGCTGGGGCCGAAGGACGTCGCCGAGAACGTCATGATCGTGGATCTGGTACGCAACGATCTCGGTCGGGTCGCGCGGGTCGGGAGCGTGGCCGTGTCGGCCCTGTGCGCACTCGAGCATCATCCGGGGCTCGTACATCTGGTCTCGACCGTTCAGGCGCGGTTGCGCCCGGGGGTGGGCTGGGCACAGCTGCTGGCCGCGACCAGCCCGGCTGGCTCGGTGTCAGGGGCACCCAAGTCAAGCGCGCTGCGCGTCATCCGCGAGCTCGAGCCGGTCCCGCGTGGCCCCTACTGCGGGGGCATCGGCTGGGTCGACGCGGACCATGGCATCGGATGGCTGAGCGTCGGCATCCGGACGTTCTGGTTCGCGGGTGATCGTCTGCACTTCGGGACGGGGGCGGCCATCACCTGGGGCAGCGACCCACTGGACGAGTGGCAGGAGACCGAACTCAAGGCGCGGCGCCTGGTGAGCCTCGCCAGCGCCTGACCGTCGGCCCGTGCCCGGAGCGGGCGGACCGCCGAGCACCTCGGCCGGATCGGCAAGCGGGATCCGAGCGCGCGTCCGGACAGACGACGACCCGCCTGGCCGAATGGACTTCGGCCAGGCGGGTTGAGTGCTCGTCCGCGCAAGGGATGCCGCCGCCGCACCCCGATGACGGGGCCGACGGGTAGGGGAGGGCTCCTCCCCGGTCGAACGGTGCCCGCACCGGTTCACCGGGGCCGGGCAGCTGTCCCGACCCCGGTGGAAATCACCGCTCGGGACCGCCCCAGATCAGCAGGGCGAGTTCTGCATCAAGATCGATGATATCGCTTTCGCCACCGAGGGGGACCGCGGAGTAGGTCCGCCGCAGGAAGGCGAGAACCTCCGAGCGCGGCATCTCAAACAACGCGTGCCCCGACGGACTGGACAGCGAAAGGCAGACGATCCGCCCACCGGACTGGGCGGCCGGCCACACCTGGACGTCTCCATCGCCGGCGGGCCGGCGGACGCCATCACTGAGAAGTTGGCGCGCGAAGGTCCACTCCACCACTTCATCCGCACCCGTACGGAATCCGATGCTGATCGCATAAGGATCGGCCGGCTCGTATCGGACAGTGGCGGCGACCGGAACGGGCGCGCCGCCAGGGACGACGAGGCGAAGGGCAAGTTCGGCGGTGATCGAATCGTGACGAATAGTCATCGGGCGGCCTCTCATGGTGCGGTGGTGCGGGCGAGCACCCGTGTAACGGGATAGTTCCCTGTCTGAGTCCCGTTGGTAACAAGATTATGCCAAGACAACATCCGTTACGGCGGTTTTGAGTGAGTTGCCCGGCCCGGAAGAGTGAACCCTTCCCCGGTAGAGCCTAGATCGGTCGGTCAACAGATGGCTGGCCACCCATCGTCACGATGCGTGGCTACCGTCCGTGATGTCCGAAGGTCCCCCGAGTGTCTGGGCCTGTCTGCCGTGGCCGTTGCACCTTGAGCCTTCCCCGTCCGGGTGGTTCTCAACCTCGGCCAGTCGCGGTGAAGCTGACACGAAGCTGACTCCGGACGCCCACCGGACGCGGGGGTCGACAACGGCGGGACGATCGACATCGGAGGGACGGCGGACATCGCGGTATCCGTCCGCAGGGCCCCCCGACAGGCCGCTGTCGGCGCCGTGTAAGGTAGCTCCATCGCCTGCAAGGGCGTCATATGTACGGGCGCCAGCTGTCGGGGCGCCATCGGTAGGGGCGTATAGCTCAGGGGTAGAGCGCTGCCTTCACACGGCAGAGGTCCGTGGTTCGAAACCACGTACGCCCACCGGCTGTTCTGCATGGTGCTCCTTCTCTGGAGGGGCCTGGCGGGAGCTTCGCGATGTTGGTCGCGCCGGCCCGCAGATCCTTCGAATCCGCGTGTGCATCGCCTCGGTCGAGGGCTGCGCTGCTGGTCGGCTGCGGTTGCCCGGGTCTGTCGGCCTGGTCGGAGCTGGTAGTTGTGCCGCCGCTGGTCCGCTGGGGCGATTGAGCTGGGTGGGGATACCGGCGGGCGCGAGTGGTGCCGTGGATCGGGTTTGGGCGGGTGTCCTGACTGTCCCTTTTCTTCTGCCGGGTTGCCGGGTCTGCGGGTCGTTGGCGCCTCGGGGTCGTGGGGCCTGAGTGTCATGGTTGCGGGTTGCCGGGGCAGGCGGCGGCGTTCCGGCCTGGATTCCCCTTTGGTGGCGGTGTGACCGGTCCGCAGGTTTGGTGACGGGGGTGCCGTCGGTGGGTGGCACAGCGCGGTCCTGCCGGCCTGCAGCCCACTCGGAGAGCAGTCAGGCACCTGCTTATATGCCGCAATTCCGACACTTTGGCCGACTGGCCGGCCGATCGGACGAGGTTCAGGAATCGTCGACCACCCCCACTTTGGTGCCGCCCGGGCGGGGGCGCCCGGCTGCGGGCCCCCGGCCAAGGTCCCCGCGGGCCCAGCCGGCCGGCCTGGCCGATCTGTACGGACAGTGAGCATTCGGGCGGTGGCCACCGGCGACCCGCGCCGTGCCGACTCCGCCCCGGCCGGGTTTGGCCCGGGCCGGTCGGCGGGAAGGGTGGGGCCAGGCGACGAGAGGTCCTCCGCGCGCTGAGTAACGGCCACGGAAAGATCCGATCGTCGCGCGACGGCGAATCGGTGACGAGAAGACGCACCGGTCGGTCCGGTGTTGATCGGCATCGTCCTTGGGTCCGCTCTCCTGGTGGGTCGGTAGACCGGTGAGTCGGACGTGGGAAAACGCGACGGGAACAGCAGGCTCCCATCGCGTATTTCCACCCGGCATAACGTCCGGTCTGTACAGATCGGTCCGCGGCCCGCTAGGCTGACCGAGCAGGGCGTTACGGGCCTCGTCTGGATCTGTCCGAGTAGGCCGGTCTCACGGCGGCAGTGTTGTGATTGTGCGGCGCTGGTGCGGGATCGGTGCGGCTTTCTGTCCCGATGTGCTGGGAGATTCCTCCTGGTCACTGTGTGCGGCAGAGGTGGGCAGCGTCTTGTCGAGGCGCCGTGGTTCGAAACCAATGACGCCACTCGAGGGAGACTGGCGGCGACCCCCCCACGCCGTCAGTCTCCCTCCTCTTCTGGCGGAGCGCACCCGCACGGCGGCACGCTCTCCCTGTTACGGATCGGCCGGCTGTGGCACGTCCTGATAAATTGGCGAGATGACGACCACCCTTCCCGGGGGATCTGCCCGGAGGTCCGTTCGACGGGCCATCCGGGGGTCCGGGCCAAGGGCTGTCCGGCGTGCGGGTCGGCCGGGGCGGGCGACCGAGGTGGTGCTGCGGGTGGCGAACGGGACGCGGATGGTGCCGGTGCAGCCGGTGCAGCCGGTGCAGCCGGTGCGACCTGGGCGGCCTGGGCGATGATCGTCGGTCCACCGGCCGATGACGTTCCGCTTGAGCCGCAGTCGGGGGTCGGCCTGCCTGACGCGTTCCAACGCCTGTACACACCGCATCGACTCGCCTACATCAAAGGGGAGGGGCGCGGTCGTGAGGACGAGTGCCCCTTCTGCGCCATTGTCCGGATGACCGACGAGGACGGCCTGGTCGTCGCCCGCGGAAAAACGGTCTACGCGGTGCTCAACCTCTATCCCTACAATGCCGGTCATCTGCTCGTCGTGCCCTATCGGCACGTCGCCGACTACCTCGACATGGACACCGAGGAAATCATTGAGATGGCTTTCTTCGTGCGCCGTGCCCTACGTGTCCTGCGGGTGACGAGCGGCGCGCACGGCTTCAACACCGGAATGAATCTCGGTCACGTCGCCGGTGCGGGAATTGCCGCGCACGTGCACCAGCACGTTGTCCCGCGCTGGGGCGGCGATGCGAACTTCATGCCCGTCATCGGCGAGACCAGGGTGCTGCCGGCCCTGCTCGGCCAGACTCGGGACCTGCTGGCCGAGCAGTGGGCTCGCGCCGAACCGATCGACTGACCTGGCCCGGGCCTGCGCGAGCCGCCTGGATCGTCGGAGCGTGGGATCACTCGGTCAGTGCGTCGGCCAGGTGGCGGGGCATCGGTTCGTAGCCATGCGGTTCGCGATGGAACTGTCCGCCGCCATGACTGAGTGAACGAAGTTCCATGACATAACGCGACATTTCCCGTTCTGGCACCTCGGCATGAACGACGGTACGGGCGGCATCGAGCACAGGTGGCGGCACCGGCTCCATTCCCGTCACCCGGCCCCGCCGCGCACAGAGGTCCCCCAACACGGCCCCGACGAACTCGTCCGGAACGGAGACGTTCACCGTCAGCACCGGTTCCAGGACGACGACGCCGCCGGTCCGGGCCGCGTCGCGCAGGGCCAGTCCACCGGCGAGCTGGAAGGCCAGATCGGACGAGTCCACACTGTGTGCCCGGCCGTCCACCAGCCGGACGCGCAGATCGGTCAGCGGATGGCCGGGACGCACGCCGACGGCCATCTGGGCCCGAATGCCCTTCTCCACCGACGGGATGTAGGTGCGCGGAATCGCGGCGCCCACGATCTCGTCGACGAACTCGAGTCCCGAACCCGGGGGCAGCGGCTCCACCTCGATCTCGCAGACGGCGTACTGCCCGTGCCCGCCGGACTGTTTGACCTGACGTCCGCTGCCGTGGGCGGGGGCGGCCAGCGTCTCGCGCAGCGCGACGACCGGGGGTTCGGCGTCGACGGCGGCGCCGTAGCGGGTGGCAAGCCGGTCGAGGGCCGCCTCGGCGTGTGCCTCGCCCATGCTCCACAGCACGATCTGGGCGGTCTGCGGGTCCTGAACGACCCGGAGGCCCGGATCCTCCAGGCACAGCCGGGACAACGCGATCGACAACCGGTCCTCGTCGGCCCGGGCGCGGGCCCGGATCGCCAGTGGCAGCTGGGGTTCGGGCATCGGCCACACCGGCAGCAGGCAGGGATCGTCCGGGCTGGACAGGGTGTCGCCGGTCTCGGCCGTGGCCAGCTTCGTCACGACGCAGATGTCACCGGCCCCGCACTGCGGCACGCTGTGCAGGGCCAGCCCGTACGGACGCGACAGCGCACCGACCCGTTCGTCGTCGTCATGCTCGGCGTGCCCGCCGACCCGGACGATGTCGTCGGGGTGCAGGGTCCCGCTGAAGACCCGTACCAGCGACATGCGGCCGACATACGGATCGGTCGTCGTGCGGATGACCTCGGCGACCAGGGGGCCCGCGTCCTCCGCGGTCACGGCCGGACGGGGGGAGCCGTCCGGCCGGCAGGGGGCGGCCAGCCGACCGGACGACGGGGCGGGGAAGGACCGGGCGATCAGGTCGAGAAGGTCGTGCGAGCCGAACCCGCCGGGCGCCGCGACCGCCGTGGATGGCGTGGATGGCGTGCCGACGGCGGTCAGTGGGCCGGTGAGCAGAACGGGAAAGAACCTGGCTCGGGTAACCGCGGTGGCCAGATCCGCCGACAGCAGTTCCGCATCCGGTTCGGCGCCGCCGAGGTAGCTCTCCAGCAGGGTCTCGTCCTCGCTCTCGGCGATGATGCCCTCGATCAGCGCCATCCGGGCGGCCCGGACGGCGTGTCCGGCATCAGCGGTGCCAGTGGTGTCGGCAGCGGCCGGCCGATCGGCGACCGGGCCGGTGGGCTGCTCCCGGCGGTCGCCCTGCGGCGAGTACTCGACGGTCCGGTCGTGCAGCAGGTCGGCCAGCCGCAGGGTGCCGTCGTCCGACCGGCGGGCGAGCATCGCCGGCAGCACACCGGGGCCGAACGCACGCCGACAGTCGCGGATCGCGGCATCGAGGTCGGCCCGACTGTGGTCGAGATGGGTGAGAGCGATCGCCCGCGGGATCCCCACCGCGGCGCACTCGGCCCACAACAGGCTGGTCGCCGCGTCCACGCCGGCGGCGGCGCTGACGACGAACAGAGCGGCGTCGGCGGCGCGCAGCCCGGCGCGCAGGTCGCCGACGAAATCGGGGTGGCCCGGGGTGTCCAACAGATTGATGGTCAACCCTTGGTAGTCAAAAGAGCACAAAGTGAGGCCGTCGGAGTGGGCCGGGTGGTGGTCGCCGTCGGCGTGCCCGAGGTGGTTGGTGTGGGCGGTGTGGCGTCCGTCGTGACGTTCGGGCGGACCGGCGGTGGCCAGCAACCGGTCGACCAGCGCGGTCTTGCCGGCACCGGTGTGTCCCACCAGCGCCACGTTGCGTACCTCACCCGAGCCCACCGTCATCGAGGCCTCCCCTGGTCCGGACATCTGCGCTGCCGGTATCCGCAGAGTCCTCCTTTGTGACGTGGAGCACAACTCGGGCGCGGCGGGCGAGGTGTGCGCGGCAGGGGCCGGCGGCCACCTGTCGCGGCGGCGGTCGCCCCTGTGCACAGCGGTACTGTGAAGACCGCCCGAAGCCGGGCAGAGGCGGGATGACGGGACGGACATGCTCGCAAGCAAGGCACGACCGCAGATCCAGAAGGTGCTCGACCCGGTGAGCCAGTGGGCGGCCCGTTCGTCGATCTCGCCGGACGTGGTGACGATCATCGGCACCGTCGGGGTCGCCGGCGCGGCGCTGGGGTTCTTCACCCGCGGCGTGTTCTTCCTCGGCACGATCGTGATCACCCTGTTCGTCTTCTCCGACCTGATGGACGGAGTGATCGCCCGGGCCCGGGGCCTGTCGTCCAAGTGGGGGGCCTTCCTCGACTCCACCTCGGACCGGGTCGGCGACGCCGCGATCTTCGGTTCACTGGTGATCTGGTATGCCGGGGACGGCGACTCCATGCCGCTGGTGGTGGCGGCGCTGATCTGCCTGGTTGCCGGCTCGATCACCTCCTATGTCAAGGCTCGGGCCGAGGGGCTCGGGTTCACCTGCAACGTCGGCTTCGCCGAGCGTGGCGAGCGGCTGCTGACCCTGCTGGTGGCCGCCGGGCTGTACGGGCTCGGCGTGCCCTATCTGCTGCCGGCCGCGCTGTGGTTCCTGGTCGGGGCGACCTCGCTCACCGTCATTCAGCGGGTGGTGCACGTCTACCGGCAGTGGGACCGGGCCGGCGATCCGCCCGGGCCGGCCGCGCCGACCGGTCCGGGCGGATCGGCCGGCCAGCAGGCCGGTGGCGGGCTGCGGC